>CAYZKD010000006.1:0-32684 GCA_964479375.1 uncultured Candidatus Saccharibacteria bacterium | reverse complement strand
CCTAATCTGTCCAGGCTCAGAAACATATGATGCACCTCTAAGCCTGTAAAATGTTTTCCGCGGAAAACTCCGCGGTTTTTATGGGAGTTTTGTGGGAGGACGGGCCTCCCACAAAATTTTAAGGTTGAAAACAAAAATGTGGGAGGACGGGCCTCCCACATTTTTCCGGATACTATTATATGAACCAGCATTTAATCTTGAAATCAGCCTTTTTTTATTTAATCTTGAAATCAGCCTTCTTTTATCTTAAAATAATAAGGCTATGGAAAAATTCTATTTTGTTTCTAAGACTGACAACCTTCCTGCTGCCTGCGGAGTTTACGCTTTCAAAAAGGGCAACTCCTTCCTTTATATCGGCAAAGCAGGAAATCTGAAAACCAGAGTAAAAAGTCATTTCAACCAGCCCTCTTACAGGGACAACCTTTTTATGGAAAAGGTAAAAAAAATAGGATACATTGAAACAGATTCTGAAATAGAAGCCCTGATATTGGAGGCAGAATTGATCAAAAAATATCAACCGAAATACAATGTTCTCTGGAAAGACGACAAAAACTACTTTTATATCAAAATAGACAAAGAGGATCTTCCTTGTATCAAGATAACTCACCAGCCCGTGCCCCGAAAGAAAACAGAATATATCGGCCCCTTCATAGAAGGAGGGCCCCTAAAAAGAGCCCTGAAGACCTTAAGAAAGGTATTCCCCTATTACACGATCAAAAACCATCCCGATAAACTGTGCCCTTTTTGCCATTTAAATCTTTGTCCGGGGCCTGCCCCCGATATTAAAGAATACAAAAAGAATGTTAAAAACCTAAAACAGTTTTTGGAAGGAAAGAAGTCCTCTGTTATAAGAAACCTTAAAAAGGAAATGGCAAGGGCCTCCAAAGATCAGAGATATGAGAGAGCAGCAGAAATAAGAGATAAGATAGACTCTCTGGAAAGAATAATAGCCCAAACCAAAATAATAAGGCCTAAAAAAGAAACAGACTGGAGGGTTGTCAAAAAAGGTTTAAAAGAAGTTACAGAAAAAGATATAGAAAAAATAGAGGCCTATGATATCTCCAATATTCAGGGCCAAAAAGCCACGGGCTCTCAGGCAGTATTTATTAAAGGAAAACCTAAAAAAGATCTCTATAGAAAATACAAAATAAAGATATCGGGAAAACCCAATGACATCGCCATGCTCAAAGAAACCTTGAAAAGAAGATTAAGGCACGTTGAATGGCCTTATCCTGAAATGATTTTAATTGACGGGGGAAGGGCCCAGTTAAACGCAGGGATAGAAGCAACAAAGAATATTCCCCATATTTTTGTCGCTTCTCTGGCCAAAAGAGAAAACAAACTTTTTCTGAAAAACAAAAAAGATCCCTTGCTGCTAAAAAACCTCCCTCAAGAGATATCAAACCTGATTTTGTATCTAAGAGATGAGTCCCATAGATTCGCTATAAAATACCATAGAAAACTAAGAGAAAGATTGACCTGATAATAATTTCCTGATAGTATTAGAAAATGATAGCAAAACTCCTGTTTCAGATAATAGCAGGAATATTAACAATTTTCTTAGCGGCCCGCTTTGTTTCCGGAGTAGAATTCTCAGGAGCGTTAAAGCCCCTTATTATGGCAGGTGCCATACTAGGAATCGCAAACTTTGCAGTAAAACCCGCTCTTAAAGCCATAACCCTGCCCCTGAGAATAATCACTTTGGGACTTTTCACTCTTGTGTTAAACTTACTTCTTGTCTGGATAGTCGTAGATGTTCTTTTCCCGAGTGACCTGGAAATAACAGGGTTTATGTCGCTTCTTTGGACTACCGTTATTCTTTGGCTGCTTAATTTGTTTTTTGTTCCTTACCGAAAAAAAGATTAAACATGTCTAATATCATCAATATTGCTCAAATCGTAGTTTCCGTCCTCTTAATTACTTTTATCCTCTTGCAACAAAGGGGAGCAGCCCTGGGATCTGCTTTCGGAGGGGAAGGTGGTTCTTTTTATTCCACCCGGAGAGGAATTGAGAAAAAGATCTACTGGGCTACTGTGGTTTGCGCTATCATCTTTCTCTTGTTAGCAATCTTCCATCTAATTATCTAGAAGGGGGCCTGATATGAAATTCTTAAACACAAGAAGGTGGCCTTCAAGGGGCCAATGGAAAAAATTTTTCAGCGTCTTAAGCAGAAAGGAGAAAATAATCCTTGCTGTTTTTGTTGTTCTCGCCCTAAGTTCTGCTGTCTTTTTGGCAAAAAGCCTTTATCTGAATAATACCCGGGCTATACCCGCCAAAGGAGGAACCCACATAGAAGGAGTGGTCGGACAACCAAGATTTATTAATCCCTTATACGCCAACTCTGAAGTTGACCGAGCCCTGACCCAGTTGCTGTTCTCGGGACTAATGAAATACGACAAAGACCTTAAGATGGTACCTGACTTGGCCCAGAAATATAAAATAGAAGAAAGCGGCAAGGTTTACAAATTTTATTTAAAAGAAGGACTAAAGTGGCAGGACGGGACCCCCTTAACAGCAGATGACGTAGTGTTTACCATAAAGAAAATCCAGGACTCGTCTTACAAGAGCCCCCTTATACCCAACTGGGTGGGGGTAGGGGTTGAGAAAATAGGGGACCTGGCAGTGAAGTTTGAGATAGACAAGCCCTATGCAGCCTTTATTGAAAACTGCACTGTTAAGATCCTGCCCCAGCATATCTGGAAGAATGTATCAGCAGAGAATTTTCCCTTAGAGGTATATAATTTAAAGCCCATAGGGTCTGGGCCCTACAAAATTAAAGAAATAAAGCAGAAGCAACCCAACCAGATAGAATCTCTTGCTCTTTCTCAAAACTCCTACTACCACGGAGATTCTCCTTATATCTCGGAAATAAAGTTTTTGTTCAAGGAAACAGAAGAAGAATTAATAAAAGAGGCCCGGGGAGGAGAAATTACAGGATTTTCTGCCTTTTTACCAAAAATGATTGATGCAGACTGGAATAGATACAATTTTTCCCTTCCCCGCTACTTCGCAATATTTTTAAATTCAAGTCAAAAAGAGTTTTTTAAAGAGGAGAAGATAAGAGAGGCCCTGGAAGCAGCTCTTAATAAAGAAGAGATTGTTGAAAAGGTGCTAGGGTTGAAAAATAAAGAAGCAAGAGAAAAAGTCGCCTACTCTCCCCTTCTTCCTGACATTTACGGATTAGAGAAAAAAGAAACAGCGAGGTTTAATCTAAAAAAAGCAAACCAACTTCTAGAAGAGGCAGGGTTTGAGTTAAAAGACGGATTAAGGCAAAAACAGGCAGAAAAAGAAAGGGCATTCATTTTTGAAAAAGATTTGAGCAAAGGATCTCAGGAAAATGAAGTAGAAGAACTCCAAAAGTGTCTTGCCAAATTTTCAGATATCTATCCTGAAGGAGAAATAACCGGATACTTCGGACCAAAAACAGAGGAGGCCGTAATAAAATTCCAGGAAAAATACAAACAGGAAATCCTTGCCCCTTTCGACCTAAGTTCAGGGAACGGAAACGTCAAAGAGGGCACCCGGGAAAAACTGAATGAGGTTTGTTTTGAAGAGCCAGAAATTGTTATTCCTTTAAAGTTTTCTCTAGTTACTGTTAATCAACCCCAGATGGAGAGGTTGGGAGAAGTCATTAAGGAACAGTGGGCTAAAATAGGAGTTGAGATCTCAGTCCATAAGGTGGGAATTTCTCAATTAGAGCAGAACTATATCAAGCCGAGAGATTATAACGCCCTTCTCTTCGGAGAAGTCCTCGGGGCCATACCCGACCCCTTCCCCTTCTGGCACTCTTCCCAGATAAAAGACCCGGGATTGAATCTTGCTCTCTTTGAAAACCAAAAAGCAGATAAATTGATGGAGGGAATAAGGCAAAGCGCAGAAGATAATAAAGAAAAACTAAATCAGCTCCAAGAAATCCTTTTAAAGGAAAGGCCTGCTATTCTCCTTTACAGCCCGGACTACATTTATTTTGTCTCAAAGGAAATTAAAAACGTTGATTGCCAGAAAATAGCAGAGCCCTCCAAGCGTTTCCTAAATATCGAAAAGTGGTATATTAAAACGAAGAGAGAATGGAAATAAATCTCAAAAACAAAAGACCCGATGTCAGACACCTTAATGACATGAGGGATGTTATTTACGACAAAGAGTGGCTGAAGAAAGCCCCTAATCTGGAACTTTATTATATGTACCGGGGGATGAAAGAGAAAGAGGGCTTAAGATATGACATTACTATAATCCCTTCAAGAATGATGGGTGAAGAGTATGTGAAAACTAAGGGCCACGAGCATGTAGGAGAATACCCCGAATTGTACATTGTCCTGGAAGGCGAAGCCATTTTCTTTATGCAAAAAGGGGGAGAGAAGATAGAAGATGTATCCGCTATCAGAGCGAAAAAGGGAGAAGCGGCTGTAATCCCTTCAGATTACGCCCACATTACCATTAATCCTTCAGACAAAGATCTCAAAATGGCAAACTGGATGGCTAAAGCAGCGCAAAGCGATTACACTCCCATCCAAAAAATGAAGGGAGGGTGCTATTTTTACACCCTAAACGGTTGGATAAAAAACAACAACTATCCCAAGGTTCCGGAATTAAAGATCCAAGAGGCCCTACAATCTGTGCCTGAGGATTTAGAATTTTTAAAAAAAGGATAGGCCGAGGTGGTGAAATTGGAAAACACGGCAGCCCCAGGAGCTGTTGGGTGAGAAACCCTTGTGGGTTCGAGTCCCACCCTCGGCATAAACAATATGAAAAATAAAAAAGAGGATTTAAGGATTATTCCCCTGGGAGGACTAGGGGAGGTTGGCAAGAATATGACCCTTTTCGAATACAAAGGGAAAATTTTGGTATTGGATTTGGGCCTTAAGTTCCCGGAAGAGAATACGACGGGCATCGACTACATTATTCCTTCTGTAAAATATCTCGAAGATAAAAAAGACAAGATCGTAGGAATCGCCATAACCCACGGCCACTACGACCACATCGGGGCTATCCCTTATGTTATGAATAAGTTGGGCAATCCGAAGATATACACCTCAGACCTCACCCGGGGGATTATTATCAAAAGACAGGATGATTTTCCCAAAGCGCCCAAACTGGATATCAGCAGCGTAAAACCCGGAGACAAAAGAAGGCTCGGCCCCTTTCTTCTTGAATTTTTTCATGAAAACCACAATATTCCGGGCAATCTGGGAATAGTGATAAAAACGGATCTGGGCAATATTGTCTTCACTTCAGACTTTAAGTTTGACAAGAACCCGATTAATGACAGGCCGACTGACTTTAAAAAATTAAGGGAAATAGGAAATAACGGCGTTCTTCTTCTGATGTCAGACTCTACCGGAGCGGAGGAGGAAGGACATTCTTTGTCTGAGCAGACTATATCCCGAAATCTTGAAGAAATATTCAAGCAATCAAGAAAAAACAGGATTATTGCTGTAACTTTTGCCTCTCTTTTAAATAGAGCCCAGCAGATTATTACTCTCTCGGAAAAATACGGAAGAAAAGTTGTTATTGACGGATATTCAATGAAAAGCAATATTGAAATAGCCAGAAAACTAAAATATCTAAAAACCAAAAGAGACACCATCATCAAAGCCAAAGACGCCCACAAGTCTCCTGATTCAGAAACAACCGTTCTCTGCACCGGGGCCCAGGGAGAAGGAAGCGCGATATTAATGAGAATTGCCAACAAAGAGCATAAATTCTTTCGCATTAAGAAGGGAGATGCTATAATATTTTCTTCTTCTGTGGTTCCTGGAAACGAAAGGTCAGTCCAGACCCTAAAAGACTCCCTTTATAAACAAGATGCCAATATCTTTCATTACAAGATGATGGATATCCACGCAGGAGGCCACGCCCAGGAAGAGGAATTGAAAGAAATGATTGATTTAATGAAACCTAAGTTCCTTATGCCGGTACATGGACAGTACTCCATGATGTACAACCTCGCGGAAATCGCAGAAATGAAAAACATCCCTAAAAAGAGAATAATCCTGGCAGAGAACGGAAAGGTAGTTAATTTGAGTAAAGAGAGTTTCTCTTTTGCTCCAAAAACCGTACCCGCCGATCCCGTTATGGTTGACGGATTGGGTGTAGGAGATGTCGGAGAAATAGTTTTAAGGGACAGGCAATTGTTATCAAGGGACGGAATGTTTGTTATTGTAGTAGCGATAGACAGGCAAGCAGGAAGAGTAAAGGGTTCTCCTGATATTATCTCTAGAGGATTTATCTATTTAAGAGAGTCAAAAGAACTTCTTTCTGAAACAAGAAAAAAAGTAGTAAGTATAGTAAACACGGCCACGGGCCAGGGCGGAGCCGTGAACTGGGTTTATGTCAAAAACGAGATCAGGAACAAATTAGGAGATTTCCTGTACGCCAAAACCCAAAGGCGCCCCATGGTTCTGCCCGTGGTAATTGAAGTTTAAAATATGAGAATTTTAAGCGGCATTCAGCCTACAGGATCGCTTCATATAGGGAATTACCTAGGGGCTATAAAGCAGTGGATCGAACTTCAAAAAAAGAATGAGACCTTCTTTTTGATAGCAGACCTCCACTCTTTAACCGCCCCCTATAATCCCAAAGATCTTCAAAAGAAGATAATAGAAACAGCCACCGAGTATTTAGCAGCCAGATTAGACCCCAAAAAAAGTGTTCTCTTTGTCCAGTCCCATATTCCAGAACATACAGAATTGTGCTGGCTTTTAAATACCGTCTGTCCTGTGGGCGATCTTCAGAGAATGACCCAGTACAAAGAGAAGTCCCAACAGTTCAAAAAAGATATTAACGCAGGGCTTTTAAACTACCCCATCCTGCAGGCAGCTGATATTTTAATATACAAAGCAGGGCAGGTTCCCGTAGGCAAAGACCAAGTTCAGCACATAGAACTGACCAGAACCATAGCCAAAAGATTCAACCAGAAATTTGGCAAGATTTTTGTCTTACCAGAGCCCTATCTCTCCCACGCCGGAGCCAAAATAATGGCACTTAATAATCCCGAGAAAAAAATGTCCAAATCTCTAGGGCCTTCCAATTATGTTTCCTTGTTTGACAAACCAGAAACCATTAAAAAAAATATTATGTCTGCGGTAACAGATGCGGGAAGCGAGATAAAGCATGATCCCGAAAACAAGCCCGGGGTTTCCAATCTTCTCGCCATTTACAGTTTATTCTCAGACAAAGATATCAAAACCCTGGAAAAAGAATTTAAGGAAAAAGGTTATTCCGACCTTAAAAAAGAATTGGTCAACTTGCTTATTCAGAGATTAGAGCCCTTCCGCAACAAAAGAGAAGAGTTGCTTTCTAACCCTTCTCGGATAGAAAAAGTGCTAAACCAAGGAGCGAGAAAAGCGCGGGAAATAGCCCGATCCACATTAAAAGAAGCGAAAGAGGCAATGGGCCTGATAGCATAACTTTATTCTAGAAGCAGCTCTCCTCCAACGGCAGAGCTGTTTTTTGTTCAAGCCATGGAATATAATTGACAGTTAATTAATTGTCTGCTTCCTTAAATACTCTTGCCACTTTTCAGTAAAATGTGGGAGGACGGGCCTCCCACATTTTTCTGCGGAGGCCCGTCCTCCGCAGATTGGTTTGCTTTAAATGTTGACAGAAAAAGAGGCAGCCATATTGGCTGCCTCTTTTTTTATTCTGAAATAATTTTTTTCAGTTCTTTCTCTTTTTCTCCCAAAATTTCTTTATTGTCTGCTTCGATAGTAAGCCTTAGGACAGGCTCTGTATTGGAAGGACGAAGATTAAACCACCAATTTTCGTAACTGACCGTTACCCCGTCAAGAAAATCCTGTTCCCCGTCAGAATACTTTTGCTTAATCTTCTCTATCGTCTTTTCTTTATCTTTTACCTTAAAGTTAATTTCAGCCCCTTTAGCGTATGGAGAGAGCTCTGAAACCATCTCAGAAACCGGCTTTCTCGCCTCTGAAACCGCCTGAAGAATTATTAACAGAGAAATCATTCCGGAATCCAGATAAAAGTTGTCTTTGAAGCTGTAGTGTCCGGAAAGTTCTCCTCCTACGACTGCTCTATTTTCTATCATTTTTTCTCTAACATTAACAAATCCGACCGGGGCCCGGACAGGCCTGCCTCCCCACTTTTCTATAAAATCGGGGACTGCCTTAGAACAAACATTGTTGTAAACAATAGCAGCCCCAGATTGTTTCTTTAAGAAGTGCCTGGCCAAAATGAGTAAAGTAACATCCGCCCTCACCCTGTTACCTTTTTCGTCAAACAGAAACACCCTGTCCCCGTCTCCATCAAACATGCAGCCCAGATCTGCTTTATTCTTTAAAACCTCTTTTGCTGCTTGGGCTTCCGCTCCTTCTTCTAGAGGATTGGGAGATCTGTTTGGAAAATTGCCGTCAAGATCAAAATTAACAGGAATTATCTCAACAGGAAGCTTGGGCCTTAAGAAGGAAAGGCTTTTACCTGCCATGCCATTGCCGGCATCGGCCACTACTTTGAAAGGGGCTATCTCATCTAGTTTAACAAAGGATAAAACATGGTTCAGATAGTCCTCCCATATATTTTGGTTGTTTATCTCCCCCCTTCTCTGAGAAAGAAATTCCTCCTTGTCAACCACCCCTGCCATGTCTCCCCCCCTGACCACCTTTATCTCCTTGTCCTCTTTCTTTAACATCTTTAGTCCGTTGTATTCTTTGGGATTATGGCTGGCCGTAATCATAACGCCTGCGTCATAATTGTAGAAAGCAGCGGCAAAATACAAAGTCTCTGTGGGCACCTCTCCTAAACTGTATACATCTGCCCCTCCTTCTGTTATGCCCCGGGACAGCGACCGAAACAAGGCAGGAGAGGAGACCCTCGCATCGCGTCCCACAACCACATTGCGGGCTTTGGTGTATTCGACAAAATAACGACCTATGATGCGGGCTGATCTGTCATTAAGGTCTTCGGGATAAATTCCCCTGATGTCGTAAGACCTGAATATGTCTTGGTTGATGTTCATGCTCTTTTATTATACTATTAGAGTACAGGGTTTAAGCCGTTCAGAAAATGATGGTTTAAATCCTGCACTTTTTAGATTATAGCAAATTTATCCTTTTAAGTTAAATATGTCTTTTTCAGTAGGAATAGCGGGGCTGCCCAACGCAGGGAAATCTACCCTGTTCCATGCTATCACCAAAAACCAGGTAGAAATAGCAGATTATCCTTTTACTACAGTAGATCCCAACGTAGGAGTGGTTAATGCGCCAGATCCAAGGTTAAAAAAGATTTCTGCTATTATAAAGCCCGAAAAAACCACAGAAACCATTATTGAGTTTGTAGATATCGCGGGTTTGGTAGAAAACGCCCACAAGGGAGAGGGGCTGGGAAATCAGTTTTTGGCCCAGATAAGAGAATGTGACGCCATTATAGAAGTGGTAAGAGTTTTTCCCTCCCCTAGCGGAGAAAAAGCAGACCCAGAGAGAGATATCAAAACCATGGACACAGAACTGATAATGAAAGATATTGAAACCATAGACAGGGCTATTGACAAAGTGGAAAAAGAGTCCCCTGAAAAACTAAATTCCCTAAAAAAGATAAAGGGTAGTTTGTTGGAAAGAAAAGACGCAGAACTGACAGAGGAAGAAAAAGAAGAGATAAAAGAATATCAGCTATTAACCTTAAAGCCCAAATTATACCTTTTTAATGTAAAAGAGGAGGGCTTTACCCCTCCCGAGAAAAACTCTTTTGTCATCGACGCCAAAACAGAAGAAGACCTGACAGACCTCACAGAACAAGAGACAAAAGAACTAGGAATTGCCTCCAAACTTGACCAGTTGATATCAGTTTGCTATACTATCCTTGATTTAATAACTTTCTATACCATAGCCGGCTTCAAGGAATCAAGAGCCTTAACTCTCAAAAAAGGGGCTTCTGTTTTTGAAGCCGCAGGCCAGCTTCATTCTGATTTCCAAGAGAGCTTTATCAGAGCCGAGATATTAAAATATGATGATTTGGTAAAAACAGGTTCTTGGACTAAAGCCAAGGAAGCCGGCTTGGTAAAAACAGTTGGCAAAGATAATATAGTGGAAGACGGAGATATAATAGAATTCAAAATATGAAAACCTACGAATTAACCTGTCTCTTGCCCCCGACCCTCTTAGAAGAAGGCATCGCCGGGGTGTCGGAAAAGATAAAAAACGCAATATCAGAACAATCCGGGGTTCTTCAAAAAGAATTGAAGCCCGTTAAGAAAAAGTTCGGTTATCAGATTAAACAACACCAAGAGGGTTTTTTGATAACTTTTCTTTTCGCCTTGAACCCCGAATCCTTGGATCCCTTAAAAAAGAAAGTTGAAGAAGAAGCCAGCGTTCTGAGGTGTATGACAACGACAAAAAATCAATCAGAGCAAAAGAAACCATCTTTATCTCCTAAGCGGAGAGAGCAAGATAAAAAGGTCGGTTTAAGAGAAATCGACAAAAAAATAAACGAAATTCTTAAAGAATAGTTTTATGAATTTAAACAAAGCCATTGTTGTAGGCCGCCTAACTCAAGACCCGGAAAGCAGAAGTACCCCCTCCGGGCAGACAGTTTGCAGTTTCGGGCTGGCCACCAACAGGACCTGGACAGACTCTCAAAGCAAAGAGAAAAAAGAAAGCACCGAGTTCCACAACATAGTGGCCTGGGGCAGATTAGCAGAGATTATCTCTCAGTATCTTAAGAAGGGAAACCTTGCCCTAATAGAAGGAAGGATTCAAACCCACGGCTGGGAAGACCAAAGCGGCAACAAAAGATACAAAACAGAGATTATAGCAGAGAATATCCAGATGGGCCCCAAAAACGACTCTTCCGCCTCCCAACAGCGGCAACAGCCAAAACAACAAGAGCAGACAGAAGAGATTCCGGTAATCGAAGAAGACGGAAACAATAACAAGGACAAAGACCAAAAAGAAAATGACGTGGATGTAAAAGACATTCCCTTCTAATGAGCGTAGGATTTGAACTGTCATCCTCTGAGCATTAAGATTTTGCTTCGGACATGCGAGTTCTTTTGAGGAAGCGATGCCTTGACGCCTCGCCCCGAGGAAAACTCGCGCAGATGAGGTAAAATATTAACGCCCTTCGGGAAGCCAGAGAGATGAGCAATCAGAGCCCTGCGCCCCAAACTTATGAACTGCTATTTTTGTCAGAGAAATATTAAAGAAATAGATTTTAAAGACACAAACAACCTGAAGAACTTTGTTTCGGGTTTAGGAAAAATAAAAGCCAGAAAGAAAACCGGTGTCTGCGCCAAGCATCAAAGACAGTTAGCCAAAGCAATAAAAAGAGCCCGTAATGTGGGCCTGTTGTCTGCAACAGAGAAATAAGGAGCAAAGAGTGCAGGATTTGAACTATCATCCTCTGAGCGTTTAGATTTTGCTTCAGGTGTGCGAGTTCTTTTGAGGAGGCGATGCCTTGATGCATCGTCGACGAAGAAAACTCGCGCAGATGAGGTAAAATGTTAACGCCCTTCGGGAAGCCAGAGAATGAATGATTTCTTCGTTACGCCTCCTCCCCGTAGCGCAAGACTATGCCTCGTCGGCAAGCCTTGAAATCACCCATTCTCTGGCTTCTCAGAGAGATGAGTAGTTCCAACCCTGCGCTCTAAAAAGCAGCCCCTTTCAAGGGGCGCTTTTTTTATTCCTTTTCAGCCTCCATTACATCTTTCTTAATTTCTTTAACTACGTCGGGGTTTTCTTTAAGAAACTCTTTGGTGGCTTCCATGCCCTGGCCTAGCTTTTTGTTATTATACTGATACCAACTCCCGGCCTGTTTTACTATATTGTGTTTTAAGGCTAAGTTCACTAAATCGGTAAGATAAGAAATTCCTTCGTTATAATAAATATCAAACTCTGCAATCTTGAAAGGAGCAGCAACTTTGTTCTTGTCTATCTTTGCCCTCACTCTATTTCCTATTATCTGGTCCTTTTTCTTTATCTTGGCTGATCTCCTTAAGTTAATTCTGACAGAGGAATAGAATTTCAGAGCCAGCCCGCCGGAGGTGGTTTCCGGGCTATTATGAACGATAGCACCATCGGCTAAAAAATTATGAGTTTGCGCCACCTGAATATCAAAACGCATCATACTGCGCGTTTTGGGCTTCTCCTTAATATCCAAAACAGGTACTGCGATTGGCTTCAGAAAAACCTTATTGAATACAGGCTTAACTGAAAATTTACCTCGATATTGTGGCAAAAGTTTATAATCCATAGAGGAATGAACATATCTTTTTATTAGAGACAAAAATTTATCTGTATTTTTTTGATCAAAAGATAATATCGGCTGTTTATTCTTGCCACGTAGACTTAACCTTGTTTTTATGTCGTAACGATTTTCTAATAATTCTTGTAGTGCCTTCCTGCTTCGTGGATGTATTTTTTTTACCACCATAGCAATTCTTCCCCTATCTCCAGCTTTATTCCTAATAACAAGAGAGCCATCATCCATATACCAAATTGCAAGTGACAATGGAGTAAGATTAGCTAAAGCATCAGCCGATAAAAACTTATAATTTCTCTTATACATCTCTTTTCTCAAAAAATAAAGCTCGGGAAGAGGAGTTAAATCAAACCTAATACTCTTTTTATCGCTAAAAATATAATAAGGAATATTTTTAAATAAACTTGCTTTCCATTCTAAATATTTTTTTTGTTTTAAGACATGTCCCAGTCGAAATCGCACTCCCGATGATTTCCTACGGCTTGTCGAGCTTAAACTTCCATCGCCAAGAAGACTGCCCCTTATTATTTCCAATTGAAAATCACTTAATCTAAATGGGGCGGCGATCATTATTTTATCACCGGTTGCGATATCTTTAGCTTTCCTCCACCCGGCAGGAGTAAGAATCGGATGATTTAAAGTACAAGCAAAATTTGTTCCACCATTACCATATGGCTTATAAGCGGTGATCTGCAAAAACTTATCCGCGCTACCATTACGGTACCAATTCACCACCGGCCTTGCTACAACTTTTCCTTGTTTCCAATCATACGATAAAACCTCTGCTTTCTTTTTCTGGTTTACTAGTCTTCCTATCCATTCAGTTGTTCCATCAGAAAGATTTATTTTTGATTTATAATTAAGGCACCCAAACATTACGCCTATCTTCATTCTGGTTTGGTTCAAGAAAATAACTATTGTTTTGGTCTTAGCCACAATAGCAGATAACTTTCTAAGGGCAGAAGACATTAATCTTGCCTGAAGCCCTATCTGAAACTCTCCCATCTCCCCTGTTATTTCAGCCTTAGGCGCCAGAGCGGCCACAGAATCTATAATAACTACGTCCACTTCTCCTGACCTTACCAAACTTTCTACTATCTGGAGAGCCTCCTCTCCAGAATCCGGCTGAGAAATTAAAAGATCGTTAAGATTAACTCCAATCTTTTTGGCGTAACTAGGATCTAAGGCATGTTCTACATCTACAAAGGCGCCCACTCCCTTTCTTTTCTGGGCTTCTTTTAAAATATGAAGGGCAACAGTAGTCTTTCCGCTCGCTTCGGGACCGAAGATTTCAATAACCCTTCCTCTGGGAATTCCGCCTACCCCTAGGGCAAGATCCAAAGAGATAGAACCCGTAGGAATTACCCCTATATCCACCTTCTTTATTTCATTCAACTTCATAATAGCACCCTCCCCGAATTTCTGTTTTATTTCATTAACCGCCTCTTGCAAATCCTTATTTTCTTCTTTTTTCTTTTTTGCCATTGGTTTAAAATAAAAGTTTTAGTAGTTAATGTCAAATTAAACTTTTTCCCATTCATCGTCTTCTGGCTTTTCTTCCTGCTGAGGTTCACCGTAAACCTCTCTGGGCTTGGCTCCCTGAGAGGGGCCTATCACTCCCTTTTCTTCTAAAATATCAATTAGCCGGGCGGCTCTGGCATATCCTACCCTCAAACGCCTTTGCAGAAAAGAGGCCGAAGCTTTATGGGTTTCCAAAACCAAATCCCTCGCCTGTTCATAGAGAGCATCTTCTCCTGCAAATCCTCCTCCGCAGCCCTCTTCTGCGCCTTCCTCTCCCCGATCTATTTTTTGAATCAGATCGGGATTCATTTCCGTCCCCTCTTTGACGTTTTTTTCAATATGGTCTACTGCTTTTTTGACTTCTTTTTCAGAAATAAAGGAGGACTGTATTCTCTTTGGTTTAGGATTGCGGGAAGAAACATAAAGCATATCTCCTGCTCCTAACAATTTTTCAGCCCCGGAACTATCTATAATAGTACGAGAGTCCACTTGGGAGGCAACTTGAAAGGTAATCCTAGAAGTAATGTTTGCTTTAATAAGTCCTGTAATCACCTCTACTGAGGGTCTTTGAGTAGCCAAAACCAAATGAATTCCTACCGCCCTGGACATCTGGGCCAACCTGACAACCTCTGCCTCAATTTCTCTGCCCTTGGCCGCCATAAGATCTGCCAGTTCATCGATGATCAGAACAATAAAGGGCAAAGGCGCTTCTCCTTTTTTAATTATTTTCTCGTTGTAGCCGTTAATATTTCTTACTCCTTGTTCTGCCAAAACATCAAACCTTCTTTCCATCTCAGAGATAAGCCATTTTAGAGCATTTACTGTCTGAGTGGCGTTATAAATAACAGGACAGAGAAGATGAGGAAGTTCAGAGTATACCGGGAACTCCACCCTTTTAGGATCCACTAGAATAAATCTCAAATGGTCAGGCCCCCCGCTTTTAACGGAATTATTCGGCTGGTAAAGCAAACTTAAGATTAAACTGTTTAAGAAAATGGTTTTTCCTGAACCCGTACTCCCCGCTACCAGCAAATGAGGCATTTGGGTGAGATCTGCAAAAAGAGGAAAGCCGGAAACGTCTTTCCCTAAAGCCAGAGTCAGATTGCCGGCAGAATTCTGAAAGGCAGAAGATTCCAGCAGATTGCCCAATCTTACTTGGGCTCTTTCTTTATTGGGAATTTCTATGCCCACCAAAGACCTTCCCGGGATAGGCGCCTCTATCCTGATAGGGTGAGAGGCCAGAGAAAGGGCTAAGTTATTGGAAAGTCCCGTAATTTTGGAAAGCTTTACTCCCTCTTCGGGCTTTAAAGCATACTGGGTGACAGCAGGGCCAATATTAACTTCTGACATAGAAACATCAATGCCGAAATTTTCCAAGGTCTTCTGGATAATAGCAGAATTATTCTTGGTATCTCCGCTATCGGGTGCCCCCTTCTCTTTGGAAAGAAGACTCAAGGGAGGCGGCTCATAATTAGAAACGGAAGGAAAGTCCTGGGAAGGAGAAGAAATTTCTTTGGGTCTTATTTCCGGCTCCTTTTTTTCTCCTTGAACAGGATAAGAAGAAACTTCTCTAACCTTGAGCTTGGGCTTGAAGATTTTTTTCATAAGAGAAGGTTTTTCTGCCGGGGTTTTTTCCTGTTTTTTATCATCTCTTAGAGGCTTTAAGAATTGCCAAAAGATCAAAAATCCTACGGCCATGGGGGTAAAAAATATAATGACTGTAGCCCAAATACCAAAGTATTTCAAAAGAGGCCAACTTATTAAATAGCCCAGCCACCCTCCGTTTTTGAGTTCCGGATTAAAAGAGGCCAGTATTCCTGTCGCCCCTATTATCAAAAGAAGCGCGGCCAAGACAACCGGCCATATTATAATCTTCTTTTTCTCTTCCAGAACATCTTTGCCCGTCAGTAGAATCACTCCCGTTACCAAAAAAATCAATGGAATAGCAAATATGGTTTCTCCAACGACAAAACGGGAAACTTTCATAAAATAATTTCCTGCTATTCCTGCTTTACTAAAAAAACTAAGGGCCACAAGTACGGCCACCAACAAAAGGATTATTCCCCAAATCCATTGCTTGGTTCGTCCCGAAAGAGAGATGAATTGTTTGCCTTTTTTCTTTTTCCTTTTCTTCCTGGCCACAGTATTTTTGTTTTACCTCCTTCTTCCCTTCTAGTATATCAAAATCTCCTATTTCTTAAAGGCTCTGAAGCCAGTTCCAGCCGGTATCAACTTACCGATAATCACGTTCTCTTTGAGCCCCTTGAGTTTGTCTACTTTTCCCTCCAAGGAAGCCTTTATAAGCACCCTTGAGGTCTCCTGGAAAGAGGCAGCAGACAAGAAAGAATCAGTAGAAAGGGCCACCCGGGATATGCCTAAAAGCACCTCCTTGCCAATGGCCTCCTTCTTTTTGTCTTTCTTAACTTTTTCATTTTCTTCTTCGAAAGAAGCTATTTCAATTAATTGGCCGTCTGTAAGTTTAGTATCTCCCGGATCCTCCACCCTAACCCTGGAAAACATCTGTCTTACTATTACTTCAATGTGCTTGTCATGAATAACAGCGCCTTGGGAGGCGTAAATGTTCTGGATTTCTTTGAGGATATAGTCTTGGACAGCGTTTCTTCCTTTTAATCGATAGAGTTCCTTCAGATCTAAGCTCCCCTCAAATAGTTGCTGTCCCCTTTCAACAGTATCTCCCTTTTTGACCAAGAGGCCGGTGTCTTCCGGAACTTTGTATTCTATAACATCTTTCTTCTTGCCCGAAGACCCCTTTATTTTGACTACACTCTTCTTGGTATCTATCTCTACTACCTCCCCCTTTTCTTTAATGATTTCTGCTTTGCCTTTAGGTTTTCTGGCTTCAAATATTTCCTGCACTCTTGGCAGGCCAAAAGTAATATCTCCAGACCCCCCCGCCACTCCTCCAGTATGGAAAGTTCTCATAGTTAACTGGGTTCCCGGCTCCCCGATGGCCTGGGCTGCCACCACCCCTACGGCGCCTCCCAATTCAATCAGTTTGTTCCTTCCGAGATCCCATCCATAACATTTCTGACACACCCCTCTTTTAGACCGGCAAACCAAGGGAGACCTCACGAAAACCTCTTCTATTTTGTCGCTCTTTTCTATTTTTCTTGCTTTTTCCCAGGTAATAACCTCTCCCTTTTTGACTATTGTTTTTCTCCCTTCCTTGACATCCTCTGACACCACCCTGCCAACAACCTTCAAGGCGAAGTCTTGGCCGATATTCTCTGCTTCCTCTTTTTTAATATTCATAAATCCTGTGGCGCCACAATCCTTTTCCGCAACAATTACCTCGTGAGCTACGTCAACCAAGCGCCTGGTTAAGTATCCTGCCGTAGAAGTTCTCAAAGCGGTATCTGCTGTACCTTTTCTAGCCCCATGCGTAGAGATAAAATACTCTAAAACATTGAATCCTTCCTTAAAGGAACTTCTCACCGGCAATTCTATAATCTGGCCTGCCGGGTTAATCACCAATCCCTTCATGCCAGCCATCTGCACGGGCTGGCTCCAAGACCCCCTAGACCCTGACTTGATAATAGTAGACACGGATCCTTCCGGAGGCAGGGCCCCAGGAACCAATTGTTCGATCTCAGACTTAACTTTGGTCCAAATCTCGATAATCTTAGCGTTCCTTTCTTCTGTGGAAAGTAGCCCTTTGGTAAAATAACCATCAATGGTTTTTACTTTGATCTCTGCGTCTTCAAGGATTTTCTTTTTTTCTTTGGGAACAACCAGATCGCCCATCCCCCAGGTTACCCCGGAAATGGTCGCGTACTTAAAACCCGTTTCTTTTATTTTATCCAAAACACCTTCTACTGTTTCTTGATCATACTTTTCAATAACAATGCTCACTATTCTTTCCAGTTCCTTGGAAGTCATTTCCCCGTTCACGAACTCCCAATCCTCAGGAAGATCATAGTTGAATAGAACTCTTCCCACAGAAGTTTCCGTAGCTTCACTAACAGAGTTTTCTTCTTCCTTGAGCCCAAATACTTTTATCTTTGCCCTGAGATCTATTTGCTCCATATTATAGGCCAGAACTGCCTCTTCTGGATCAGCGAAAACTTTGCCCTCTCCCCTTGCCCCGCTCTTTAAAACGGTAGACCAGTAGCATCCCAGAACAATATCCTGAGTCGGAGCCACAATGGGCATGCCCGTTGCAGGCTTTAACAGATTGTACACAGAGTACATTAAGCTTCTGGCCTCTTCCTGAGCCTTGTCTGATAGGGGAAGATGAACTGCCATCTGATCCCCGTCAAAGTCAGCGTTAAAAGCCTTGCAAACCAAAGGGTGCAACTGAATAGACTCCCCTTCAATCAAGGCGGGTTGAAAAGCCTGGATGCCCAACCTGTGGAGAGTGGGAGCGCGGTTCAGTAAAACCAGTCTGTTTTTCACTACTCCTTCCAAGATAGCCCAGACTTCGTTGGTTTCTTCCTCTATTAATCTGGAGGCCCCTCTGACGTTATAGGCCAGTTCCTTTTCCAGTATTTCTTTAATAACAAAGGGTTTGAAAAGCTCCAGAGCCATCTTCTTGGGCAAACCGCACTGATGTAATTTTAATTTAGGACCTGCCACAATAACAGATCTGCCCGAATAATCTACTCTTTTTCCTAAAAGGTTCTGACGAAACCTGCCCTGTTTTCCCTTAAGCATATCTGCCAAAGATTTCAACAACCTCCTGCCTCCGGTTGTAGCCGTAGTTAGCACGCCCTTTCTCATACTATTATCTATTAAAGCATCCACCGCTTCTTGGAGCATTCTTTTTTCATTCCTGACAATAACCTCAGGGGCGCCCATCTCCAATAGGTGCTTCAGCCTGTTGTTTCTGTTAATCACCCTTCTGTACAAGTCGTTAAGATCTGAAGAGGCGTATCTTCCCCCGTCTAACTGGACCATGGGCCTTAAGTCGGGAGGCAGCACCGGGATGGTGGTCATAAACATCCATTCTGGCCTGATGCCTGCCTCGTCCATGCCCTGAAGAAATCTCACTCTTCCCAGTATCTTTTTCCTCACAGCAGGAGTAGCTTTTTCCATCTCTTTCTCTAGATTTTTTATATCCTCTTTAAGATTGATTTCTTTGAAGATCTTCTCCATGGTCTCAGCCCCCGTGCCCGCCTCAAAAACCTCCCCGTACTTGGAAGAGTATTCATAGTATTCGACTTCAGACAATACTTTAAATTTTGTTAAAGAAGAGGCTTCGCTCTTGGCAATATCTCTTGCTTTCTTTAGGTCCTCTTTAGTAGTATCTTTTTTCTTTTTATCCACTTTTAAGTCTTTGACTTTCCTTTTGTACTCTTTGTCTATGCCCTTTAAGACATTTTCTTTTTCTTCCTTATTAACCTCGGTAATAATATAAGAAGCAAAATAGATTACTTTCTCCAAATGGTGCATAGGTATGTCCAAAACCCTCCCCATTCTTGAAGGCACCCCTCTCAGATACCAGATATGAGAAACTGGGCAGGCCAGCTTGATGTGCCCCATTCTCTCTCTTCTTACAGAAGACTTGGTAACTTCTACCCCGCACCTGTCACAGATCACCCCCTTATACCTGATTCTCTTGTATTTGCCGCAATAGCACTCGTAATCTTTCTCCGGACCAAAAATCCTTTCGCAAAAAAGGCCGTCTTTTTCAGCTCTTTGAGTCCTATAATTAATGGTCTCGGGCTTGGTCACTTCCCCGTATGACCAAGAGAGTATTTCTTCTGGAGAAGCAATCTTTATTTTTATGGCTTCTAAGTCTGCTACTCTCATAGTTATTTTTTATCCTTATTGCAAGGCTTTTCTTTTATCTCAACGCCCAACCCCAGGGACTTAAGTTCTGAAATCATCAGTTTAAAAGAAGCGGGAACGCTTGGATTTTTAATGGGCTCTCCCTTAAGAATGGACTCGTAGGACGCTGCTCTGCCCGAAACATCGTCCGCCTTTATGGTAAGCATTTCCTGAAGGCTGTGAGCCGCTCCGTATCCTTCCAAGGCCCATACCTCCATTTCACCGAATCTTTGGCCTCCAAATTGGGCCTTTCCTCCCAGAGGCTGCTGAGTAATCAGAGAATAGGGGCCTATGGCCCTCATGTGAATTTTATCTTCCACCATATGAATGAGTTTCATCATATATATGTAGCCCACTGTGATTTTTTCCGGAAAGGGGAGCCCCGTTCTCCCGTCATAAAGAGTGAATTTTCCGTCTTCTGAAAAGTTTGCCTTCTTCAATTCTTCTTTTATATCTCCTTCATGGGCTCCGTCCAAAGACGGAGTTATCGCCTGATAATTAAGTTTATGGGCAGCCATGCCCAAATGGGTTTCTAAAATCTGCCCTATGTTCATCCTTGAAGCCACCCCAAGAGGATTCAAAATTATATCCACCGGAGTGCCGTCCTCCATAAAGGGCATTTCCTCTTCTGGAACTACAATGGAAATAACTCCCTTATTGCCGTGGCGCCCCGCCAACTTGTCTCCCGCCCGAACCTTTCTCCTGACAGCCACCTCTACTTCGATCTTTTTGATTACGCCGGGCTCTAGTTTGTATCCCTCCTCTCTGGAGAATACTTTTACTCCCACCACTCTCCCTCTTTTGCCATGTTCCATAAGCAAAGAAGCGTCTTTAACGTCTCTGGCCTTTTCCCCGAAAATAGCCCTTAACAGTCTTTCTTCAGGAGTAAGGCCTGCTTCTCCTTTGGGAGAAATCTTCCCCACCAAAATGTCATTGGGACCTACTTCAGCCCCTATTCTTACCACTCCTTCCTCGTCCAAATCCTTCAGTTTTTCTTCTGAAACATTGGGAATGTCGCAAGTAGTAATTTCAGGGCCTAGTTTTGTTTCCCTAACGTCGCAAGAGAAGTTTTCCAGATGAATAGAGGTATAAAAGTCTTCTTTAACCACTCTTTCAGATAAAATAACAGCATCTTCAAAGTTCTGACCCTGCCAAGACAAAAAAGCAACCAGCGTGTTCTTGCCCAAGGCCAGCTTCCCGTCTTTAATGGCGCCCCCATCTGTCATTATTTCCCCCTTCCCTACTTTCTGCCCCTTTTCAACTATAGGTTTTTGGTGAAAGCAGGTGTATTGGTTTGTTCTGACAAAGGTCCTCAAAATATATTCGTCTATTTTGCCTTTAACGCTTCTTACTTTTATGCACTCTGCGTCCACCTCTTTAACTGTACCCGCCTCTCTGGCGATTATTGCCTGGCCTGAATCACGGGCCACTTTTTCTTCTATGCCAGTACCTACTAAAGGAACATCAGGACTAACCAAGGGAACTGACTGTCTCTGCATATTAGAGCCCATAAGAGCTCTGTTTGCGTCATCGTTCTGCAAAAAAGGTATTAAGGAAGTAGCCAGAGAAAAACATTGTTCAGGAGAGACATCAATGTAGTCTATCTCCTCTCTGTCTATTTCTGTGGGCTTCCCTTTTACTCTGGCGTCTACTCTGGCAGAAATAATCTTCCCTCTTGAGTCCATAGGAACACCGGCATGAGTAATGTTGTATTTTTCCTCTTCAAAGGCGTCTAAGAAATGAATTCCGGGAAGAACCTTTCCTTTTTCTACTTTGTAATAAGGGGTTTGGATGAAGCCGTATTCGCTCACATCCGCAAAAGTAGCCAGATGGTTGACCAAGCCGATGTTGGGACCTTCTGGCGTCTGAATGGGACAGATTCTTCCGTAGTGGGAAGGCTGAACATCCCTAACCTCAAAACCTGCCCTCTCTCTGGTCAGACCGCCAGGACCTGTGGCAGATAATCTTCTTTTATGCTCCAGTTCTGCCAAGGGATTTTCATTGTCCATAAACTGACTCAATTGGGAAGAACTAAAGAACTCTTTGACCACAGCCATGGCAGGCCTTGGGTTAATGAGTTGAGACGGCGTTAGAGTGTGAGGATCCAGGGTGGACATTCTGTCTTTAATAATCCTTTCTATTCTCATTAAGCCCACTCTTAGCCTATTCTGCAAAACTTCAGAGAAAGCCCTCACTCTTCTGTTGCCCAGATGGTCTATCTCGTCAGGAACGGCTTCGGGATCATTATTTAGCCTTATAATCTCCTTTAGGGTGGCTATTATGTCTTCTAATTTTAATACTCTATCTTCCGGCTTAATTTCTTTGCCAAGAGACTTAAGGTCTTCCAGCCTTCTACACATTCTCCATCTGCCCACTTCCGAGAGATCGTATCTGTCAAAGTTAAAGAAGGTGTTTCCAATCAGTTCTTTGGCAGTCTCCGGAGTAACCAAGTCGCCGGGCCTTAACCTCTTGTATATTTCCACTAAGGCCTCTCCCTGGTTTTTGCTGTTGTCTTTCTCTAGGGTCTTATCAATATACTTCAATTCTCCTTTGTCTACGCCCTGAAATATCTCTTTAATCTGCTTATCGTCTCCTGCGCCAAATGCTCTTAACAGAGTGGTGGCTGCCACCTTTCTCTTCCTGTCTATCTTTACTCCGATATATCCCCTGGAATCTGTCTCAAACTCCAGCCAGGCCCCTCTGTTAGGAATAATCTTTACTCCGAAGCATTTCTTTCCCCTGACCATCTGGAGAGTAAAAAAAGCGCCCGGGGAACGAATTAACTGGGAGATGGCCACCCTTTCCACTCCGTTGATAATAAAAGTCCCCCTATCTGTCATAAGGGGAAAATCTGCTAAAAATACTTCCTGTTCTTTGATTTCTTTGGTTTTAAGATTTGCCAACCTAACCTTCACTCTTAAAGAAACCTCATAGGAATCATTGTTTCTTTTTGCCTCAAACTCGTTCGCATACTTAGGCTCTTCCAATCTAAAGTCTTTAAACCAAATCTCAAACTCCTTGCCCGTATAATCCTTAATGGGAGAAACCTCTGCGAAGAGGTTTTTCAATCCCTTCTCCCAAAGCCAGTTCCAATTATCCTTTTGGATCTTCAAAAGATCAGGGACTTTATGAGATATTTTAGAACTGGAAAACTTCTTAACAGCAGATTTTGGCATAGATACAACTAATGGGCAAATATAAAAAGGCCCGTTTTTAGAAATAAACTTTACTTATTTTTCTGTGAGAAAAGAAGTAGACTAAAAATAATAGAAAAAGATATTTTGGAGCACAGGGTTCGAAACTGCTCATCTCTTTGAGAAGCCAGAGAATGGGTGATTTCAAGGCTTGCCGACGAGGCATAGTTTGTGCGCTACGCCGACGAAGCCGCAACAAAGAAATCAGCCGTTTTCTGGCTTCCCAGAGGGCTAAGCGAATTCAGGCAATCTTCTGCGTTGCTTCGGAGCTCACGTATATTATCACATACGCATCGCTCCTTGCGCCTTGAATCTTACCTGAATTCGCTTGGCTAAATTGACTCTGGTTCGCATCCTGCGCCCTACGCTCAGAGGATGATAGTTCAAATCCTGCGCTCTTGGCCAAAATATCTTTCTTAACGCATTCAAACTTACTACCTTTAAATTTTATTCATTTATAAAATTTTGTCAACCCCCTTTTTTCAGAAAACGACAAAACATTCTTATTTCTCCTCCTCCTCTGCCTCCTCTTCAGTTTCTATTTCCGGTGGATTTTCCTGAATAGGGGCCTGCTTAGATTGCCTTAGTCCTGCCAGAGCCGCCTTCCCCTCTTTCAGATTGTTAAGCACTTTCTGAACCTGCTCGTTGTCGGGGTTAAGTTCCGCCAGCCTTTCAATGACACGAACTGCCTCGCCTCCCATGCCCTGCTGGTCATAAGTAAGACCCAGGAAGTAAAGGGCATTGGCGTAATTGGGATCTATGCCCACTGCTCTCTCAAACTCCTGCTGGGCTGACCGATACTCTCCTTGCTGGTAATAAACAAGTCCTAACTGGAATGCCAAACCTACATCCATGGGCGCTGCCTTCTTGGCTTCTTTTAGTTCTGCGATAGCGCCCTTTAAATTATCTTCCATTTGGAAGGCAAGGGCCAGCTGGAAGCGCGCTGGTGCGTAATTGGACTTTAACTCCAAGGCTTTTCTGAACTTTTCTTTGGCAGAAGATATTTTTATCTCTCTTTCTTTTTCTTCAGAAGCCATTGAGGCCATATTTAATAGAGCAACACCGCTTTGGGTCGGATAATAGGGATTGGTCGGCTCCAACTCCAGTGCCCTGCCATAAGAATTCAGAGTCCAGTCGCCCACTCCTTCTACTCTCCCTATTAAATTACGGTAAACAAACCCTCTTACTGACCAGTTGGCCACATTTGCAGAGTTAGCGTCGCTTGCCGCCTTAGACGAGGCAATAGCATTACTTACAAGCAGTTGAATCCTTTGATTTTTCTGCGCCCGAGATAAATCTTGCCGAGCAGCATCAATACCCACTTTTTGAAGGTAAATCTGAGCCAGATCCCTCCAGTAAAGATCATTGTTGGGGTTGGTGCGGGCAGCTTTCTCCATCTTGGATACAGCCTGATCGCTCTCGCCCCGAGCCCACGCCTCTCTCCCTTGCTTGTACCGCACTTCAGCCGCATAGCGCTGTCCTTCTAAGATAAGAAGGCCCAAGCCGAAGATAAATACTATAGTAAAAAGGAAGGTAACAATTAGGTTAACCCAAGAAGAAGACTTCAATTTGATCTCCTTTTTTTCTGCGGGAACAAGAGCGGCAATGCCCCCTATCAGCAAAAAGAACAGGAATTCCAAAGACAAATTGCTTTTGTAGAAGGCATATCCTCCTATTAATGCCAGAAAACTTGCAAATACAGCAACCCCTGTCATCCACATCTGAGAGGATCCTCCTTCCTGTTCTTTCTTCGAAAAGAACAAAAGTTTTATCCCGTAAAAAACAGCAAATCCTATCATAGACAAAAAGGAAACAGCGCCCAAAACACCGGTGGTGGCTAAAATGTTAGCCGACTTAGATCCTGCGCTGTCAAACCTTACGTTCCAGAAATTAGTATCGTTAAACCATTCTGCTTTCTCATATTTTGCAAAGTCATAGACAAAAGTGCCGGGTCCGGATCCTAAAATAGGGCTTTCTTTCACTGTCTCCCAAGAAACTATCCAACTAGGCTTTTGGGCAAGATAAACCTCTATTAATCTTGAGCCGTGAGTGGGAATCTGAACACTAAAGAAATTAAACAATAAGGCAATAACCAAAAAGAACATCGGAATAATCAGCCACCTGTTGTCAAAAAGGTCTCTCTTCTGCGTCCCCATAACTATTAAAGCAGCAGACCCTATGACAAGCACCCACCAAGCAGAAGAAAAGTCAATCATTATTAAAAGCATAACAGAAGCCAGCAAGGCAAGAATGAATACTGCCCTTAACACTCTTTTGTTAACCATGGCCAGCACCACAAAAATGGGCACCATCACAGCCACAAACAGAGCCAGAGCGTTCACAGAACCTACGGTATTGAAAGAAGCGCCTTGAGTAAAAGGAAGGGGAATTATGAACTTTCCGAACAATTGTAAGATCCCATAGATTATAGCCGCAAAACTGGAAATTCCCAGAATAACTATAGAATAAAATATTTCTTTCTTTTCTAAGACATTACTTAACAAAAGATAAAGAAAGAATAACCCGATAAGAGAGAGTAGGCTGGATGAAGTATTCAGGGGCCATCCCCAGAAACTACCGAATTTCCAAAGGGAAAAAACAGTTGAGGCAACATACACCAAAAGGAAAGCAATAACTGGTATGTGAAGCAGAATCAGGTTAAATCTAGCCTTCGAGGATGTAGAAATCTTCATCATCCAAGCAAAAGCGGAAATAAAAACCAAAACTATTAATAAGGCCTGCTTATTAAATCCTGTAGCATCTGCTGTCCAAGGCAGGAAAAAAATAGGGAACAGAAAAATGAGCAGGTATATAGAATATTTTGATATTAAATCAAATATATTTATTGTTTTAAAGAAGTTTTTTACCATTTTTTACTCTTATTATTCTGTCTTATTCCTCTATAATTTTAAATCATTTAAGAGAAAAAAGCAATAATATATGCGTGACACTTTTCCACAGATCAATTTCTCGCCAAAACGAAACTCCAACCCTCCTCTACCCCTTTGTTTTTGATTATTATTGTGGGAGGCCCGTCCTCCCACAATTCGTCCTACCACATTATTTTTTAGACACTGATGTTCTTATAGTGGCTTATTCTTTCCGCTTCCCCTTTCCGATTTAAAACTACGCCGACAAAATCTATCCGGTAGTCTCCTGAATAGTTATTGGATAGAGCATAAATCCCGGCATTTTTAAACAGCTTCTTCTTTTTCTTGCTGTTTAAACTATCTTCCGGCGTTCCGAATCTTTCTCCTGCCCTTGTTCTTACTTCTACAAAAACTAAGGTGTCTTTATCCTTAGTAATCAAATCAATTTCTCCATACTTGTTTTTATGGTTGCGGCCAACAATTTTGTGTCCTTTTTTTTCCAAATATCCTTGAGCAATGTCCTCGCCAGTTTTTCCTATATCTACTGTGCTCATGTACTCATTTAACCGCCCGTAAAGCAAAACCGCGGAGACCCGTCCTCCGCGGATTCGATTTCTTTTTAAGATTCTCTGTTATATTCCTTAGCGCGATATTGTAGGGCTTCCGCCATATGAGACACTTTTATTTTTTCTGAGTTATCCAAATCCGCTATGGTTCTTGCCACCTTAATCATTTTGAAATAAGAACGGGCCGAAAGATTCAGGCTTAGGCCAGCCCGAACAAGTAATTTTTTTACCTCTTCTGAAAATGGACAATACCTCTTTATGTGACTGTTTTTCATTTCCCCATTAGTATATATGTTTTCATTTTCAAATCTTTTCTTTTGCCAATCTCTGGCTTTAACTATTCTCTTTTTTATCTCGGCAGAGCCCTCTCTCTGGTCGGATGTCTCTTTCTCTTTTGAAAGCTTTTTAATATCCACCACTGGCGTTTTCACATGAAGATCTATCCTATCCAAAATGGGACCGGAGATTCTCTTTCTGTACTTTTCAATTTCTCTTTGGGTGCAAGTGCAAACTTTTTTGGGATGCCATAAATATCCACAAGGGCAAGGGTTGGAAGATGCTATCAAAATAAATCTGGAGGGATAAGTAATCCTTTCTCTGCTTCTGGAAATTGTAATCCTGCCGTCTTCCATCGGCTGCCTTAGGGATTCCGTTGCTGATCTGGGAAATTCATTAAATTCGTCCAGGAAAAGAACGCCACGATGAGCCAGGGTTATTTCTCCCGGCTGCGGACGGCTCCCCCCGCCGATGAGACCCACTTGAGAAATTCCATAATGCGGCGCCCGAAAAGGCCTCTTTTGAATAATTGATCCCTCAGGAGGAATATTGCCAGAGGCTGAATAAATTTTAGTCACCTCTAGAGCTTCTTCCTCCATTAAAGAAGGTAAAATATCTGGAATAGTCCTAGCTAACATTGTCTTCCCAGATCCCGGACTCCCTACCATAAAAAGATTATGACCTCCAGCAGCGGCTATCTCCAGGGCTCTCTTGGCCTGCTCCTGCCCTAAAACCTCTGCCATATCAAAATCAGTCTTTCTTTCTTCTCCCTTTTCCTCGGGCAAGTAGTGGTTTTGAGGTTTAATCTTTTCTCTACCGGAAAAATGAGCCAAAAGTTGGTTAAGGTTTCCCACCGGGTAAACGTCTACCCCTTTTATAATAGAGGCTTCATTGGCTGAAGCCTTAGGAACAAAGACTCTTTTAACACCTTTTTCTTTGGCAAACAAAGCCAGTAAAAGCCCTCCTTTGGTGTGGCGAAGAGTGCCGTCGAGAGAAAGCTCGCCGAAGAAAAGCGAATTTTCCGGTATCTTAATTCCTGCAGTAGAGACAACAATGCCAATAGCAATTGGTAAATCATAAAAAGAACCCTCTTTAGGTATATCAGCCGGAGCCAAATTAATAATAATCCTTCTTGAAGGAAAGTGAATCTTAGAATTGATAATGGCAGTACGAACTCTTTCCCTGCTTTCATCCACGGCCTTGTTGGGCAAACCGACAATTTCAAAATTAGGCAAACCTCGATTTGCCACATTAACCTCAACATCAACTCCTACTGCCCTAAGTCCTAAATTAGCCGCCGACAAAACTTTAATAAACATAAAATTGTGGGAGGCCCGTCCTCCCACATTTAATTGTGGGAGGGCAGACCTTCTTTTATTCTAGCGCTAGGTCAGCAAATTCCTTGATCTCTCCCTTATACTCAACCCAGTCATTAACAATCCTTCTGCACTCCTCAAAATCACCTATTGTCTTGATCAAGAAGTCTCTTTCTGTAACAGAAGGAAAGTTTTTCGCGCCGAGATAATCGGGATAACTTGACCATTTATATTTTTCCAAAAATTTGGTAGCCTTTTGCGGGGCTTTTATCCCCTCTTCCTTCCATTTCGATTCTATAATAGCCAAAGGATTGGTGTGAATATATACAAATACTACTTTAAGCTGAGTTTCGTTTTTAATATGGACTACTCCAAATCTATCCTGAAAAATATGTCCCTTGTTTCCGTATTTTCTATTAAAGTATCCTCCAAATCCTGTACCTACTTTGCTCATAAATTTAACTATGCCATCATCTTTTAGCTGTCTTACTAATAAGTGAATATGATTTGACATCAAACAAAAGGCCAAAACATCAACCAACTTATTCCTCGTATCTTCCGTGAAATTGTGGGAGGCCCGTCCTCCCACATTTTTCTCTCGGTTTTTTTCTATAATGCGTTCCCGCCGTCTTCTCCAAATTTCTACAGGGTTGGTATTATTAAATTCATAGATAGAAAAAATACCGCGATAATAGTCATCTTTATCTTTAAAAAGCAAATCGCTGCCCACTCGCCTTAAAACAATGTGATAAATTTCATTGTTTGCAAATTTTACTTTTCTGTAAGGCATAATCCCAGTGAAATTGTGGGAGGCCCGTCCTCCCACAATTTCTGTAGAGAGGGAGAGCGGATCTCCCCGGCTTATTATTTAACTATATTTAATTATAAATTGGGAGTGGAAGAAGTAAAACTACTTAGGGTGATATTTCCCTTCTTCCTCGCGGACCAGGCCCCTTATCTGCATCATGGAAAGAGCCGTTCCTATCTCAGAAACCGGCTTTCCCAAAAAACGGGAAAGGTCATCTATCCTCATAGGCTCCCGCCCCAGTTTTTCTAAAATACTGCTTTCCAAACTGCTTAATTTTAAAGTTCTGGAGTATTTTTCTTTTCTTTGCAGAGGGTCCAGCCCAAAGAACTTGATTATATCCTCGGCCCCAGTAACAATTTCAGCCCCTTCCTTTATTAAGCGGTTTGTGCCCTCTGAAACTTTACTGCTTAAAGGGCCTGGCACCGCAAAGACCTTCCTTTCAAATTCTTTGGCAAAATTTGCTGTTATCAAGGAACCGCTTTTCTCTGCTGCCTCTACCACCATTACGGCTTTTGAAAGACCGGCTACGATTCTGTTTCTTCTGGGATAAGTCCAGGCCCTTGGAGGAAATTTCCTTTCAAACTCGGAGATAACCATCCCCCCTTCTTTTATGATATTCTCTTGCAACCTCTTTTGATAACTCGGATGAATTATATCAATTCCACAAGGCATCACGGCAACGGTTTTGCCATTTCCCTCTAAAGCCGCCCTATGCCCTTCAGCGTCTATGCCAAACATAAACCCAGAAACTATTGTTATGCCAGCCGCGGCTATTTCAGAAACCAAACGATGAGTAGTCTCCTTTCCGTAAGCTGTCATTCTCCTTGAACCCACGACCCCTAAGCAATTTTCAAAAATATCAGAATTCCATTCTCCTTTATAATAAAGCCCTGACGGAGGATTGTTGATATTTTTTAACAAAGCGGGGTACCTGTCGCCACTTATTTTAATAACATCTTCCATATTAATTAAGTCGTTTTAGCAATCGCAAAACCCCAAACCTTTTTAATCCCCGCTCTTTTCAATATCCTAGAACATTCCTGCATCGTTGCCCCACTGGTAAAAACATCATCTACCAGCAAAACATTCTCAGTCCCCTGATGTTTGCCGTTTAATTCAAAAACCCCCTTAACATTCCTAACCCTCTCTTCTTTCTTTAAGTTTGCTTGATCTCCGGTCTCTTTAATCTTTTTGAGCAAGGGCAATTTTTTAATGCCAATAAATCTGCTTAACTTGTCTGCAATGACTTCAGCCTGATTAAAGCCCCTTTCTTTTTCTTTTCTTGCGGTGATCGGCACATAGCCAATATAGGTATTCTCCATTCGAGGAAAAAACAAAAAAGAAGAAAACCTTGGAGGATCCGATATTATTATTCTAAAGAATCTCTCAATAACCTCAGAAAAAATATCAAAATATCCTCCAATCTTTGCTTCCCAAATCATCTTTTTAACCAAACCCTCATAGTCCCATATAGCCGTTAAGCCATCTAAGGAATATCTTGTCCGACACCAATTATGAGTTTCTCCGCCAAAACTCAGCTTCCCGCAAACAGGACAGACAGACAGAGATTCTGAAATAAAATTTTGACAATCAGAACAGATATAATTTCCTTCCGCCCCGCATCCCAGACAAAATTTAGGAAAAAAAAGATCTAAAAGAAAATTAATTGTTTTTTCTCTGCTTTTTTTAATTTTTAAAAACTCCACTCGACTCATTTTGGACAAATTGTGGGAGGACGGGCCTCCCACAATACCTCCTACAATAATCTTTGTTTCCCTTAAATAATTGCTTAATTCAACTTTTTTATTTAATATAATGGCCTCCTTTAAGGCGCATTCCCCCTTCTATTCTCTTTGCCGGAGTTGCTTCCTCTTCTCCTTCTTCGGTACTGGCGCTAATTTCATCTGTGTTAAGGGACCTGTGAATCTTGACCGGGATCCTGAAGACCTGGCCGGGATATATAAGGTTAGGATCTTCTATTTTCTCTCTGTTGTATTCTACAATAAAGTCCGAGGAAATACCGTACTCTTCGGAAAGTTTCCAAATAGTATCCCCCTTCTTAATTGTTCTGTAGTTAAATCTTTCTCTTTCTTTGTTTCCCTCTTCGGCCATTTTGTTGTGCTCTTCGGTTTCTCTCCTTATAATCTCTCTTAATTTCTCTTCATTATTCTCCTTATCCAGCCATTCTCTCCATTCTGACTGATTAAAGGGAGGCTCCTCGTACCATATTTTAGCCCCGGAAAAGGGCACATAGTATCCTTTCTCTGCCAGTTGAATCTTTCTCTTGTAATTCTCTCTTTTCTCTGGAAGATTCTGAAACAGAATATTTACTTCATTGGGATAAGGCAGGCCTTCCTCGTCTGCTATCTTAAAGTATTCCCCGTCAGGACTGCTTAACAGCCGATAAGCCTCGTCGGGAGAGCAACCATTAGAGGGGCAGGAAGCTCCTGCCAAAGGAATACGCTGAACTATCTCTTCTTTCAGTTTCCCCTCTTTGTAGAGAATCTTTTCTTTTTCTGTTAAAGATTCTTTATCCAGCCTGTCTATAACTTTCAATTCCAAGAAGTCAATAAAGCCCAGCTTGTGGGGCGGGATAATCAATCTGAATTTATTGGTTTCTTTCTTGAGATTTAGATAGGAATAGCCGTCATTCTCTTTAAATATCCTGTCTAATACTAATTCTGAATCCGGATTTCCCGGTTCTTTAAAAACTCCCAAGGTGACAAATTCAAAGTATTCTTTTCCTTGTTTTTCTGAGAAAAGATACGTACAGGGCTTATTGTGAACTAAAACCCCGTAAGCAAAATAGCTGTTTTGGTTTTCTACATAAGAAAGATTGTAGGTCATTTCCTCTCCTTCTCCGTCTGGCTCTATACTTTCTATTTCTATCCACTCTCCTTTGCTGTCCATCAGATGATATCCTGTTTTTAATTCTGCAGGCCGCCATTTATGGTATTCAAAGGTCTGTCTGGGTGAAATAGAAGCCCATCCTCTTTCTTTTGTCCAAAAGGGATGTTCATGAGTAACCCTTATCTCTTCATTAATAAGGTATATTCCGTCATGAGGGCCTTCCCATACACCTTTTACTTCATTGGAAACTAATTTTTCTTTTTCAAAATCCCAAGACAAAACCTTATCCCCTGCTTTTATATTCTGAATTAACTCTTCTCCCCCGCCGGCCGTTAAAATAGGGGTGTCTTTTGGAAAACAAACCGGGGGGCCTGTTGCTTCATCGGTAGTAAAACTATTCTCCGAACTTTCCACAATATCTCCGTCAGAATCTGCAGAACGAACTCTGTAATAATAGGTGGTGTTTTCATTAAGGCTTCCCAAGCTAATATTATGGCTGGTTCCGGTTTCCCCTCCGTCTGCGTCCAGATAAGCGTAATCCCCCCAGCTTCCTCCAGAATAAGAACTGGTATCATAAGCCACTATTCCATCAGAGGAAATATCTGTCTCCCAGGTGATATCAGCCGAGGTAGTTCCAATATTTTCCTCTGCAGGGCCTGAGTCAATAGAGGGAGGAGAGCATTCATTGTCTGCTTTCACCCAAGCCCAGACATAATCGCTTCCGTCTTTGTAATCTGTCCCTGTTTTGCTTCCTGATAATTCATAACCTTCTCCGTCAGAACTGACGTGGCCAGAATCCAGTTCTTCCCAGGAAGAATCTGTAAAATTCCATATATTTAAATAGACGTCGTATCCTGAGTCTGACTCTCCGTAGCCGTCCCACTCAATAGTTATCTTGGGGTTTGTTAATCCTGTAAAGTCAGGCTGAAACTTGAATACTTGAGAGTCATATCCTCCGTCTGTCTGGGACTCTTTGGTTCTTACATATCCTACGTTATCCAGAGAAAGTTCGGAAAGAGCAGGCGGGGAGATGTTATCTCCGGGACTTGAAGGGCTTGGAGAGGTGCCATTGCTTTCGTAGGCCTCTATCGGATTGGCATTGTTTTCAGAATAGGAATATTGGATATAAGTGTTGTCTGCACTATTAGCTCCCATAATAAGGTCTGAGTTGGAGTCTGAGTTGACGTCTCCTGTGGCTACAGAATTTCCCAGATAATCACCTGCCACAGCTCCATCATACCTTATGTTAAAGTTAGAAGAGGTGTTAAGGTCTATGGTATTGC
>CAYZKD010000005.1:0-42876 GCA_964479375.1 uncultured Candidatus Saccharibacteria bacterium | reverse complement strand
CTTAAAACAAATTCAAATTCCCCTTACTTTTGTTCCATCTTGTTAATTATACCCAGGGTCCGGCTATTGATAAAATTACCTATTAATGCTAATCTATGGATACTTGTGACAAGTTCTTTGACACTCAAAACAGAGAAAGAAAGGGAATGAAACAATGGCAGAATCCGATCCTCGCGAAGATGCTTGCCCCGTATGCGGCAAGAAGGTGGTTCTTGAAGCCAGCAACACTCGGATGAGAGCATGGCTTGTTGTCCCAAAACATGAGCAGGAACAATCTCCCGGCCGAACTTGCCCGGGATCTGGGGCCAAGAGAGGGTATAATTGTCCTTGCCACGGTTCATTTTTTTAGAATATTTACGGGGGCCTGTAAAGCAAAGAACAGGCCCTTTTTATTAATTATAAATTCTTATTCCGGCATAATTAAAAATAATTTATGAACAATATTGGAGGTTCTGCGGAGGCCTGTCCTCCCACACTTTTCCGGATACTATCTATGAACCAGCGCAAATACTTGACAGAATAGCTGAATAAGTTAAACTTAAGTTGAAGATAAATTCAACTAGAAATCATGCAAAATATAGTTACTCTTAAAAAGTTAAGGGATAATATGCAGAAATATTCCCAAAAAGTAAAACAGGGACAGTCTTTTGTTGTTTTTAAACGATCCCAGCCCCTGTTCAGAATTACTCCCATTGAAGAAGAGCTTTGGGAGGAGGTGATAGATTTTACTAAAACAAAAAAAGGAGGGGTGGATATTGATGAGATATTGAAGCGCTTATAAGGCCCGTATGGACAGAATTGACAAGGCTCTGAATAAACTGAGGCCTAAAGAGAAAAAAGAAATAAAAAATATTCTCTCAAAGGTTAAGAAAGAGGAACTTCAGGGGCTCGATTTAAAAAAACTAAAAGCCAGAGATGACATTTACCGGGTCAGAAAAGGAGGAATCCGAATTATTTTTTACAAGAAGAAGGGATCTATTAGGATACTCGGCGTAGAGCGCAAGAGGAGCAAAACCTATAAACGAAGCAAGTAAATTCTGCAGAGGACGGGCCTCTGCAGATTGAGTTTTTATGAAGAAAAATATTTCGGTTTTTCTTCAGGACACTATTATGTTAGACGACAAGGATATCCAAAAATTAACAGAGGTTTTTGCAACCAGAGAAGAAGTAGCCGCTAAAAAAGACATAGAAGATTTAAGGAAGGACTTTTTTAATCTTCAGTCTTCGGTTGATTCTTATGCCCAAAAAGCAGATGCCTATTTCTAGGAAATTTGTGGGAGGCCCGTCCTTCCACATTTTTCCGGAGACTATCATATGAACCAGGGGGGGCGAGTTGACATCGGCATCCCTAAAGTTATAATGGAAACACTATTATGTTAGACGACAAGGATATCCAAAAGTTAACAGAGGTTTTTGCGACAAGGGACGAAATGGAGGGAATGATTTCTAACCTTGTGACTAAAGAGGAGTTTAGTGCTCTTCAGGAGTCGGTTGACAGCTATGCCAAGAGAGCAGACGCCTATTTCCAGGAAATGGTGGCCCTGTCCCACAAGGTTGATAGATTGGAAAAACAAATTCATCAGATAGCCAAAAAAGTTGGTATTGACCTAGAAGAATGAATATATCGCGGGGTTTTCTGGTGCTGTCTGATTTACAGGGGCTTGAGCCCCTTTTTTATTTGACATTGTCCTAATCAATTGTTAAAGTTTTCTTATTAGGCCCATATGCCTTCTTTCAAGGTCTGAATATCTTATATCGTAAGAAAGAATAAAAAAATGGATTTTCAAGAAAGTTATCGAGAAAAGAAAAAAGAACGAAGAAGAAAAGTCTTGATCGTTTCCCTTTTTCTCTTATTCATCTTTGTGGGTTGGATGATGAGCAGCAAAATGGGGGACATAAAAGGATCTTTGGCAGGAATAGGCAATGCTCTCTCTTTTCTTAATTCTGAAGAAAAAGATCTGTTCCCGCCGGAGTCGAAGATAGATGCTTCGGATATAAAGTTTGAGGAGATGATAGAAGAGAGCGCCGAACAGGAAAAAGAGCCTGTTTTAATTTCAAAAGATCAAAGAGATCAGAGAGAACAGGAAAACGAAGCAGAGTCAGACCAAACTCTTTCTTCCAGAGAAAAGCAGATTAACCAGATGAAAAACAAGATAAACATTCTTAAGCAGGAGATAGGGGAGATGAGATCAGAGTTAAACCAGATGCAGAGAAAAGCGGACTCTCTTCAGCAGAGAATAGAGCAATTAAGGTAGTTTAGCCGTGGATAAAAATAATCTTATCCAGCTTACTAATTATTTGTATAAACTGACTGTCCTTTTTCCCAAAAAGGACCCTTTGAGGTACAAGGCAAGGGAGGTGGGCAGTGAGATTTTAGTTGATTTAATCAAGTGGGAGGCTGATCCCTCGGGATCCTCAGAGAAGAAAAAAGAAGAGATTAAAGAAAGAAAGTCAGCAATCAGAACCAATCTGGAGATCCTCAAAGGATTTTTTAATATTGCCAAAGAGCAGAAATGGGCCAGTTTGCTTGCCATTGAAGAGATTGAGAGAAGGTATAATAAACTTGGAGAGGAATTAGATAGGGAAAACGCTCCTGAAAAAGAAAATGGATTGGAGAAACTTGATTTTTCTATGGAGCCCAAAACAGCGTCTGTTTTGGTCGAAGAAGACAATGAAGAGCAATTAGATTTGCCTGAAATTAAAAAAGAGGTAAAATTAGGACCTAGAAAGAACAAAATACTGGAACTGATGAAAAGAAGGGAAAAGTTACAGGTAGGGGAAATTTGCCAGATTTTTCCAGAAACCTCCAAAAGAACTCTGAGAAGAGATTTCAGAGGCCTATTGGAGCAGGGATTAATTGAAAGAACGGGGGAGAGCAGCGAAACCTTTTATCGTCTTAAATCTTATCAGGATTGAGCCTAGGACAAAAGAGTGTACAATGAAAATTGGCTAGGACATTTATTTTTCTGCTAGGACATAAATAATTGGCAGTAGGACATCATATTTATATGTAATATGTCCTAGTGTTTTTCAGTCATATTTAACAATAAAATGAGCAGAATAAGAAGAAACTTTAATAAAATATACGACAACTATGTAGAAAAGATATACAGGTTTGTTTATTTTAAAGTAAGTTCAAATGATGTAGCTGAAGACCTGACCTCGGAGACCTTTTTAAAGTTCTGGGAAAAAACTAATAATAACGAGAAGGTGGACAATCCCCAGGCTTTTCTCTACCGAATTGCCAGGAACTTGGTTGTGGACCATTACAGGGAAAAGGGTAGGACACAAATAGTATCTGCAGACAATGTCTTGATTGAAGATCCCAAGGAAGGTCCTAGGGAAAAGTCATTTGTCAATTCAGAACTGCAAGAGGTTGAAAATGCCATGTCCGGACTTAAGGAAGAATACAAAGAGGTTCTGGTGTGGTATTATCTGGATGAGATGACTGTTCCTGAAATATCTGAAATAACCAATAAATCAGAAGGAGCAGTCAGGGTACAGGTTCACAGGGCCCTTAATGCCCTAAGAAAAGAAATGGAAAACAAGAGGAAAACAGCCTGAAGTCTGATTTTAAGGGTGTAACAAAAAGGCCATTTTTTCGTCATAATTAAACAGAAGGCAAAAATCACCCCTTTTCATGAAAGAAAAAGAGGTTATCGCAAAAATTCAGCAGCTTAAACAGGTAAAACCCAGAGAAAACTGGGTTATTTCGACTAAACAAAGAATATTAGAAGAGGGACAAAAACCCTCTTTTTTCAGTTTAGACGAGCTGATTTTAGGGTTGAAACTGATGTTTGGGCATAAATTAGCCCTTGCCTCCGTTGTAATGCTTTTGGTGATGGTTGGAACTTTTGGATTTGCTCAGAAGTCAGTCCCCGGAGATATGCTTTTTTCTGTAAAAAAAGCAGGAGAAAAAGGGGTAAGTTTCTTTGAAACCAATAGGCTGGAAAGGGATTTCAATATTACCAATAAAAGACTGGCAGAATTAAGCCGGATTGTGGAACAAAACGATGTTAACAGCTTAGCTCCCGCCATAAATGAATATCAGGCCTCAGTGTCTGAGACTGCCAAGGCCGTTCAGGAAGAGGTAGGAAGAAACCCCGAGGCCACAGAAAAGATTGTAGGGGAGATAAAAAGTTTAGCCGAAAAGACTCAAGAGGTTAGATCCTTAGGCGTAGAGATGCCAGAAAACGAGGAATTGAACACTGCTTTAGCTGAAATGCTGAAAGCCCAAGTTAAAGACTTAGAGAACAGATCATTAAGAGAAGAAGATATCAGTACATTAGAAGAAATAAAGGCAGATATTGAACAGGGAAATTATACTGAAGCCCTGGAAAAACTGCTTAGTATTTAGTTTTTCCACAATTGACAGCAAGACAGGGATGGTATAATGAGAGAATAATTACCCCGACCCCCAGCTTAAGAAACCTTTGGTTTCTTGGCTCACTGAGGGTTCGGATTTTTCCACCACGGGGTAATTATGTCATTTGAAAAATGAACGAGAGAATATTTTCAAGTTAATCCGCCGCAGTTCTTAACAGAACCCGCGGATTGAAAAGTCGTTGCTTTTTCGGATTTTTGAGTATTTGGGCCCATGCACCAGCAGGTGCATAGGGTGGGCAGAAAAGTTCTGCAAACTCGCACCGGTATGGTGCATACCAAAATATTTTATACCCAAAAGTTCAAGACAAGGTCGACAGCGACACATTATAAAAGGTTATAAAAATTAATTGATTATCAGCCAAAGGTTGACAAAACAAAAGGCTGATAATTAAAGAATTACAAATCATGAGAAAATTAATTGCGAGTGCAATAACATTAGCCGTTGTTGCAGTTGCCGCTCCAGCAGCAGCAAACGCAGTTGATGTCAGCGGAATGAGCCTTTCAGAGTTGCAGGATTTACTTGCATCTATTGAAGACCAAATTTCTGCCCTTTCAGGAGATGGAGATGGTGTTGAAGTTTCTTGTAACTTCACCAGAAACCTTTATCCTGGAATGTCAGGCGCTGACGTCCAATGCTTGCAGGAGTACCTGAACGCAGAAGGGTTTACATTAGCCGCTTCAGGCGTAGGATCTCCGGGTAGCGAGACCATGTATTATGGTTCTCTTACTCAGGCTGCAGTAGGAAGTTGGCAAGATGCAAACGGCGTAGCATACGGTAACTACAGAGGTTACTTTGGTCCTGTTTCACAGGCTAAATATAACCAGTTAGCTGCCGCAGGCGAGCAGGAAGAGGAAGAGGAAGAAGAGGAAGAGGAAGAAGAAGAGGAAGATCTCTCCGGTGGTGAAGGAGACATAACAGCAACCCTTGCTACTTCTCCTTCCGATGAAACCGATGTGTATACTTCTGATGTTGATAAGGGCATTGCCGGAATCGAGTTAGATGCTACAGATTCTGATGTTAGAGTCGAGAGGTTGGATGTCAATTTCAACTACAGACCTTGGATATACTTTGAAAAGGTTTCTTTGTTTGTTGACGATGAGTCCGTCGCAGAAATCGTTCCGACCCAGAGCAACACCACTGAGATTACAGTGGGCAGCGACTACAAAGTGAGATTCAGTAATTTGGATCTTGTAATCGAGGAAGGCGAGACAGAAACCATAGTGGTTAAGGTAGACGGTGCGGACTTCCCAGCTGGGGCTAGTAACGTAACTGACGCTAAGCTCTCCTTTAAGTCTAATGCCGTAAGAGCCGTGGATGCTGCAGGCATAAATCTGTATGCTCCTACTAGCGCTCTTAGCGACAGAAACTTCAACATCAAGGAGAAATCTACAGCTTCAGTAGAGTTGTCGACCAGCGAGGACACTGCAGCCGAAGAACAGTTGGCTTTGGTGAGCCAGACTGCTTCAACTGAAGACGTTGAATTGTTGCACGCTAAACTGAAGGCCAAAGACAATGATGCCATTGTCAACAAGATAAAAGTTGGCTTAACAAGCAATGGCACCCTTGCCAGCGTTATCAGCAGCGTTAGCCTTTGGGCAGACGGAGAAGAACTGCAGAGCACCAGCACAGCAGCCACAGCAGTATTTAACGAATTGGATCTTGAGATAGAACAGGAAGAAGAAGTGGAATTGGTAGTAAAGGCAGACCTTAAGAAAATTAATGGAAACTATTCTCAAGGGAATAATGCTTCAGCCACAATAGCCAAAGCTAATATAAGTGGCTGGGATGCCGATACTTCTGTTGCTTTTTCTACTGCCAACGGTTCGGACGTCAATGGACAAGACTATTATCTCTACGAGGACGCTCTTTCATTGTCTTTGTCTGATACTTCCATTAGCTTAGTATCCAACTCCGGCAGCAATGACGCCAGCAACACCTATGTAGCTAATGCCACTATCAGCTTGGACATTACAGCGCACGGCAGTGATATATACATAGATAACAACAACGACCAAGACGGCATTGTGGTTGCAGCAAGTACTGCGGCAAGCACTACTGTTACCTATGTCTTTGACTCCACTGAAGCAGAAGAAAAGACTAACGGCTGGATAATTCCAGACAGTGCAACAAGGACCTTTACTGCTGAAGCTCAGCTTGCCAATAGTACCACTGACACCTATTATACTAGAGCAAAGATCTCTACTATAAGGTGGGCGACGAGTGATGTGTCTTACACAAATTCTCGTACTTGGGGCCTTAATGACTTCAAGACCAATCAGGTGTACTTTGAGGCAAAGAACTAGCTTAGCAGTTTAGCGGTGAGGTTTTCTGGTAGAACCTAAGACCAGGATGAAATGCCCCCTTTTCGGGGGCTTTTCATTATCATTGAATTTTGTTAAACTGGGACATGATATAAATTAAAGCGATGAACTTAGAAAGAATCACTAAAATATTATTATTTTCTACTCTTTTTATTCCCCTTTTTGTGGTAGCCAACTTTCTGTTGTTTCCTTATATCTCGGGAAAAGTTTATCTCTTTAGGTTTTTAGTCGAGGTTTCTTTTTTGTTCTGGTTAGTTCTTATAATAAAGAAACCCCGTTACCGCCCCAATTTTAAGAACCCGATAATAATTACCACTCTTTTAATTCTGGCTGGCTTGATTATCACAGGTTTCTTGGGGGCTGACCCCATCCGTTCTTTTTTCTCAGACTTAGAAAGAGGGAAGGGGGTAATCCAGTTCGCCCACTGGGCTTTATACCTTATAATGCTGACTTCGGTATGTCGTGAAAGAAAAGACCGCAGAAACTTTTTACTCTTTTTTTTAATCTCGGCCATATTAATCTCTTTGTGGGCCTGGGGAAAAGGTCAAGGCAGCTTATATGGAACCTTTGGCAACCCGGCCTACCTGGGCGGATTTATTGTTTTTGCCCTTGGTTTTCTTTTTCTGTCTCTGGAAAGGAATTATTTTGAATTCTTGAGAAAAAAATCATTAATCCTTTCTGCTGTTTTGGGAGCAGCTCTTTTTTTGGGGATCTCTCTTGTTTATACCGGCATAAGGGGCGCCTTGGCTGGATTGGGAGCTGCCCTTATTTTCTTTACATTGTTCTCATTGTTATTTTTTTGGCGTAGAAATAAAAAGTTGATAATTATTTTAATTTTTGTTCTATTGGCGGGCGGGAGTATTTTGCTTATCAGCCATGCTTATCAAGATTCTAGTTTTGTTAAAGAAAATAAGTTTCTAAAGAATAGTTCTGAGGTTTTTGGTGCATGGCAAACAGACTCTTTTAAGCAGAGAGCTTATACTTGGCAGATAGCTCTTAAGTCTTTTAAAGAAAGGCCTCTTTTCGGCTGGGGAATGGAAAATTTCCAGATGCCTTTTAATAAATATTACGATTATAGGATTGGCTTGGACGAACCTTGGTTTGATAGGGTTCACAACCAGACTTTGCAATATCTAGTAGATGGCGGGATTCTTCTATTCTCCCTTTACCTCTTGTGGATTTTTGCTTTTTTCTACTCTGCATTCAAGATTTTTAGAAAGAATAATCTTTTAGGATTGATTCTTCCTTCGATTTTTATAGGATACTTAGCGCAGGGCTTTTTTCTGTTTGACACTTTCCCCATATATGCCGGATTGTTCACGTTGCTCTTTTTTGCTTCTGTGAAATACGATTCCTTTTATGGCAATGAGCCTAAAGAGGAACGAAAAAAAGAAAAAAATCTTTTTTGGAAGGAAAAATTTGTTTTAATACTAGTTCTGTCTGGCATTTTGTGTTCGATATATTTCGGGATTTTATTGCCTTATCGGGCAAACAAATATTTTCTTGATTTTCACGTAGCTATACTGGAAAATCGATTCGGCGACGCAAAACAATCTCTCAGTAAAAGCTTTAACATTGAGTCACCATATACGTATTTTTCAGTAAGAAATCAGGCCGGGTGGGAGTTTATGCAGTTATTGAACCAGGTTGACATTAAAAAGACCAAAGAAAATAATCCGCAGGCAGTAAAAAACATAGAAAACCTCTATGATTTTGTTGTTCCGGAACTAGAGAGAGCATTAGATTCTCATCCTGCCGACACTCAAATTTATTACGTTTTAGGAAAGACATATCGGCTGGGTTTTGAAAAACTAGGGAAGAATAGCCTGAAGAGGGCGGAGGAAATATTAAAAAGGGCTCGAAAAATATCTGCGCGTAGGCTAGAATACTTTGATGAGCTTTCGCGGGTGTTGATTTTAGAAGAGAAGTATGATGAAACAGAAGAAGTGACAAAAGATTATGTCAGAATAATGGATCCGGAAGATCCCTTTTTCCAGGTGGTTCTAGGGCATCTCTATTTTGTAGAGGAAAAATATAATTTAGCCATGGAGCACTACGAAGAAGCAAAAAATAAAGGATATGATTTTACCGAGAAAGAGGGGGAGTATAACCGCTATCTTTCTTCGGCAGAGAAGCTGAAAGAATATCAAAAAGTAGCAGATATGTGCCATAAGTATTTAGACAAATACGGGCCAGATAGCGCTACTTTCTTTAATCTGGCCGTAGCCTACCGAGATCTGGAGGAGGCTTTAAAAGCAAAGGAATATTTCAAAAAAGCCGTTGACCAAGACAATAAGTATGAAAAATTTAGATCCTATTTCGATGGTCTTTGATTTCTGCTTGAGGCGTTTTGACACTTATTCATCATGATTATATGAACGAAACAACATCTAAGATAAAAATATTTTCATTGTTATTATTTCTGTTGCTGTTTGCTTTTTTAAGCAAAGGAGTTTCAGCTACGGAGGAAAAGTTTTTCGTTGATCCTTTCTATGACTTGGAAGGAAGAGAAGAAATAGCCTCAAAATTAATCGAAACCTCAGACCTTCTTTATTTTTATATTGACAAAGAATGGTGGGAGGATGCCTCTTCTAATAGAAGGGAAAAAGTGGAAAAATCTATAGAGGAGCTGGGAAAAGAATTTGATGATAATATTTATCCTACTTTGACTTCAGAATATGGCCCAGAGTGGAAGCCGGGGATTGACAACGACAACAAAATAACTGTTTTGATTCATCCGATGAGAGGAACCGCTACAGGCTATTTTAATAGCGGGGATGAGTATAGTGTTTATCAAAATGCCAGTTCCAATGAAAGAGAAATGGTCTACTTGGATGCTGGGCACATAACAGCCGATATGGCGGCAAGTTATCTATCTCATGAAATGACTCATCTAATTACTTTTAATCAGAAAGAAAGATTAAACAACATTCAAGAAGAGGTTTGGTTAAACGAAGCTAGGGCAGAGTATGCGCCTACGCTTTGCGGTTATAACGATGAATACGAGGGGAGTTATCTTAGGAGCAGGGTAGTAGATTTCTTAAATTACCCCTCAGATTCTATCACAGAGTGGCAGGGGGAAGCAGCAGATTACGGAGCTCTTTCTCTTTTTATTCATTATTTAGTAGATCACTATGGAAAAGAGATTTTAGCTGATTCTCTTAAATCCTCGAAGGTGGGCATAGAAAGCATAAACGAAGCTCTAGGAGACAATGCTTTTGATAAAAGATTCTCTGATATATTTGTTGACTGGACGGTAGCCATCCTTGTCAATGACTGTTCTCTGGGCGAAAAGTACTGCTATCTAAATAGAAATTTGGATAATTTGAAAATTGTTCCCAAAAGCAATTTCTTGCCTATTTATGCGAGTTATAGCACTTTGTCTATTTATCGAGATACGGAAAGATGGGCCGGCAACTGGCATAAAATTTTTGGGGGGAAGGGAACCTTAACTTTTAATTTCAATGGAGAAGATAGCGGCGATTTTAATCTTCCCTATGTAACATGCAGCGATGAGGAAGAATGCTCTGTAGATTTTTTGTTTTTGAATGAGCAGCAGGAAGGAGAAATTATTATTGAAAACTTTAACAAGGACTACCTTTCCTTATTTGTTATTCCTTCAGTTTCTAACGGGAGCGGTTCGGAATCTAACTTTTCTTTTTCTTGGAACGCAGAAACTGATGTCGAAGAAAACGAAAATAGCCAAGAAGAACAGGGAACAAATCAAGAAAAAGACAATAATCGAGAAGAGAGCACAAAAGATTATTCGCTTGATGAACTTCTAGCCCTTCTTTCAGAAATAAAACAGAGAATTGCTCAGATCGTAGATGAGGAGCCGTCAGATATTCTTTGTCGGAGATTTAATAACAATCTTTATTATGGATTAAGAAGCAATGGAGAGGTAGAGTGCCTACAGCAGTTTTTAAGGGATGAGGGCTCTGATGTTTACCCCGAGGGCTTGGTAACCGGTAATTATCTTTCTTTAACCCGGGCAGCCGTAATACGCTTTCAAGAGAAATATAAGGATCAGATTTTAATTCCCCTTGGTTTAGAAAAAGGAACAGGATATTTCGGCCCTCGTACTCGGAGCAAAGTAAACAGCATGCTTTAATTCTCCATGAAAAATAGTTTTCCCACTAAAGCAGTAATTCTGGCAGGAGGGAAGGGGAGTAGACTTTATCCTATAACTCACGAGGTTCCCAAGCCCCTTCTTCCCGTGAAAAGAAAGCCGATCATTAACTATCTGGCTGATTTTTTTTATACCCAAGGAATAAAGGAAATAGCAGTCTTATTCAATCATAGTTTCAAGGAAGATTTTATTTGGTGGAAAAAGAGATATTATCCTGAGAAGGAGATAAAGTTTGTAGAAGAAAAAAAGCCTCTGGGAACCTTTGGAGGTCTTTATTTTCTGAAAGATTGGATAGGAAAAGAAAGCTTTTTTATGACTAACGGAGACGAGATAAAAGAGTTGAACCTAAAAAATATGCACAAAGCGCATCAAAACAATCCTTCTGCGGTAGGAACAGTCGCCCTATGCAAGGTGCCCAACCCCGATGATTACGGAACTGTAATTTGCGATAACGGAATGATAAAGAAATGCTTAGAAAAAGCAGAGAAACCCTTATCTGAATATATCAACTCCGGCCTTTATTTGTTATCGCCGGCTATTTTTGATTATCATCCAGGCCCTGAGTTCTTGATGTTTGAAAAAGATGTCTTTCCCAAACTTGCGGAAAAAGGGAAGTTGGCAGGATTTAAGTTTAAGGGCAAATGGCTGGACTGTGGGACTTGGGACAGGTACCAAAGAGCAATTAATCTTCCCTTTTGAACCCTTTTGACACCTCTTGACAAGAGGTGTTGCTTTTATATAATGAACTAGTATGGCAAAGAAGATAAATCCAGATGAAATCTATACGCCTAAGGAGGCAAGAGGCTTTCTTAAGGTATCAGAGAGCACAATGAAAAGGATGCTTAAGAAAGGAATTATCAAAGCCTATCGAGTGGGAGGCCAGTACAGAATCTGGGGCAGTGAAATACTGCAACTTGTTTCTCCTAAGCTGGAGTCGGGCGTTTACAAGGTTTACAAACGGGCCAAAGATAAGACAAGGAAAACTATCGAAAAGTGGTAGTTTTTTTATTTAATAAATTTTTATTTTCATGAAAGCATTAGTCACGGGCGGGGCAGGGTTTATTGGATCCCATCTGGTGGATCGGTTGCTGGAAAAAGGTTACCAGGTGAAGATAATAGACAACCTTTCCACAGGCAAGGAAGAAAACCTTAATCCTGAGGCGGATTTTCATAATTTAGACATATGCGAGTTCGATAAAATAAAGCCTCTTTTTAAAGATATTGATTATGTCTTTCATTTAGCAGCCATTCCCCGCGTTCCCATTTCAATAGAAGATCCCATCAGAACCTCCAGAGTTAACATATTGGGGGCGGTAAACGTTTTTAAGGCCTCATCTGATAATAAGGTGAAAAGAGTAGTATTTGCCTCCTCTTCTTCTGTGTACGGAAAACAAGAGAAACTTCCTTTTGAAGAAAGCATGGACTCCAATCCCATCAGCCCTTACGGACTTCAAAAATGGATAGGGGAAAGATGGGCTGGAATGTTTACTGATTTGTATCAGACACCAATTGTAAGTTTGAGATATTTTAACGTTTACGGCCCCCGCCTTGACCTTAACTCCGATTACAGTTTGGTGCTTGGCAAGTTTTTAAAGCAGAAAAAGGAAGGAAGGCCCTTGACTATTTTCGGGGACGGAGAGCAAAGCCGGGGCTTCACCTATATCACAGATATTATAAAGGCCACTGTTAAAGCAGCAGAGAGTGAGAAAATAAAAGGAGGAGAAGTGATAAATACCGGAAGTGAGAACTCTCAGACAGTTAATTATTTAGCTGAGTTAATAGGAGGGGAGGTTGAATATTTAAAACCAAGGCTCGGAGATCCGCGCCACACAAAAGCGGATATCAGTTTGGCAAAAGACCTTCTTGATTGGCAGCCGGAAGTCGGCTTTGAGGAAGGGGTTAAGAAAACAATAAAATGGTTTAGTAATAAATAAATTAACAAGCATATGAAAAACGAAATATTAGGCAAAAAAATAGGAATCGTAGGCACAGGGATGGTCGGAGGCGCTCTAGAGAACTATTTTAAGAAAAAAGAAGTCCAGCCTCTTCTGTATGATAAGGGCAAAGGCCGCGGTTCTATTGAAGAAGTAAACCGGGCTGATGTTGTTTTTGTTTGCGTTCCTACTCCTTTTGACAAAGAAAAGGGGTTTGATTTGTCTTTTGTAGAAGAAACCTGTCAGATTCTTAAAGAGGGGAAAATCGTAGTTATCAAATCCACGGTTGTCCCGGGAACAACCGAGACTTTTCAGGAAAAGTATCCCAACCATAGATTTTTATTCAACCCGGAATTTCTAACAGAGATCACCGCAGAGCAGGATATGAGTTATCCAGACCGCCAGATTGTAGGATATACTCAGAAGAGTTATAGCGTGGCAGGTGAAATAATGCAGATTTTGCCTCTAGCCCCTTTTGAAAAAATAATACCTGCCACAGAGGCTGAAATGGTAAAGTATTTTGGGAATACCTGGTTTGCAGTCAAGGTGATTTTCGCCAACCAAATGTACAATTTATGTGAAAAGATCGGAATTGATTATGACAGAGTGATGGAAGCGGCTGCCGCCGACAAAAGAGTCGGCAGAAGCCACCTTGCAGTAATGCATAAAGATTACAAGGGATATGGGGGAAAATGTTTGCCAAAGGACATCAGGGCCCTTATCCAGTTTGCAGAAAAAAATGATGTAAACTTGGAACTGCACAAGATGGCAGAGAAAATTAATAATCAGTTAATGAAAGAGCAGGGGATAGAAGACCCGGAGAAATTCTCTAAGAGAAACTAATAATAGATTGATTATGGAAAAAGAAAAAATATTAGTTGCAGGTGCAGGAGGATTTATAGGCCATCACTTGGTAAGGTTTCTTAAAAAGAAAGGTTATTGGGTGAGAGGGGCGGATATAAAATATCCGGAGTTCTCCTCAGCAGACGAGGCAGATGAATTTTTGCTTTTGGATCTGAGAGATTTTCGAAACTGCATGGAAGCGGTCAAGGGAGTGGATAAGGTCTATACGCTGGCTGCCAATATGGGAGGAATAGGCTTTATAACCTCAGTAAAGGCGGATGTGATGAGAGACAATGTTTTAATTAACACTAATATGGCAGAGGCTGCCAGTTTGGCAGGGGTTAAAAGACTATTCTTTTCTTCTTCTGCCTGTGTTTACCCCACCTTCAAACAGGAAGAGAGCGAAGTTATCGCCCTGAAAGAAGAAGACGCTTATCCTGCAGATCCTGACAATGAGTACGGCTGGGAAAAGCTTTTCTCGGAGAGGATTTATCAAAGCTATAAAAAGGACAAGGGTTTGGATGTTAGAATCGCCAGATATCATAATATATTCGGTCCGGAGGGCACTTTCGAAAAAGGAAGGGAAAAAGCCCCTGCTGCTTTGTGCCGAAAGGTAGCTCTGGCAAAAAATGGAGGAGAAGTGGAAATTTGGGGAGATGGGGAGCAAACCCGGTCTTTTTGCTATATCGACGACTGTTTGGAAGCAACCCATAGGTTAATGGAATCTGACTGCGAATATCCCCTGAACATAGGGTCTGACAGGTTGGTTAGCATCAATGAAGTGGTGGATATTATATCTAAGTTCACGGGCAAAAAAGTTAACAAGAAATATTTAAAAGACAAGCCCCAAGGAGTAAGAGGGAGAAATTCTGACAATACCCTGTGCAGGAAAACCCTTGGCTGGGAGCCGAAAGTGAGTTTAGGGGAGGGATTGGAGAGGAACTATGACTGGATCAAGCAGCAAATAAGAAGAAATAGTCATCAATCTTAAAATTCATGGATCGACTTTCTAAGCTTGAAAATCAAAGCATATATATAATAAGAGAGGCCTATAGTCAGTTTAAGAATGTGGCAATTTTATGGTCGATAGGAAAAGACTCTACTTGTCTTTTGCATTTGGCGAGGAAGGCCTTTTTCGGTCGTATACCTTTTCCGATAGTTCACTTAGATACGGGATATAAATTCCAGGAAATATATGACTTTAGGGATAAATACGCCAAAAAATGGAACTTGAATTTAATAGTAAGAAGAAACGAGAAAGCTTTAGCTCGAGGAGTTTCTCCTGAAAAAGGAAAATTAGAATGTTGCACAGAGCTGAAAACAAACAACCTCAAAGACACAATTGCAGAATACGGCCTTAAGGCTCTTTACCTTGCCATAAGGAGAGATGAACACGGGATTAGGGCAAAAGAGAGAATTTTCAGCCCCAGGGATAGGGATTTCTCTTGGGACTATAAAAATCAACCACCGGAGCTGTGGGATCAATACAAGACCAAATCCCGGGGCGAAGAACACTTAAGAATTCATCCTTTGCTTGGTTGGCGCGAGATAGATGTTTGGGAGTACATAAAAAGGGAGAATATTCCCAAGGTCTCTTTATATTTTGCCAAGGACGGAAAAAGATATAGAAGCATAGGATGTAAACCTTGCTGTCGTCCTGTCGCCTCTAATGCTGATACGGTAGATAAGATTATAGAAGAGTTGGGCTCCACTAAGACTTCTGAGAGAAGCGGCAGGGCTCAAGATAAAGAGAAAGATTATATGATGCAGAAACTAAGGTCATTGGGCTATATGTAAAAATCTCAGGATGAACAAACCAAAAGACACCCTAAAATTCGTTATTGCAGGCCATGTTGATCACGGCAAATCCACCCTGATCGGAAGGATGCTTTTTGATACAGAATCTTTACCCCCCGATAAGATAGAGGACATGAAAAAGTTTTCAAAGGATTTAGGGAGAGAGAATGAATTCGCCTTTTTGTTAGACCACCTTCAAGAAGAAAGAGAACAGGGGGTTACCATTGATACTACTCAAATATTTTTTGAAACGGCTCAAAGAGAATACGTTATTATTGATGCTCCCGGACATGTTGAGTTTGTTAAAAATATGGCTACGGGGGCCTCTCAGGCAGAGGCAGCGGTTCTTATTGTCGACGCTGGAGAAGGGGTTCAGGAACAGACTAGGAGACACGCTAACATTCTTTCGATGCTTGGGATAAAACAGGTAATAGTTGTTTTGAATAAGATGGACTTAGTCGATTTCAAGAAGAAGAATTTCGAGGCTGTGAGAGAAGATATGGAAAAGTTTTTGAGGTCGATCGGCATTAGCCCAAATTATTATATACCGATTTCTGCTATCAAAGGAGATAATGTAGCAAAGAAATCAAAAAATATGTCCTGGTATCAAGGACCCACAATTCTCGAAGCACTAAACTCTTTTAAAGAAAAAGCCGTTGAGAATAAGCCCTTAGTACTTCCCATCCAGGATGTTTATAAAATTGGCAGCAAGAGAGTTAGTGTCGGAAGGATTGAATCGGGGGAGATTAAAGCAGGAGAAGAAGTCGAAGTTTTGCCCGGTAATCGTACGACAACAGTGAAATCAATTGAGAAATTTTTGGAAAGTCCGATGAAAGCAGGGCCGGGAGAAAATATAGGTCTGTTGACCAAAGACCCCCTTTTTATAGAAAGAGGAAACATTCTTTGCAGAGCCGACCAAGAACCAGATTTTGTTGATAATTTTGAAGCCAGTATTTTTTGGATGGGGAAAAGGCCTCTTAGAGAGGGTCAGACTTTGTTTCTGAAATGCGCCACTCAAGAAGTTCTAGCCACGATAGTGGAGATAAAAAAAAGGATCGACTCCTCTAATTTAAAAATTGTAGCAGAAGACGCAGAAAAACTTGAGAACTTGGATCTTGGAGAGGTTATTATTAAAACCAAGGCTCCCATGGCTATTACTAAGTTCCAGGACATAGAAGAAATGGGGAGATTTGTATTAATGGAGGATGAGAATATTTGCGCTGGAGGGATAATAGTTTAATTTTTTTATGCGAAAAAATAAAGCCATAATTATCGGAATCGACGGAGTGCCCTATGGATTAATGGAAGACCTTTCTGACAGGGGCGTGATGCCGAACTTTAAGGGACTGAGGAAAGAGGGCGTTTTTAAGAAGATGCGCTCTTCTATCCCTCATATTTCCTCTGTGTCATGGAGTTCTATTATAACCGGCAAAAATCCCGGAGAGCATGGCATTTTCGGCTTTACGGATATTATCCCGGGGACCTATAGCTTGTCTTTCCCCGACTTCAATGGCTTGAAAAGTAATCCTTTTTGGCAGGAGAAAAAAGATCGAAATTCGGTTATTTTGAATGTGCCTTCTACTTATCCCGTGAAAAAATTAAACGGGGTCCATATCTCGGGTTTTATATCATTAGATTTAGAAAAAGCGGTTTATCCTGCCGAGTATGTTCCCAAACTAGAAGAGATAGATTATCAGATAGATGTTGACTCAAGTCTGGCTCATAAATCAATGACTTTATTTCTTGAGAAATTAAACGAGGTGAACGAAGCAAGGATCGGGGCATATAAATATTTTTGGGAAAAAGAGGACTGGGACACCTTTATGTTTGTTTTTACCGGTTCTGACAGAATAGGACACTTCTTGTGGTCAGCTTATGAAGACAAAAATCACAAATTTCATAATGATTTTTTGAACTATTTTAGAAGAGTGGACGAGGTTATCGGAGAAATAGCTGACAGAGGAGGGAAAGATGTGCCCATTATAATTATTTCAGATCATGGTATGGAGAGATTAAAAGAAAACGTCAACCTCAATTGTTTTTTAGAACAAACAGGATTTTTAAAGCTTAATAAATCTTTAAAGGGATATAATCAGATTGATGCAGAGACGAAGGTCTTTGCTTTGGACCCGGGTAGGATATATCTTCACCGGAAAGATAAATATCCTAGAGGAAGCGTTGGGGCTGAAGAAGAGGAAGGCATAATACAGGAATTAATCAAAGAACTTTCCCGGATAGAAAGAAAAGGAGATAAGGTGGTTAAGAAAATATACAGAAAAGAGGAGATTTATTATGGCCCGGAAGCCGAAAGGGCCCCGGATCTTGTTATAACGGAAAGCCCCGGATACCGGCTTAAAGGAAATATTAATAAAGATAATTTATTTGACTCGGATATTTTTACAGGGGACCACTCATTAGAAGATTCCTTTATCTATTTGAGAAGTAAGGAATCTAAAAAGGTTTTGCCAGATAATCCTAATGTAGAGGATGTAGTAAAAACGCTAAATAAAATAATTTGATTATGGAAAATAAAAATAGTAACAAAAGAAACCTCCACAACAAAAACAGAACATGCTGGAACTGCCCAGCAGCAAAACTTAAAGGAAACGTTGATTTCCGGGCGTGCGGTCAGAGCAGAAAAATTGTCAAGACCGAAGGAGACGAACAAATAATGATTGAATGCAAAAGAAGGCCGGAATTAGGGCGCTTTGAACCAAATATTACTTTTGAGCAGTGTCCTCAATGGGAAAAAACGGATTACGGCCGTCTATTAAAAGGAATGAGAGTAACGATTTTAGGGATAGATGGTTACTTGGGGTGGACCTTGGCTTTGAGGCTGGCTTCTTTAGGATGCAAAGTAAGCGGAATTGATAATTATACGCGCAGAGAGTGCTTAAAAGAAAGAGGAACGCATTCGATTGTACCAATATCTACAACGCAAGAGCGTCTCCGTTTGGCAAAAGAAATATTAGGGGTGGATATAAGGTTTCGGGAGATGGATATTAGAGATAGAGGCAAGTTAAAAGAATTTTTAGAAGAAGAAAAGCCAGAGGCGATAGTCCACTATGCAGAGATTCCTTCAGCTCCCTACAGTATGATTGACGCAGAGCATGCTATTAATGTCCAAGATAACAATGTCCTGGGAACCTTGGGATTGTTGTGGGCGATGAAAGATACTGTCCCCACTGCTTCTTTGATAAAATTGGGAACGATGGGCGAGTACGGGAGTCCCCTTACGGGGAGACCCCTATTTGAAGGAATTTTTCCTGCAGATGCTGTTTTAAATTGGAAAGGCCGGGAATGGAGTATGGGCGGGGAATTAACACCACGAGACCCTGTGAGCTTTTACCACGTTTCTAAGGTACAAGATACATTTAATGTTTATGAGGCTTGCAAGTACTGGTGGTTGAGAAGTTATGACGTGATGCAAGGGGTAATTTATGGTGTTCACACGAAGGAAGTGTCTGCTGATCCAAGATTAAGGACTCGCCTGGATATTGATGAAGCATTTGGAACTGTAGTGAACAGGATGGTTGCTCAGGCGGTTTTGGGATTGCCTCTAACTATCTATGGAGAAGGGGAGCAGATTAGGGGCTTTATTGCTCTGGAAGACGCTATGGAATGCATGGTTCGTCTCCTCGCCTCTCCGCCAGAACCCGGTCAATACAATGTAGTTAATCAGGTTTCCGGCCTATATAAAGTAAGGGATTTGGCTGAGACCGTAGCCAGGGTCGGAAGTGAAAAATTTGGTTTAAAGGTCAAAATCCAAAGACTGGAAAATCCACGAGTAGAGTCGGAATTTCATCCCTATGAAGTAGTTTCTGAAGGGTTGCCCGAGAGAGGATTTCATCCTAGAGTTCCTCTGGAGAAAGAAATTACTAGGATGTTTGAACTTCTAAATAAGCCGGAGGTCAAAAAGAGAATAGAAGAAAAGAAAGATTATATCCTACCAAAGACTAGGTGGTCAGGAGAGCAAAAAGAAAGCGAAATCTTAGAGGTTTACAACCCAGGAGGGAAAAAAGAAGAGGGCTACAAGGGGGTGTTGAACAAACATTTGGAAATAAATAAAGATCAGTAAAAATTTATGAAAGTTAGTCCCCAGGAACTAGGAGAGATAATCTCGAACTTTCAGAAACCTATTCTTGTGGAGTTTTGGAGCTCCTGGTGTCTGCCCTGTCAGACGGCTGGTTATGTTTTAGAAAAAATAAAGGAGGAGTACAAAGAGCAATTAAAGGTTGTAAAAATAAATTTGGACATCAATCCTAATATTTCCTCTCAGTACAAGATTAAAGGATTGCCGACTTTTGCTCTTTTTTTCGGGGGTAAAGAAGTAGACAGAGCGGTTGGAGCTAAGTCTGAAGCAGATCTTCATAAAATGATAGACTATCTTCTAGATGGTAATAAAAAAAATAACATATATGGAAAAAAATAATCACAACCCAGGCAGTAGAAAAAAGAATCTAAGCCCCTGTTATTTAATCTGGAGATTTTTGGACCTTTCCTTGATTAGGAGGATACTAAAGCAAAAACACATAAACAAAGTTTTATTGATCAGAAAAAAATTTACAAGAGGTAGAACATTTAGGGAAAATCTCAGAGAACCGAGTAAATCCTTTAAGGTTATAAGGGATCCCTTGTGGGAAGAGATGAAAAAGCAAAATTTTACGTTTCCAGAAGATAATCCTCTAAAAAACAACCCTTTCCATTATACTCAGCAGATATTTTTTGAATTATCGAATTTATGTAATTATTCGCGGCTCCATGGAAGGTGTCCCCTGCATCATGAAAGAGGTGTAAGAATTTTGCCATTGCATATAATCCAAGAGACCATTGATGTTCTGTCCAAGCACCGGTTCGAAGGAACAATTGCTTTTCATAATTATAATGAGCCGTTGATAGATCCAAGACTGTTTCATTTATTAAAGTATGCCAGAGAGAAGTGCCCAAAATCTGAAATATATATATACACCAATGGATTTTATCTCGATCAAACCATATTAGACGAGTTAGTGGCTTTCGGCCTTTCGAGGATACATGTTTCTATTTATTCGATGAAAGAATTAAAAAGGATAAAAAAGATTTACTTTCCTATTTCTTATGAGTTGGAAGTAGTGGGGCTGGATGATACTTTGGAGGCCTATTCTAAAAGTGAATTAAACTTAAAAAAGAAATGTTTTGCTCCCTTGGGAAATGTTATTATAACTCGAGACGCGGAAATATCCCTTTGTTGTTTTGATTGGGCCCATGTTTATACTTTCGGGAATTTAAAAGAGCAGCCACTCGATGAAATTCTGCGTAGTGATTTTCTGTATGCAGTATACAAGAAATTATCTAATGGCGAACGCTTTTTAGACGTGTGTAAAAGATGCAGGCGTTCTGTCGGGAAGAAAGACGCTCATTCGTGAGACAGTATTCTGTCGGCGGAGATATTTCTTAGGTATTTGGAAAATTAATATGTCAGATAATTTCTTGCTATCTTTATCAAAATTATTACAGAGAAAAGCTATATCTCTATTCGGAATGGGAGGTACGTTATTGAAATCCAAGTCTGGCATTATTATTTTGATGTACCATTCGGTCTTTCCTCAAGGCAAAGACCACGATTACAGATATAGCGTTTCTGCAGATCTTTTTGAAGAGCAAATAAAGAACCTTAAGACCTTCGGGCGTTTTTTAAAGCCGGCTGATCTTTTGAGTAAGAATAAAGATGGAGGGCTCAGGATATTGCTGACTTTTGATGATGGATACAAGGATAATTACTCTGTAGCATACCCTATTCTTAAAAAATATAATATTCCGGCTCTTATTTTCTTGACCACTAATCATATCGGCCAGGGAAAAACTTTTCTGAATTGGGAAGAGATAGGGGAGATGAATAATAGTGGTCTGATCTATTTTGGCTCTCATTGTAAGAATCATCTCAACTTATTGTCTCTTACCGAGGAAGACATAATTAAGGAGATAAGAGAGTCTAAGTTCGTTTTAGAAAAGGAGTTAAAGAAAAAGATTGATTTCTTCTCTTATCCTTCAGGTGGATTTAACAATAAGATTATGGGCTACGTTGAAGAGAGCGGGTATAAAGCAGCTTTTGGAGCCAGTATGGATGGCTCTGATCGCGACAACAGGGTTTTTTCTTTGGGGAGGATAGGGGTTGGTAAAGATAATCAAAAATTAAACAGGTTTATGGCTGTTCTGGCCGCTTCAAAGCCAGTACGCCCCTCTTATTAAATGAAGACTGACAAGCTGAAGATACTTTTGAAAAAATTAAATAATCGCTTTTGGTATTCAGGAGAAACGCTCTCTGAAAGGGTGGTTAATGCGAGCATGTGGCTTTTTGTCAGCAGAACCTTTGTTCAAATTATTACCCCGGTCCGCTTAATTGTTCTTGCTCGCCTGTTATCGCCAAGAGATTTTGGATTGTTCGGTGTTGTCCTTCTTTCCTTGGCGGTTTTAGAAATAGTATCCAATCCGGAAATGCGTCTGGCGCTTATTCAAAGGACACATCCTTCAGAAAAGCACCTAAATACTGCCTGGGTGGTTAATGTAATAAGAGGGATAGTGCTTTCTGTAATCTTATTTTTTTCTTCTTCTCTTATAGCCGACTTTTTTAATGAACCAAGAGCCAAGGAGTTGCTTCAGTTTTTATCTGCCTTCTTTATCTTAGATGGTTTTAAAAATATAGGGATCATTTATTTAAAAAAGGAATTGAATTTTTCTAGGTCAGAAATTTATGAAACGGCAGGTGTTTTAACGGAGGTGGTCGTCACCATTGTTGCGGCTTTTCTGCTAAAGAGTGCATGGGCTCTGGTTTTGGGAAAGGTTGCTGGTAGTCTGGTCCTTTTTGTATCTTCCTATATTATTCATCCTTTCCGGCCCAAATTAGAAGCAGGATACAGAGAATTAAAAGATCTGTTTTCTTTCGGGTTATGGATCCAAGGAGGCAATGTTTTATCGTTTATTACAAATTATGGAGACGATACCTTTGTGGGAAGGATATTAGGCGCCAAGTTTCTTGGCTTTTACCAGATGGCCTTTCAAGTGGTTTCTTTTACCGAAAAAATGTTTCTTAAAACAATTAGTCCGGTAATTTTTCCTGCCCTCTCAAAACTAAAAGACAATTTGTCCAAATTCAGAAAAGGTTTTTTAAGGATATTCGAGCTGAGAAGTGCTTTTATGTTGCCAGCGACCATGGGTCTTGCCCTATTAACACCCCAAATAGTGAGTGTAGTTCTTGGTGAAAAATGGATGGCTATTGTTCCGGTTTTGAGAATTTTATGCTTCTCCAAGCTTGTAAGCTCAATTAGTATGGACTCTCATTTTGAGGCAATCGGAAAACCATCGCTGGGGTTGTATAAGAATAGCATTAAAATTGTAGTTATGCTTGCTTTTCTTTACCCCCTTACTGTTCATTTTGGCATAGCGGGAACGGCTGTAGCAGTACTCTTAGGATGGGTAGTTAGCACCCCGTTTTGGTTCTACTATTCTTTAAGAATCCTTAAGGTTAAATTAGGTGCTTTATTAACTAAGTTGTTGCCTTCTACGGTCGGCACCATTATTATGATTTTAGGGCTTTTTCCTTTGAAGCATTTAATGGCGGAAATTGAATGGCTACAACTTTCTTTCTTGATTGTTTTCGGGGCAATTTTATATCTGGCAGTGGAGTTGTTTTTTTGGAGAGTTTGGAAAAAAGGTCCGGTGGGCTATTTAATAATGATAAAGAACAATATATAAAAGGCTTTTATGTCTAAAAAAGGTTTTTTAATTTTCAGGTTAAGAAGCGAGGACTTATTGTTTCTGTTGAAACAGGGTTATGATATTAGGAGGAAAAAAGATCTTGAGAAGCAGCGGAAGTACAGATTCTCTTCTTTAATGGGATGGGAGAGGGGGTTAAGGGAGATTGGCTTTCAACCGGAGACCATAGACAAGACTACCTTTACTGTTCCTATTTTTCTAAGATTCTTGTCTCCCAAGTTATACCTGTTTTTTGCAAGAGCAGTAAGGCATTTCAGGATTTCAAGGACCATTGACAACTTTTTTCTTAATATATACCTGATTGCCAGAATTATTTTCGAGAGACCGAGATTTATATTTTATAGCAGCAAAGATATTTTCCGGTTGACATTCTTTTTCTGCAAAAAGGTAAACTGCACTATTATAGATTGGTTCGGGGACGTCCCCCAGATTCGAGGTCCAAAACGCAAAAGAAACGCTCAGCAGATAGCAGACTATGTTATTTCCGGAATTGCTTTAGATAAATTGCTTCCCGGCATAACAGATAAATTTTTTCAAATAAAAGTAGGGCCCAGCGAAGAGTTTGCTAAATTACTGGAAAGCAGCAAAGAGAAGCCGATTGATGTATGTGTGGCGGGACATTTCGGTAAAAATATTTATTCCATTAGAAGCGAGATTATAAACGAATTACTTAAGAATTTTTCTGATTCTTCTCTTAATATTAAAGCTTATGGAATAAAATTTGGAAAAGGAAAATTGGATGAAGAATTTCCGCATCTAAGAAACTCCCTGGAAGAACCCAGGTATGGAAGAGACTATATTGGGTTGTTGAAGTCCTCTAAGATATTTATTAATATACCGGCAGATCCGTCTATAAAGATAGATGACCATCGTCCGAGAGCCACTTTTGAATGCGTCGCTGCAAAGTGTTTCCAACTTGCCTATAACACCAAAGGAGTTACTGACCTTTTTGAGCCCGGTGAAGAGATAGTTGTTTTTAATGATTGGAAAGATCTTGTAGATAAGATAAAATACTATCTTTCAAGGCCGGAAGAAAGAGAAAGAATTGTCCAGAACGCCTACAAGAGATTTGTTTCTAATTATGCTGCTGAAATTCAGATTAAAAAAGTTTTTAAAAAGATTTTCGGGAAAGAATTAAATAAGAACTCATTATGAGAGAGATAGAGAAAGAAAAAATTATAGAGATAGTTAAAGAAGCGGGACATAAAGTAGAGGAGATTTATAAAGAAAAATATAAGGTTTACACAAAAACCGATAATTCTCCGGTCACCGAAGCGGATATGGCTTCTAACGAAATTATTCTGAAAGGCTTAGCCAAGTACGACTTGCCGATCTTTTCGGAAGAGGCCAACAACGGATGGCAGGGGCTGGGCAAAGAAAAGTATTGGATTATAGATCCTCTGGACGGAACGCAAGATTTTCTCCAAAAGACAGGAGAGTTTTCTATAATGATAGGATTGGTAGAGAAAGGCGAACCTGTTCTTGGAACGATTTATCTCCCGGTAAAGGATAAGCTTTATTGGGCAGAAAAAGACAGTGGGGCTTTTTTGAACAATTCAAAGATAAATGTTTCAGAAGTCTCAAAATTAGAGAATTCCAGATTTGTTACGAGTAGATTTCACCTAGACAAGAAAACGGAAGATTTCTTGAAAGATTCAGGGGTGGAGAGTATAAAATGCGGGAGTATAGGAGTTAAGATAGGGCTGATAGCAGAAGGAGAGGCTGAGGGCTATTTGACTTTTTCAGATAGGACTTGTCAGTGGGATACTTGCGCGCCCGAAATTGTTTTAAGAGAGGCGGGGGGGGGAATGACAAACCTTGAGGGAGAAAGGTTGAGATATAATAAGGAAATTAATAATCCAAAAGGCATTATTGCCACTAATAAATTAATTCATAAAAAGATGTTATGATAGAACCCCATGGAGGAAAATTAATAAATAAAGTGTCAAGCCATAGAAGAAATGTCTCTGATCTAGAGGCCGTTATTCTGAACAAAGAGCAGGTCAAAGACGTAAAAAATATTGCTAAAGGGGTTTATTCCCCCCTGGAAGGTTTTTTGAAAAAAGAAGACTTTCAAAGAGTGGTATCCGAAATGCGTCTTTCTAACGGAACAGTTTGGCCCATTCCTATTGTTTTAGATATTGCCGAGAAGAAGAAATTTGGCGAAGAGGTCGCCCTGAAAGATGAGGAAGAAAAGTTGGTGGCTGTTTTAAAAGATCCCGAGGTTTTTTCTTACGATAAGGGTTTTTTTGCTGAGAATGTTTTTGGCACCAAAGATAGAAATCACCCCGGCGTAGAGGCCGTTTACAAAATGGGGGATTATTTAGTAGGGGGAGAAATAGAGTTATTGGATAACTCCAATTCTCCCTTCCCTGATTATAATTTAAGCCCTGAGGAAACGAGGAGATTTTTTAAGAAGAAAAATTGGGAAAAGATAGTGGCTTTTCAGACGAGAAACGTTCCCCATCGCGGTCACGAATTCCTGCAGAAAGAGGCCCTCAAAAGAGTGGACGGCTTGTTTGTTCAGCCCGTGATAGGAGAGAAAAAGAGTGCCGACTTTAAAGACGAATACATAATTACTTCTTACGAGGTTCTAATAGATAGATATTATCCCAGAGATAAAGTGCTATTAGGAATACTTCCCTTAAAAATGAGATATGCGGGACCGAGGGAAGCTGTTTTTCACGCCATAATAAGGAAGAATTTTGGTTGTAGCCATTTTATTGTTGGAAGAGACCATGCTGGGGTGGGAGATTATTATGATCCTTTTGCCGCCCATCAGATTTTTGAAAAATTTGGAAAAGACGAGATCGGAGTAGAAATAATGAAATTTCCAGAGGTTATTTATTGTCCGGTGGGGAAAAAACATGCTTTTAGAAATGAATGTCCGCACAAAGAGAAAATTTCTTTTTCTGGTACAAGGTTAAGAGAATTTATTCAAAAAAAAGAACAGCCTCCCGCTTATCTTTTGAGGCCGGAGGTCTATTTCTTTCTTTCCCAGAGTCATAATTCTTTGGTTGATGATTTGTATAAGAAAAACAATTATCAAAAAGGATTTGTTCTTTGGCTTACCGGTCTTTCCCAGTCTGGGAAAACAACTACGGCTGATAGAGTATATGAGATTTTAAAGAAGAAGGGCTTGAGGACAGAGAGATTAGACGGTGATATAGTCAGGCATTATTTGAGCAAAGACTTGGGTTTTTCCAAAAAAGACAGGGACGAAAATATAACGAGGATAAGGTATGTTGCTAAATTGCTTTCTGAAAACGGTATGGGGGTGATAGCGTCTTTTATCTCTCCCTATGGGTCAGAAAGAAAAAGATTAAGAGAAGAAGTAGAAAATTTTATTGAAGTTTTCTGTAACTGCCCCCTTAAAGTTTGTGAAGAAAGGGATACGAAAGGGCTGTATCAGAAAGCCAGAAAAAGAGAGATCACTAACTTTACTGGGATTTCCGATCCTTACGAGGAACCGGAAAATCCCGAGATAGAACTCTTTACCGGAAAAGAAACCGTAGAAGAGAATGTGGCAAAAGTGATAGATTATTTGAAGAAGAAAAACTTTGTATAATTTTTATGGATGACAAAATAATAAAATTTTTATCCAAAATAGAATTCAGTAATTTTTTAGATGTCGGTGCTGGTAATGGAATTCGTCTGGAAAAAATAATGCGGTACCATCCTTCAGTTAAGGTTAGGGCTGTAGAGATCTCGCCTTTGATGTTTAAAGAGCTTAAGAAAAAAAACATTGAGGCGGTTCTGGTTGATGCAAGGTCGATCTCGTTTAAAGCCGATAGTTTTGATGTGGTTCATTGTTCCCATCTAATAGAGCATTTTCAATATCCAGATATTTGTAAGGTTTTAGAAGAATTAGTCAGGGTTGCTAGACCGGGAGGGTATATAATAATTAGAACTCCGATGATTAGTAAAAAGTTTTACGCAGATTTGGATCATATAAAACCTTATCCTCCTGCAGCCATTTTAAATTATTTTTCCCTTGATTATCAGGCCCAGAAAGTTTCAAATTATAGGATTAAATTAATAAAGGTTTGGTATGGCTATGGACCGATCTCATTAGTAGACCACTATTATGCTGGTAGTAATATATTTTTAAAAGGATTTAATAAAATTTTTGATATTTTATTTAATAAAATTGGGTTTCCTAGGACATGGAATCCTACGGAATACATTATGATATTAAAAAAAATCTGAATGAGCTATTCTAAACATCATCCGTTTTTTATCGTAGGAACAGGCCGTTGCGGGACACAGATGCTGAGAAATATCCTGAGTGTTAATCCGAATGTGGGTATTTTTCCCGAAACTTTTTTTATTCCTGTTCTCTATGAAAAATATCAATTAAACAATTTCTCTTTTGATGATTTTTATGAGGTTTTAGATAATATTTATGCTTATCAAGGGTATAAGTGGGTTGAGGTAATACTAAAAGAGGCCGGCAGGAAATACGATAAGAATTTTTATAAAGACCTTAAAGTATTTACAGAAAGAAACGGGAGAGAAAGGAACATTAAGGGTTATACCGAGTCACTTCATGATTTTCTGTACGGCCAGAATAAAATTATGGGAGATAAAACTCCTCACTATGGCGTACATGCCCCTGTTCTAAAGAGAATATGGCCCCGAGCCAAGTTCATACACGTAGTTAGAGATGGAGTGAATACTGCCTGCTCTATGAAAAAAAATATCGGTTTTTCCAGAAACATTAAAGGCAGGGTTTCTCCGAAAGACACAGGGAAGAAAAAATACAAAGGAGAGAATCTGTCTTTGCCGGAAGGAGAAGTTACCATAGAGAGGGCCCTTAAATACTGGGAAGACATTGTTCTGAAAACAGAAAGAGAGCTTCAGAAAATTAATCCCCAAGACGTTTTAACTGTTAAATACGAAAATTTATTGCTTCACCCAAGAGAAGAAATCCGCGCTATCGCAGATTTTCTTGGATTTTCTTTGACAGAAAAATGGATAAAGAAAGCAGCGCTTTTACCACGGCCCTTTCCCGAGAAAAGACAACTTAAAAGAATCCGCGGCAGTGAATACAAGAGATACTTTCTGTTGGCAGAAAAGGGGATGAGACTTTTCGGGTACCCCTATAGAGTGCCTGAGAAAAGAAAATTAGTAGAAAAACTAAAAGAAATTTACAGAGGAAGATATTTTTATTTAGGGAAAATAAGTCCCCGTTATCTTATTAAAAAGATTATAAAGCGTTGGTTTAAGTGAGGTTTATGTGTGGCATATTTACCGCTTACAACTTAAAAGGGGTGACGAGCAAGGCTTTGGAGATAGTGAACCATAGAGGACCGGACTATCAAGACCTTGTCAGGGTTGATGATCTTTATTTAGGGCATACCCGGCTGGCTATTATTGATTTGGACAAAAGAGCCAATCAGCCCCTCAAAGACGAATCAGAGAGATACTGGATAGTATTCAACGGAGAGATTTATAATTATTTGGAGTTGAAAGAAGAACTTAAGTCTCTCGGGCAGAGATTTCGCACTTCAAGCGACACCGAGGTTTTGCTTAAATCCTATATCCAATGGGGGAAAGATTGTTTAGACAAACTAAACGGTATGTTCTCTTTTGTTATATACGACAAACAAGAAAAGACCGTATTTATGGCAAGAGACCGGTTCGGGATTAAGCCCCTGTACATTTATCAAAAAGAACCCGGAAGCTTCGCTGTTGCTTCTGAAATCAAGCAGTTCACGGTTCTGCCGGGTTTTAAAGCGGAAGCAAACCTGCCGAGAGTGATAGACTTTATCAGTTGGAGACTGGTAAACCATACTCACCAGACTTTGTTCAAAAACGTCTATCAGTTATCGGGCGGGGAGTATATCGAGCTAAAACTCGGGAAGGAAAGGATCGAACCGATGAAAGAAAAAAAAGAGTGGTATTCCTATAAAAGACTGAGAGATCTCCCTGCTCTGGAAGTATCCGAAGAAAGAGCCTACAGACAGTTTAGAGAATTGTTAAAGGACTCTGTCCGTTTGAGGCTAAGGGCCGACACCCCCATTTCGGTTTGTCTTTCCGGAGGACTGGACTCTTCGTCTATAAGCTGTTTAATCGATTCCTTGGAAAACAGGGGACAGAATCTTTTCTCTGCATGTAATCATAATCAGCGCTTTGATGAATTCAAGTATGCCAAATCTGTGATAGACAGGGTGAAAACCCAAAATTTTCATAAGGTGTTTTTAGAAAAAGAATCCATATTTGAAAGAATAAGAAAAGATATTTGGTACAACGACGAGCCCGTTGTAACCATAGGAGTGAAGGCGCGGTCTAATTTATGTCGAGAAATTCACAAGGAAGGATTTAAAGTAACAATTTCTGGAGAAGGCGGAGATGAGGTTTTGGGTGTATATGGAAACTACGCTCCCTTTATCGCCGAGTTGGCAAAGAAGGGAAAAATAAAACATGCCTTTTCCGAGCTTTGGGCGATAGGTAAAATTCGGAGCAAAAATCTTTTTTTCAGATTCGCCAAAATGGCAAAGGTTATGCTGGATGCTATTTCCGGGTCCTGGGACAACAACCAGTTTGTAGATATCTACAAAGGGAAAAAAGGAAATCATGAGGAGCGAAATCCTCGCTATAGGATAAAAAAGGAAAAAGGACTGAAGTCGGGACGGAAACTCAGAGATTTTAATATTCTTTTATTAAAATTTACCAGTCTTCCCATGCTTCTCCAATATGAAGACAGAACCTCGATGAATTATTCAGTAGAGGGTAGGGTCCCTTATCTTGATCATAGAGTGGTGGAATTTGTTATGCGTCTTCCTCTAGAATATAAAATAAAGAAAGGAAAAATTAAAAATGTGCTTAGAGAGAGTATGAAGGACCTTCTTCCTCCGGAGATATATAATCGAGACAGTAAAATGGGGTTTGCTGTTCCTCAAAATCCTTGGGCTGAAGAAGATTTAAGAGAAAGTTTTAGAATGAGAGTACTAAGAGCGGCCCGGAGACATTCTATATTCGATGAAAAGGAAATTAAAAAATTATTGGACAAAGACAAATCTCCCAGAACCGTTTCTTTGTTTTGGAGAATAATATTTTTTGATATGTGGGCGGAACAGTATAAAATAAAGTTATAATACCACAGAGAAAGAGATGTGTTTATTGGGTTATAGATAACTTTATTCGAATAGGTGATTTGTAAACTTAGTAAAAAGAATAATTAAATTGTTCCATTAGAATGAAGATTGAGTTTGCTATTATAGGTTGCGGCAGAATCGCCCAGCGCCATGCAGAGCACATTAGTAACCTTGGTGAATTAAGGGCTGTTTGCGACGTTAAAAAAGAAAGAGCAGACTCTTTAGCAGATAAATACAATACCAAACCCTATTATGATATAAAAGATCTTATCGCTAAAGAGAAAGATTTAGACGTAGTTTCCGTTTGCACCCCCAATTATCTTCATGCAGATCATACGATAAAATCTCTGCGAGCAGGATTTCATGTTTTATGCGAAAAACCCATGGCTCTTAAGGTAAAAGATGCAGAAGACATGATTCGAGAAGCAGAAAAGGCGGATAGAAAACTCTTTATTGTAAAACAGAACAGATTTAATCCTCCGGTAGCGGCCCTAAAGAAGGCGATAGAAAAGGGGAAATTGGGGAAGATATTAAACGTTCAGCTGAGTTGCTTTTGGAATAGAAATGAAAATTATTACAAGAACTCTGACTGGAAAGGGAAAAAGGAATTAGACGGTGGCATTCTTTTCACTCAGTTCAGTCATTTTGTAGACCTGCTCTATTGGCTGGTGGGAGACGTTAAGAAATCCGAGGGCATCACCGATAATTTTCTTCACAAAGGAATAGTAGAATTTGAAGATACCGGAGTAAGTTTTTTGGAATTTAAGAACGGCGCCCTGGGTACTTTTAATTTTACTATTAACAGTTATGGCAAGAACATGGAGGGATCTATTACTATTTTTGGCGAAAAGGGGACCGTTAAAATAGGAGGGCAGTATCTTAATGAACTGGAATACCAGAATATTGCAGGATATGAGATAAAGAACCTCCCTCCCGGTAATTCCGCCAATGATTACGGAGAATATAAAGGCTCAATGTCCAACCACGACAAGGTCTACCAGAACGTGGCTAACGTTCTAAACAATGACGGGCCTATCGCTACTAATGGACACGAGGGTTTAAAAACAGTTGAAATAATAACCAAAATGTATAATTCCTTATGAAAAAAATAGTTTTTTTAGGATCTAAAACTATTAGCAAAGAGTGTTTGAAAATCTTGATTAATAATCAAGACTCTTGCAATGCAGAGATTAAAGGAGTTTTAACCAAGAATGAGCAAGTTAGAGATCTTGCCCAAAAAAATAATCTTCCTATTGTTGATAATGTTGAGGATTTGTTAAAAGTTAAAGACATTGATATTTTAATAGTTGTTCAATACGGCAAAATATTAAAGAAAGAACATCTTGATTTGGCCAAACAGATCGCTGTAAATCTTCACATGGCTCCTTTGCCCGAGTATAGAGGATGTAATCAATTCTCGCTGGCGATAATAAATAAAGACAAAGTTTTTGGGACTACTCTTCATAAAATGGAATCGGAGATAGATAGTGGAGATATTATTGCCGAAAGAAGGTTCAAGATTTCTCCAGAGATATACGTGAAAGAACTTTATGATTTAACTGTTGAACATTCTCTCAAGTTATTTTCTTCTTACATACTTAATATTATCAAAGGAGAATACGAATTGATTCCTCAGGAAAAATACGAAGGGAAAAGAGGAAAGTCTATTCATTACAGAAAAGAAATTGAAGAACTTAAAAAAATTGATCTAAGTTGGCCACGGGAGAAAATAGAACGTTACATACGGGCAACCTCAATGCCTGGATTTGAACCTCCTTATACTATTATCAGCGGCAAAAAGGTGTATTTTTTGCCGGAATATCTTTATGAAAAAAATTCCGTTTCTTGATTTATACTCTCAATATCTTTCAATAAAACCCTCATTAGAGCGGGTTATCCAAAAGGTTATAAAAAACTCCGGTTTTGTGAAAGGGGAATATGTCTCCGAATTCGAGAGGAATTTTGCAGAATACCTGGGGATAAGCCACTGTGTCGGCGTAGGAAACGGAACAGACGCTCTGGAGATCTCTTTTCAGGCTTTGGGCCTGCCCCAGGGAAGCGAGATTATTGTTCCGGCCAACAGTTTTGCGGCCACAGCAGAGGCGGTTGTCAGAGCAGGTTGTAAGCCGGTTTTTTGCGATTGCGACAAGAGTAACTATACCTTGGACCTAGACCATCTAGAAAAGAAGATAAACAGTAAAACTTCGGCTGTAGTTCCTGTTCATCTTTACGGACATCCCTGTGATATGGGGCGTCTCTTAAAGATAACCCAAAAGCGCAAGATTCAGGTTATTGAAGATGCGGCTCAGGCCCATGGGGCAGAGTATAAAGGGAAAAAGGTTGGGGGGTTCGGAAGGTTGGGTATTTTCAGTTTTTACCCCGGCAAAGTTTTAGGGGCTTACGGTGACGGAGGGGCTATTGTTACCGACAATAAAGAACTTGCCCGAAAATGCAGAATGATTGCAAACCACGGAAGGGTTTCCAAACACGACTATCGCATGATAGGAAGAAACTCCCGGCTGGACGGCCTTCAGGCCGGCGTGCTCAACGTTAAATTAAATCATTTGGAAGAATGGATAAAAAAGAGGAATAAGATAGCCGCTCTTTATCTGAGTAAACTGAAAAACTGTGAACAGGTAGTGTTGCCCCGGACAGAAGAGTGGGCCCGAAACGTTTATCATCTTTTTGTAATTCGGGCTAAAAAGAGAGACGACTTAAAGAGTTTCTTAAAAGAAAAGGGAATAGAGACAGGAATTCATTACCCAAAGTCCATACCGGAGTTAAAACCTTATCGCCGTTTTGTTTCAAAAAAGGAAAAGTTTTTTACCAGCAAGATAAGCAAAGAACTCTTAAGTCTGCCCATGGGGGAACATTTGTCCGAAAAGGAAGCGGGCTTTGTGGCAGACAGCATTAAAGAGTTTTATTCTAAATAATATGAAACCCTTGGTTAGCGTTATCATTACCACCTATAACCGGGCCAACTTGATCGATAGAGCGATTGAAGGAGTTTTGAAACAAGATTACCCCAATATTGAGTTGATTGTAGTGGATGACTGTTCTACAGACAATACAGAAAATCATATTAAAGAAAGATGGGAAGGGAAGGTAAAATATATCAGGCATGAAAGGAATATGGGCGTTCAGTATGCCTCCAATACGGGTTTTAGGGCGGCTAAGGGAGAATATCTGGCTTTTATCGGGGATGATGATAAATGGATTGATAAAGACAAACTATCGGAGCAAGTAAAGATTTTCGAGTCAGACAGAGAGAAAAGATACGGAATAGTTACTACTGCTTTTCGGGTTGTGAGGCCGGAAAAATCTTTAGACAAGGTTGTCAAAAAACCCAAAAACTTATTAAAACATCTTTTGACCTTTAACGGTATTATTCCGGGATCGGCCGCTGTTTTGAGGAGAGAGGCCTTTGAGAGGGCGGGCAAGTTTGTTGAAGAACTTCCAAAAGGGACAGACTCTGACGTATTTCGAAGGATAGTTCTTTTGGGTTATGACGCCTATTTTATAAAAAAGATAATGGTTGAGATAAACGAAGGCAGACATCCCCGGATAACGCCCCTAGACAACGAGAAAACTTTAATAAGGGCGATTAAGAGCCAAAAATACAACCTGGAAAGATACTCTTCTTATTTAGAAGTTTATCCTTCTGCCAAATCTTACCGGCTTTATCTGTTGGGAAGTTTTTATGAGAAGCTCTGGTTTTTGAAGAAAAACAAAAACAACTTGCAGGTAGCAAAAGATTTCTATACAAGAAGCATTTTTGTTAATATTTTTAATTACAGGGCCTGGTACAAATTAATCACCCTTTTCTTAAGAAATTGTTTCAGAATATGAGTTCTGTAAAGCCCATATTCATTGTTGGGTGTCCTCGGTCCGGCACCACTTTATTAAGGACAATGCTGAACGTTCACTCTGAAATCTCTATTCCTCCAGAGAGTGATTTTTTAGTTAAACTCTTTCCCAGGTGGCGCAAGAAAAAGATAGACAAAGAGTCCCTGGTAGAAGAATTATTAGATGATCTTTATTCTAACGACAAGTTTCCTCAATGGGGGCTGGAGAGGGAATACCTTAAAAAGAAATTAGTCAGAAAAATCCCGTTTGACTATTCTCGGTTTGTAGATGAAGTTTATTCCTCTTTCCTTACGGGAAAAGTCTGGGGAGATAAGAACCCTCAATACATATACGAGACGGGCAAGATTGGGAAGTTGTTTCCCGGGGCAAGATTTATTCATATTATCAGGGACGGAAGGGCGGTCTTTGCCTCTCATCTTAAAGCCAATAAATTAAAAAGAGGTCAGGGCATGTTAAAGAAGTTTCCTAATGATCCCTATCTTAGTTTTCTGTCATGGAAGAGGGCTTTAGAGAAAGGAGAAAAGTTGAGGGGCAAGGATAATTATCTGGAAATTAGATACGAAGAATTGGTTTTTTCTCCAAAAGAGACCTTGGCAAAGGTATGCCGTTTTCTGGGTCTTGATTTTGAGGCCGGCATGATAAGGTATTATAGAAAGGGAGCAGAAGCCGTCCCGGAAGAAAGGAGGTCTATCCATAAAAACATTTCTAAAAGAATAGATGCCACCAGAACAGATGCCTGGAAGCGGGAACTGTCCCCTCGGGAAATATTAAAATACGAACTTGTGGGGCAAGGCAAATTAAAAGAGTATGGCTATCCTGTCAATTTTACTTTCTCCCATGTCTTTTCTGTTGACTGGAGGATTTTCTATTTTCTTTTGAAAATGTTTTTTTACAAACTTCCCCAAAGTTTCCAGTCCAAGATAGAGAAAGTTTTTGTCAGAAAATAATATGTCAGAGAAAAACAATCCCAAGGTTTCGGTGGTAGTTACCACCCTTCAAAGACCCCTTTTGTTAAAAAGGGCCGTTAGAAGCGTTCTCGAGCAGACCTACGAGGCCCTTGAGGTGTTAGTAGTAGAAGACGGGTCTGACAGCGGCATAGAAGAATGGGTAGAAAGCCTGCCGAACGCTAAATACTTAAGACACCGAGAGAACATGGGGCTTCCCGCTGCCAGGAATACAGGGCTTTCTTTAGCCGAAGGCAAGTATGTTGCTTTCTTAGACGATGACGATGAGTGGCTTCCAGAAAAGATAAAAGAACAGGTGGCGTTGGCAGAAAGCAAGCCCGAGGCAGACGTTGTTTATTGCGGCAACAAAATTGTTAATGAAAAAGGAAAGTTAATAAAGGAGGGGCGGCCCAGGATAAAGGGAGACATCCGGTCTGAGATAGTCCGGAAAGGGCTTTCCACTGTTCCTTCTTCCTGCCTTTTTGTTAAAGAGTCTTTGCAAAGAATAGGGGGATTTGACCAGGACCTTAAAAGCCATATTGATTATGATATCTGGATGAAGATGGCAAAGAATAGTTATAAGGCAGACTTTGTGCCAAAACCATTAGTAATCAGTTATTGCGGTAGCAGGGAAAAGATGACCTTGGATATTGATTCCCGGATAGAGGCTACAGAATCCTACCTTCGGAAATGGAAGCCCGAGATTGAGAAATGGACCGACGAAGCGGAAAGGATTTGCGGTGAGTTCTATATCAAAGTCCTGGGAAGGCTGGGGATAGAGGCCTTAAAACAAAAAAGAATCCACAGCGCCTTTATTTGCTGGTCAAGGGCTTTCTGGTATAATCCGTTAATGTTTTTCAAAAAGATTCTCTCGTATCTTTTTATTTGATTTATGTTAACTATTTTTACTATCCCCAAACCATTTGAAGGAAAAGACAGAATAATGCAGAGAAATGCCATTAAAAGCTGGATTCGGCTGGGACCGGACTGTGAGATTATACTATTGGGAAAAGAAGAGGGCACAAGAGAGACAGCAGAGGAATTCGGCATAAAACATATTCCCGGAATAAAAAAGAACAGATTCGGCACCCCTCTTTTGAGTTCGGCCTTTTCCATTGCTCAAAAAGAAGCCGAAAACTCTGTTATGGTATACAGCAACTCCGATATTATTTTTTTCTCAGAGATGGCATCTGCCGTGAAGATAGTCAAGAAAGAGAAATTTTTAATAAGCGGCAGAAGAACAGATCTTGACGTGAATAATGAGATTGATTTTAAAAAGGACTGGCAAAAGAAATTAAAAAAGGAAATAGAAAAGAAGGGGGTCTTGCACAGGTATTCTGGCATTGACTACTTTATTTTCCCCAGAGGCCTTTTTCTTGAGATTCCCCCTTTTGCCGTAGGGAGGCCGGCCTGGGATAACTGGTTTATTTATAATGCCCGCTCTTTCGGCATTCCTTTTATTGATGCTACCGGAGCCGTAACTGTTGTTCATCAGAACCATAAATCAAGCCATGCCCAGATTGAAGAGGATAAAGACAAGAAAGAAGAAGCGGATTTTAATATCGGGCTTACGGGAAAGTTTCTTCACATAATGACCCTGAGGGAGGCAGATTTTATTCTATCTTCTCAAGGAGAACTGAAAAAGCCTGCTATTTTTCGGAGAATTTTGGCTGCTTTGGCCTTTTTTTATCCTTGGAGATTACTGCTATCTGCTGCGAGAAAAATTAAAAAACTCTTCAGATGACCAGAAAAGAGATAATAAAGATAATACCGTTAATCTTAATAGCGGCAGCTATTGCCCTGTCTCCCAGTTTGTCTTTAGGGGAAATATCCAAAGGCAGGCTTGTTGAGATCAGAGCAGAGGATATTCTTATATCAATACTGGGAGCTGTTTGGATAATTGAATTAATTTCCAGGAAGGGCTTCAAAAAAGCTCCTTTGTTTTTCCCGATTATGGTCTGGCTTCTCGCCGGAGCAATAAGCGTTCTTACCAACTGGACCTTCGGGGGTCTTGAGAAAAGCAGGGGCTTTTTTTACTTCCTGAAAGAGGTTGAGTTCTTTCTTTTCTATTTCTATGTTTTTTACCATATAAAAAGCTTGAAGTCGGCTAAGTTTTTAATAAAGGTGTGGCTTGTGCTGGGCCTTGCCAATACAGCCAACATTATTTATGAGACTGCAAGCGGGAACTACACGGGGGGTCATTACGGGAAGAGGATAGGGGCTATTGGCGAGAAGGGGGTTTTCCCCGTGGGAGGTTTCTTTCTCCTCCTTTTTATTTTTTTCTTTAATATCTTCATTTTTTATTTCTTGCAACTGAAAATTTCAAAGGTTAAGAAAGCCTTGCTTGGAGTTTTATCTATTACCCCTGCTTTTGGTGTTTTCGGCTCCGGCTCAGATACGGTGGTATTGGCCGGGGCAATCGTCTTTTCTCTGACGGCCTTTTTGTTCCTGATGAAGAAAAAGAGAAATAATCTTCTTCGATATTCAATTGTTTTTCTGATAATTATTTTTGTTGCTGTCTGGCTTCTCTTCTTGCGACACCCCCTTGAATCGGACAAAATGAAAGGATTCTATTCTCCGGTCAGGGTTATGGAGGCCTTCCAGCAGAAGAGGATGGGGGTTATAACCTGGATATTTTCCAAGGGCGTTGAAGAGGGAGGCGCTTCGCTGCTTTTTTTCGGGCTGGGCAAGGGCTACTTGCACGAGGCTCACAACCAGTATCTGCGGAATCTAGTGGAAACAGGGCTTTTGGGAAGCATAGCCTTTTTGGCTTTAATCTTTCTTTTAATGAAAAAGGCCATTCGCGGTTTCTTAAAAAGCCAAGACGGTTTTCTGATCGGGTTGTGCGGGGGGCTTATAGCAGCCACGGTGGCAATGCTCTTTTGCTCTTTGGCGACAGAGCCCTTTATCGTAGTAAAGGTCTCAGAGGTCTACTGGTTTTTTGCCGGCCTAACCATGGCAGGACTTAGTTTAAAAAGCGCTTATGATTCTAAAGAAATACAGCAAATACCTTAGAATTATCGGAATAATTCTATTCCTTTATATCCTTCTGCGGATCGACTTTCAGGAGCTCTTTTTGACTTTCAAAAGCATTAATCTTTTCTATTTCCTTTTTGCTCTTATTCTGCTTCCTTTATCTCCCATAATATCTATTTTTAAATGGAGGGCTTTAGTCAGGGCTCAGCATATTAACGTTCCTTTTAAAATGCTGGCAGGAGCTTTCTTAAAGGGGCTCTTTTTGGGGACGGTTACTCCGGGGAAACTGGGAGAGTTTTGGAGAGCCAAATATTTAACAGAATTAACCCCTGTTTCTGGGGGCAGGGCCTTTTATACTGCTCTTATGGACAGGCTGGCGGTCCTGGTCGTTATAATACCGGTTGCTTTGCTGGGCGTTTTAAATTTATTGCTATTTGGTAGAATAAAGATGGAAATAGGGTGGCTTATTCTCGTTTTGTTTTTAGCGCTGGTCAGCGGTGCAATTTATTTTCTAATACAGAGGAAAGAAGCCCAAAAAGTTACAAAAGTTCTTCTGGGGTTCTTTCTCCCTTCTTCCGTAAGAGAAAAGGCAGATTTATTCTTTAGAGATTTTTTTAAAGCGATGAAAGAAATGAACCCCGCTTTATTTGCTAAGGTTTTGGGATGGGCTGTCGCATACTGTTTGGCAATGGCCTCTATATACTACCTTTTGGCCGTTTCCCTTGGGGTGAAGATAGGTTTTTTTAACCTTTTTCTGATTATCGCCTTGTCTTGGATAGTCTTGCTTTTACCCGTCACTGTATTAGGATTAGGCACTAGAGAGGCCACTTATATATTCTTCTTCTCTATATTCAATATCCCGGGATCTTTAGCGGTTGCTTTCTCCCTTCTTATCCTTTTGGTGGGAATTATTCTGTCCGTTCCCGGGATAATATTAATTTTAAAGAAATAAATTTATGGATATAAGCATTGTCATACCGGTATTTAACGAGGAGAAAAGCCTTAAATCTATTGTCAATGAACTGCAACAGGTTTTGCCGCAAGCTGAAATTATTGTTGTAGATGACAAGTCTACCGATAACTCTTTGGAGATAGCGAAGCAGACAGGGGCAAGGGTCTTTTCTCACAAATATAACCAAGGATACGGGGCTGCTATAAAGACCGGCATAAAGAGAGCAAAACATGAAAACATCGGTATAATAGATGCTGACGCCACTTATTCTCCCAAGGATTTTCTGAAACTTCTCAAATATGTTCCAGATTATGATATGGTGGTTGGGGCAAGAGAGAAATCAGGCGTCCCTGCTGTAAGAAAACCTGCCAAATGGTTTTTAAAGAAACTGGCCAGTTATCTGGTCGGATTTAAGATTCCCGACCTAAACTCCGGTCTCAGGATTTTTAAGAAAGACCTGGCTGAAAAATTCTTGCCTATTCTGCCTTCCAGTTTTTCCTTAACAAGCACTATTACCCTGGCTATGTTCAGCGAAAGCAGAGATGTTAAATACGTTCCTATTAGTTACAGCAAAAGAGAGGGAAAGTCTAAGATAAAACCGATACAAGATACCCTTAATTTCTTACAACTGATTGTAAGGGTTATCCTTTATTTTAATCCTTTTAAGATTTTCCTTCCCCTTAGTTTGATAATATTTGCTGGAGCCTTGATATTAGGGGTATACTCTTTTTTCTTTACCCCCAAGTTTATGGATGTTACCTTTGTTCTGCTTTGCGCGACTGCTCTTCAAACTTTCTTTTTCGGTTTGATCGCGGATTTAATAAATAAAAGAGGTAGGTGAGTAAGAAAGATTTTAAAAAAATATTGGGGGCGTACTCTGACTGCTATATCGGCCAAAGCATTGATAGAGAAATTAGAGAGAAGGGCTCTTCCGGCGGGTGTCTTACCAGTTTACTGCTCGCTTTAATTGAAAATAATCTGGTTGAGGGAATAATAGCCGTTGGCTGGGACAAAAATTACCCTCAGAAGCCGAAACTAAAATGTCTTGCCACTGAAAAGGAGATTAAAGAGGCGGCTGGCTCAAAATATATCCGCGTTCCGGTTAAAGAGACGCTGAATATAATAGAAGAGAATAAGGACAAGCGGCTGGCAGTAGTGGCCCATCCCTGCACTATTTCCGTTCTTCGGAAGATTAACAAAGAGAATGTAAAGTTTTTGATTGGATTTTTCTGCGGCTGGTGTATGGATTGGCGGGCTACAGAATATCTGTTAGACAAATTAAAGATTAACAGAGAAAACATTAAAAGTATTAATTACAGGGGAGGGGAGTATCCCGGAGGCTTCAGGGCAGAATTAAAAGACGGGACCTGTAAACAGTTGCCCAAAGACCTTTACGATTATCTGAATCTTGCCTTCTTGGCGCGGGGATGTGAGGATTGTCACTTTTACACTAACGAAGAAGCGGACATTTCCTTTGGCGATTTCTGGCATAAAGATTTTAAAAGATACAGCACTATTATTGTGAGAAATGATGTGGGAGAGAAATTGTTCAACCTTTTTAGGGAAAGAATCAAGTTTGAGACAATAAGTCCTGAGGAGATAGTTAAGTCCCATAAAGGGAACCTTTATCACAAGAGAATAAAACAAAGCAGTTTTAAAAATACAGTTAGAAAAGTTTTAAAAGATAAGAGATTGCCTCTTAAATTAATGCTGATATTAACCAGTGTCAGAAGAAAAATAATTTTATGGAAGAAGACAATTTTTGGCAGAGGATAAAAAAAGAAGTCCATTACCTGAGCAACTCCGACTGGTCTTTGAAAGAAGTGGGGGAGCACTGGGACCAAACCATTGATTATGACGAGATAAACGAGAAGACCTACTCTTATTTCCGGAGATTTACAGACGGGCTCAGGCTTTGCTCCTTTCCCGATCAAAGCTATATTCTAGATATTTGCAGCAGAACAGGAAACGGGACCCTCTATTTTTGGCAGAACAATAAAGCAAGGAAGGCAGTATGCGCAGATCTTACTTTAAAAATGCAGGAAATATGTAAAAAACAGCTCTCCGAAGCCGGGATTGATTTTAGAACTCAATTTTTTGACAATCTGCCTCTTCCTCTGCCGGACAATGAGTTTGAGGCAGTCCTCTGCTTTGAAACAGTTGAGCATTTCCCTCGCCCCGGTGTCTTGATAAAAGAGATGGCCAGAGTGACAAAACCTAAAGGAGAGGTTGTTATCACCACTCCTAATATCCTCTGGGAGCCTATTCATTCTTTAGCCGCTATCTTCAATATTCATCACAGCGAGGGCCCTCACAGGTTTTTAAGGCGCAGAAGTATGCATAAGTTCATCAAGGAAGCGGGCATGAACATTGAAAAAGAAGAGGCCACCGTGTTTATCCCGGCAGGCCCCAAGTTTTTAATTAAATTCGGAGAATGGGTTGAGAGGAACTTTAAAAATACTTTAATGCCCTTGCTGGGCTTAAGAAGAATATTTATTTGTAGAAAACAAGTATGAAGGAATTCTTTTCTAAAATTTATAGGGATAAGAAGCTGCTCTTTATTTCTATTTTTATTGTATCTGTTCTCTTTTCCATTTTATTCCTGCTAATCTTGGGAGATTTCGGTCCCTCAGAGCACGAGCAGCCGGGAAGTGATTTTTTCGCCCGCTACAAGCCAGTGGCAGAGAGCCTTATGCAAGGACAGGGCCTTACCAAAGAAGGAGAAGTGCTGACTAGCAGCCCCCCGGGATATCCTATTATTTTGTCCGGGATCTTCCTCGTATCTGACTGGACAGGGATCAATGAAATTCAGTTAATCGTTTTCTTCAATGTTATTTTTGTCGCCCTTGCTTCTTGTCTGCTTTTTTTAATTGGCGAGGCTCTTTTTAGCAGGAAAATGGGCCTGATTGCTTCTGTTTTATGGCTGAGTTATCCTTTTAATCTCTGGTTCATTAAAAATCCCCACACGGAAGTGCCCTTTATACTTCTTCTGTATCTTGGCATTTTCCTCTATATTCTTTCTATAAAGAAGATGAACTTTTTCTATATCATTATGGGAGGGTTTGCGATTGGCGCTTCTTCTTTGATCAGGCCCAATTCTATGTTGCTGGTTCTGGTTTTGGCAATATTGGTATTTTTATTCAAGAGGTTGTCTTTCAAGAAAAGACTGTTATTCGCTTTTCTTCTGATAATGGCCAACCTTTCGATTCTTTTTCCCTGGGAGTTGTATGTATTTCAAGACACCGGAGAAATTATCCCCTTATCTACCATGGGCTCTACCATTCTGGTGCGGGGGCTCACCTTTACCGTACAGGAAGGAGAGGGAGGGGACAGAACCCCTATCTCGTCTGAACTTCAGGAATTTATGGAAAAAGTAAGGACTCAAGACTTTGAGAACAAACAGGAAATGATATCTTTTGCTTTTGGCGAGTTTAGAAAGAATCCTTCTATTTTCTTCGAATTGCTGTGGTTAAGAATAACCAGATCTTGGTATGCGACCTCTCAGCAGTGGTATGAAGGGATAATTCTGGCAGTTCAGATTCCTTATCTGGCTGCGGCTCTTTACGGACTGGTTTACGCTTTTAGAAAAAGAAAAGAAAAAATCTTAAGTATGGTTTTGATTCTAGCTGTGATACTTTACTTTTACGCCTTGACCTTGTCTACCCACACTATTTTAAGATACATGGTGCCTGTTATGGGTTTGGTTTTGATTTTTTCTGCCTTTCCAATTAGTATTTTAGTGGATAAAATTTATGGAAAAGTTTGTCTCAGTAATAATTCCCTGCAGGAATGAAGGAAAGTTTATAGCCGACTGCCTTAATTCCTTGGTAAATCAGGATTTTCCAAAAGAAAACCTTGAGGTTTTAATAGTGGA
>CAYZKD010000004.1:0-53111 GCA_964479375.1 uncultured Candidatus Saccharibacteria bacterium | reverse complement strand
AAATCACCCATTCTCTGGCTTCTCAGAGAGATGAGTAGTTCCAACCCTGCGCTCTTTATTCTGACACAGGGTAATTGCCATAATTAAGAAATTATGACAAGATATATTTTTGTTGCAGGCGGTGTAATGTCCGGCATAGGGAAAGGAGTAGCCACAGCCTCTATAGGCAGAATACTAAAAGCCAAGGGGTATAAAGTAACCGCCATTAAAATCGATCCCTATATCAATGTTGACGCCGGTACCATGAATCCCGTAGAACACGGGGAGGTTTTTGTAACAGAGGACGGAGTGGAATGCGACCAAGACGTAGGAAATTATGAAAGATTTTTGAATGAAAACATTTATGGCACAAACTATATTACCACAGGAAGGGTTTACCAAAGAGTAATAAGCAAAGAGAGAAACCTGGAGTATGGAGGAAGGTGCGTAGAGGTTGTTCCCGACATTCCCAACGAGGTAATCTCTACCATCAAAAAAGCAGGCAAAAAAGCTAATGCTGACTTTGTGCTAATAGAGGTCGGAGGAACGGTAGGAGAATATCAGAATATGCTTTTTCTGGAAGCTGCTAGGATGATGCATTTAAAAAACCCAAAAAGCGTAGTTTTTGTGTTTGTAACTTTTCTGCCTGTGCCCAGAATGATCGGTGAGATGAAAACAAAACCAACTCAGCACGCGGTGAGAACCCTTAATGAGGCAGGAATTCAGCCAGACCTCATTTTGGCAAGAGCGAGAGTGGCCTTAGACCGTCCTAGGAAGAAAAAAATATCTACTTTCTGCAATATTGCAGAGGAGGATATAATCTCAGCCCCCGACATTAAATCAATATACGAGGTGCCTATTAATTTTGAAAAAGAGAATCTTGGAAACAGAATTTTAAAGAAGTTTGACCTAGGACCCAAAAAAAATGGTCTTAAGAAATGGAAAAGTTTTGTCAAAAAGATAAATAATTCAGAAAAACCCGTAAAAATAGGTATTGTGGGGAAATACTTTGAAACAGGCAAGTTCACTCTGATGGACTCTTATATTTCTGTTATCGAAGCGATAAAGCACTCCTGTTATCACCGCAAAAGAAAACCTGAAATCACCTGGCTTTCTGCAGAAAAATACGAGAAGACCCCTTCTGCTGTTAGAGAATTAAATAAATACGACGGCATAATTATTCCCGGCGGTTTCGGGAATAGGGGAGTGGAAGGAAAAATAAAAACCATTAAATACTGTAGGGAAAAGAAGATTCCTTTCTTTGGCCTTTGCCTCGGACTCCAGCTTGCTGTAGTAGAGTTTGCTCGTAATGTATGCAAAATTAGAGATGCTTGTTCTACTGAAGTAAGAAAAAAATGCAAAAACCCAATAATAGATGTGATGCCAGACCAAAAATCATTAATAAAAGAGAATAATTACGGAGGAACAATGAGGCTGGGCGCTTATGACTGCCAGTTGGTTCCGGGCACTATCAGCAAGCGCGCTTATCGAAAAACGGAAATATCAGAAAGACATAGACATCGCTATGAAGTGAACAACGATTACCGAGAAGAACTAAACAAAAAGGGATTGACCATAGCAGGCATCAACCCCCAGAGAAACCTTGTTGAGATTATTGAGCTAAGAGACCACCCCTTTTTCCTTGCTACTCAGTTCCATCCGGAATTTAAGTCTCGCCCTCTGGATCCTCATCCCTTATTCCACGCCTTTGTGGGGGCTTCAATCTCTAAACAACACTAACAACCTTCTTTTTCTTAGCGGATCCGTCAAAGCCCCTCTTTTTCTTTGCAGTAAAAGAAACTGTCCCGTCCTTGACAGAATAAAGCGTATCGTCAGAACCGCGTCTAACATTGTTTCCGGGAATGAATTTAGTACCTTTCTGCTTAACGATTATGCCACCGGACTTCACTTTCTGGCCTGCGAACACCTTGACACCTAAATACTTCGGACGGGAATCTCTGCCCAGTTTGGTAGCACCCGTGGCTTTTGTTTTAGACATAAATATTATTAAAAAACTGATTAATTTCTGTTATAATAAACAAATGTTATCAAAATTTCTTTCATTTGTCAAACAACACCAAGAAGAAATAGTTCTTTTTATAGGAGTGATTCTAATCTCTTTTTTTTCTTTTGCGGCCGGATATATCGCCTCAGAGTCTCATCAACAAGAACAAGTAACAATTAATCAGCAAAAATAACAATGAGAATAGCAATAATCGGAGCAGGCATCACCGGACTATACTTAGCCTACGACTTAACCAAAAAAAACCACAGTGTAATTGTTTACGAAAAAGAAGAAAGCCTAGGAGAAAAGGTGTGTTCTGGCCTTTTTTCAAAAAGAATATTGAGCTTTATTCCAGAAAGCAAGTCTCTAATAAAAAACAAGATTAACTATACGCTGGTTCACTTTCCAAAAAAGACCATCAGAATCAATTTTAAGGACGAATTTTTGGTGATGGACCATTCCAAATTGGATCTTTTAATGTATGAAAAGGCAAAAAAACAAGGGGCCGAGATTAGATTTAATAACAAGATAAGCTCTCCTTACTTTATCAATTGTCCCAAAACTTCTGGCGACTTTGACAAAGTGATAGGATGCGAGGGCGCTCATTCATTTACCAGGGAAACATTGGGTCTTCCTTCGTCTAGTTACAGGTTGGGAATCCTGGGCTTTGCTAAAAAGCCATCTTCCAAAAATTTTGCCGAGGTATGGCCCTGCCACAAAGGATTTATATGGAAAATTCCCAGAGGAAGCGGAAAAATGATAGAATACGGAATAATAGCCGACCCCAAAGAAGCAAAGATCATTCTTAATAATTTCTTAAAAGAAAGGGATATAGAATTAACCAATCTTTCTGCCAGAGTAATCTCTCAGGGGCTGGCCCTTCCTTCAGAAAGGAATATAACGCTGTGCGGAGAGGCTGCCGGGCTGACCAAGCCTTGGACCGGAGGAGGAGTAGTCTGGTCTCTGACGGCGGCTCATTTCTTAACAGAAAGCTTCCCCAACTTTTTTAGATATAAAGCAAAGGTTGAAAGTCTTTTTTCCTGGAGAATAAAAATAGGGAAAATAGCAGATTTCGCTTTTCGTTTTTTAGGATTCCATATTCCCTGGATGTTGCCTAAAAAATGGACGCTAGAATCTGACTTTCTGATTAAACGATGAAATCAAACACTGTTTTGCAGAAAAAAATCTGGGCAAGAACCTGAAAGGTAAAAAAACAAACAATGGTGGGCAAAGTAAAAAGTCCATACTTTTTAAGAAAAGGGGAGGGGCTGTCTTATACTGTTAAAGAGTGGCTTGTCGTGTTCGCCTTAAATGTCTCAAGAGAGGGCTTCCCAGTAATAGCAGACCCTCGCATGCCATAAGAATTCCAATTTAATAGGTCTCCTAGCGAAAGCGAGTAGGGGAGGGGGAATTTCTACGAAGTGATAATAGAGATTCGCTGCGATCTTGTTTAAGCGAAAAGCAACACCTTTTATTTAATAACTAATCTTTCAGCGGATGATATTTATGGTGCGTCTTTTCTGCGTATCTATCAGAGGGGTTTACATATCTGGTAGTAGTGTCTAAAGATTCATGGCCTAAAAGTATTTGGATAGCAGCGGGATTTGCACCCTTTTCAGCCAAATAGGTCGCAAAAGCGTGTCTAATAGAATGGCAAGAGAGAGGAAGGTTGATGCCTGACAGTTCTCGATATTTTTTAACTCTCTCTTGCAGACAATTAGTCGAAACCTTCTTGTCTCTTTTTCTTGCATTTCTTCCTTTGAGAGGGACAAATAAATAAGAACTAGAGCTCTCTCTTACCCCTAGATATTTTTTTATATGTTTCTGAGCGCGAGGGGTAAGATAGACAAATCTTTCTTTTTTTCCTTTCCCCCGGATAAATATTCTTCCTTGTTTGTCAATGGCATCTTTCCTAAGGCCTACCAGCTCTGAAATCCTCATCCCCGTAGAAAACAATACTTCCAGCATTGCTCGGTTCCTGATAGCGACTTTTTTGTTTTTTTCAATCTTGGTGGGTGACTCGATTAACTTTACTATCTCTTCGAATTCAGAGACGCGGGGATGCTTCTTAATGGTTTTTACTAATTCTACACTTGTGGGAGAAATAGGCGCTACGTAGTCCATATCTCCCAAGAACATAAGATAAGAGCGCAGGGCTGAGAGCATGCGATTTACAGAAAAGCCACCCAGTTTCCTCCCTCTTTTTTTCGATTTAACCGTTCTGCGATCTCTAGATATTAGATATGCCTTATAATTAAGAATTGTCTTTTTGCTCACATTAGAAAACTTAATCCCGGATTCTTCTAGAAAACTTTGGAATACCTCCAAATCCCGTTCATAATTATAAAGAGTTTCTTCTGAATAGTTGTCAGATTGAAGATGAAGAAGAAAGTCGTCTAAGTTTGGTAAACCATTGTTCTTCATAAATCCTGTGGCTAAACCTTATTATTTATCTATTATCTATACCGGGAAGGATTATTGTGCGTGTCCGAAAAATAGCTCAGATTCATCATGATATCAAGCACAGTTAGTCGCGGAGCTTTATATTTTTCTTCCTAGTGCCTCGGGCCATTTGTTTTGCCAGATATCTCTGATATTTTTTTAAGATACTATTAGAAAGTTTTTTTTGCAATATCTTAAAAAGCGGGAATATGCTTTATTGCTACCTCTTGGGATTTCTCCCCAATAGTTATCGAGTGTAAGGGTTATTATACTCAGTTACTTTATTCTATAATAATACCCCTCCCCGGGGGTGTCAAGTGGAAAATAAAATATTAGCGGAAAAGGGATTTAAATCGTTCCCAGAGACCCCTGCCAGTAGGCAGTTTCTCTTTGACTTCCTTTGCTTCTCTTTGCAATTCTTTCTTAATTTCAGGTTTTCTTTGCTCCACTTCTTTTCCAAAAAGATCTTTCAGCCAGTTAATGGTTCGGAAAATGACAGGCTCTATATATTTTATAACAAAACCCTCTATGTATCCCCAGATATTTTTCATAATTGTCAGAGTCTCCTGTCCGGCTTCCTTTAGGGCGTTCGGAAAAGCCTTTATTGCTGACTTCCCTAACAGCTTTATCTCTTCGATGCTCCCGGGTATGCTCATCCCGCTTTCTTTGTCTGAAGAAACATAAAGAGGAGTTAATAGAAATAACCCCAAGAGCATTGATAAAATTATGGTTTTTTTCATAGTCGAATCTTTTTAATTGCCTCCCCCACCCTATTTATAGATACCTCTTTCCCCAGAACCTCTGCCACCTCAAAGGGGCCGGCAGAAGACCTTTTGCCCGTAAGGGCAACCCTTAGGGGCCAAAGAAGATATCCCTTATTATTAGGATGGTCTATTTCTGAGGCCACTTCGTCTGCTAATGGAATCAGTTTTTCTTTGATATATTCCTGATCCCATTTCTCTATATCTAACAATGCTTTCTTTGTTTTGTCAAGAGAGAAAATGAGTTGCTTTTCTGTCATCCCTTTCCATTTAAGCAAATCCTTATCATACTCCGGTTCTTTTAAGAAAAAGAAATCAACTAAATCTGAGATCTCAGAGAGCTTCTTTAACCTTTCCCGGTAAAGAGAAACTGCCTTCTGGACGTACTCCACCTTTATTTTTTTATTAGTGTCTTTGATCAGATAATGCTTTGAAAAAAACTCTTCCATGTCCTTTTCTTCTCCTTCTTTCGCAGAGGCTATCAGCCCCGCCTTTTTCAGATAAGGGATACAGAGCTGGGTGAGTTCTTCAATGGGTTTTTGGCGGACATAGAAGCCGTTGAGATAATCCAACTTATCTATATTAAATATGGCTGCTGGCTTATGAACTCTTTCTATAGAAAACTCTTTTATTAATTCATCTAAAGAAAAGGCTTCTCTTTCGTCGCCAGGATTCCATCCCAAGAAGGCCAAAAAGTTTACTAAAGACTCTGGAAGATAACCGTCCTCTCGGTATTTAATCAAAGAGCAAGCCCCATGGCGCTTACTTAATTTTCTCTTGTCAGGGCCTAAAATCAGAGGAAGGTGGGCGTATTCGGGGTGAGAAAAACCAAGTGCTTCCTGGATTAAAATCTGTTTTGGCGTGTTAGGCAGATGTTCTTCTCCTCTTATTACATGAGTAATATCCATTTCATAGTCATCAATGATTACAGCAAAGTTATACAAGGGGTTGTCTATGTCCTTGGCGATAATAAAGTCTCCTGCTGTTTTTGTATTAAAATCAACCCTCCCTCTTATTAAATCCTTAACCGTTATCTTCTTTTCTGGAACTTTAAACCTTATTACATGACTCCTCCCCTCTTTGAGATTTTCTTCTACTTCAGATTCAGAAAGATTGGAGCATTTTCCATTATAATGAGGAGGTATTCCCTGGCTCATTTGATACTGCCTTTTCTCTTCCAGTTCTTCTTCTGTGCAGAAACAATAATAGGCCCTCCCCTGCTCCAGGAGCTTTTCAAGATATTTTTTGTAAATGTTTTTCCTTTCGCTTTGACGGTAAGGCGAATATCTGCCACCAGAATCTGGCCCTTCCTCCCAATTGAGGCCAAGCCATTTTAATCCCTCAATAATATCTTTTTCATACTTGTATTCTGATCTTTCTTGATCCGTATCTTCTATTCTAAGGACAAACTGGCCTTGGTTTTTTCGGGCAAAAAGAAAATTAAAAAGCGCGGTTCTTACGCCCCCTACATGAAGGAAACCAGTTGGCGAGGGAGCAAATCTTGTTCTAATTTTTTTATTTTTCTTTTCCATGCCTTAAAGATAATATGAAACCTTTTCTATTCAATATTTGTTACTTTATATTCTTTTTTTCCTCCAAGGGTGTCTATTTTAAAAACTTCGCCCTTCCTTAGCCCCATCATGGCTTTTGCCATAGGAGAATCACCAGAAATCTTTCCTTCTAAGAGATCTGTTTCATTGGCGCTGACAATAGAGTAAAATTCTTCCCCTTCCTCAGAGGAAATAGTAACTTTGCTGCCGAATTGAACTTCATTAGTATCCTGCTTTTCCGCTACAACAGATTCTTTTATCGTCTTTTTTATTTCTGATATTTTTCGCTCAACAAACTCTTGCTCCTCTTTCGCCTCTTCGTAGGCAGCGTTTTCCGAAAGGTCGCCAAAGGAAACTGCATGCCTTAATTTTTCTGCAACCTCTTTTCTTTTTTGTCTCTCCAGATATTTTAATTCCTCTTTGATCTTCTCTAATCCTTCTTTAGTTATGTATTTTTTTGTCATTATTAAAGTACCAGTTTAATATTTCTTTTGCTACAGGAAGAGTAACGGAACGAACTCCTTTTACTTCCTCGACCATTACGGTTAATACTATTTCTGGATCATTGTAGGGGGCAAATACCGTGACCCAGTTGTGATATTTATCCTCGTGCCAAGTTTGGGCGGTTCCTGTCTTGGCGGCAGCTTCAACAGGGAGAGAGTTAAGCAAGACTGAGGATGCCTGTGGAGCGTTTTCTCCGGTTACTGCCCGCCTCATCCCTTCTTTGACTATCTTCAGGTTTTCAGAATTTACTAAATCCTTTCTTATAACAAAAGGGCTAACTTCCTCTAATACATTTCCCTTGTTATCTACTATCTCCTTTGCTAGCCGGGGGCTGTAAAGAGTGCCACCATTAGCAATGGCTGCAAAAGAAGCGGCCACCTGAAGAGGCGGGATAAGGATATCTCCCTGGCCTATGGAAAGATTATAGGTATCTCCGTCCCACCAGTTTTCTTTCTTGTGCTCTTTTTTCCATTCTGGAGAAGGGATAAGCCCCGAGTACTCTGAGGGCAGGTCAATGCCAGTTTTATGCCCCCAGCCGAACAACTCCAAATAATGTCTAATCTTCGAAGGTCCTAATCCTTGTTGGTTTCCGTATCCTCCTCCGATAGTGTAAAAATAAACATTACAGGACTCTGCTATTGCTTTTCTAATATCTGTTGGTCCATGAACAGCCCAATCCTCGTACTCATAAACTATTTCTGGATCATACCGATGCTCTATGACGATTGATCCCTGGCAGTTTATCTTTTTTTCAGGAGAAACCAAATTTTCTTCCAAAGCAGCCGTAGCCACCAATGGTTTTATAACCGAACCGGTAGGATATCTTCCGGATGTGGCTCGGTTAAACAGCGAATTATTATCGTCAGACAAAATCTTATGAAGGGCTTCTTCGTCGCTGTCCCTGCTGAAAAGGTTGTTATCATAGCCCGGTACGCTGACCATAGCCAAAACAGCACCGTTGCTGGGATTTAGGGCAAGGGCTACTGCTTTTTCAGATCCTACCTCTTCCAGTTTCTTTTCCAGAGATTCTTTGGCCCTCATTTGAAGATCGTGGTCAAGCCACAATACTAGACTCTTTCCTGGTTCTGGCATTTCCTCAACTTTTTTGGAAATTATCTCTCCTGAGGCATTTTTTTCAATCTTAACATTACCCGAGTTCTTCCTTAAATAATTCTCGTAAAATTTCTCTATGCCCGCTCGACCCACATAGTCCAAGCCAGAATAAACTCCGGGGTTTTTCTTTATGTCCTCGGGCCCCACTCGTCCCGTGTATCCTAAAACATGTGAGAAGGCTTCAGCATCTAGATATTCCCTGGTAGAGTTGTCCTTTATTTCAGTGCCGGGGAGTTCTTGAGTCTTTGTTTTTAATAAAACTAGGGGCTGATGCTCTAAGCCCTTAATGATAACCGCTTTCCCTCCCCTGCTTTCTTTTACAACCCGATTTAATTCCTCTGCATCCTTCCCCAATATTTTGGAAATTTTCTTGATTGTCTCTTGTGGAACGTCTTTTTCAACAATCAAATCAAAGCTAGGCTTATTGAAAGCAAGCTGGCGTCCTTTTTGATCGTAAATTACGCCTCGCGCTGCTGCAAGAGAATGGTTAACAAACTTGTTTTTCTCTGCCAAAGCAGACATTTCGTCAAACTGAAAGACCTGGATTTGAAACGTTCTGATAAATAGGGCAAAAAAAAGGGAAAAGCAGAAAAAAAGAAGGAGGCGAAACGTACCTTGGGAGACAGGCCGCTCTATTTTTCTGTCAGCCCCCACCCCCTCCCTTTTTTCACTCAATTGGTCCAGGAAGATCTCGTTGGGCTCAATGTTTTTTTCGCTTTTAGATTTTCCCTTTTTAAGTTTTCTGCGAAATAGAGATTCTAGCATGTTTTTTTATAAAGAATTTTATTAATAAAGCAAAAAATAGCAAAATCAAAACATTAAATCCTATAAAACGAGAAGAAAAAATATCTAGAAAAAAACCTGAAGCCAAGGCCACAAAAAGACCAGTGTGGTCTTTCTCGCTTTCCAAAATATTCCACAAGAAGACAACAATTAAAACCAAATTAGGAGTGTAGCCCCAAACAAGGAAATGAGAAAGAAAACTAGTTTGAAACAGGACCAAGAAATAAATGATTATTAGAGATGAAAAAAAGATTTTGTGCTTCATTTAGATTTAACAACAAAAAGATAAAAATTTCTATCTAGACTAAAACCCGCTTCAATCGTTGCCCTTTGCATGCTTTCGACATCGTCTCTATGAATCTCTCCCACTCTTCCCACTACAAGGTTGCGGGGAATTGATTCTTCCAACCCGGCGGTTATTATGGTATCCCCCACTACTATATCGCTTCTTTTGGGTATTAAATCCAAGAAAACCTCAGATCCTCCTTGACCCCTAGCAAGCGCTGTTATCTCCTTATCCAAAATCTTAACATCAAAAACAAAGTTCTCGCTTGAAACGGTTTCTACTTTTGAAAATCCATTGAAAACCCTTGTCACCCTTCCTGCCAGTACCTTCTCCGGAGTTATAACCGGCATCCCTTTTTTAATCCCCTCCTCTTCTCCTTTGTTTATTAGTAGAATGTTTTTTGAAAATTCTTTACTGATAATATGAACAAATACTGTATCAATCTCTTCCTTCAGGCCCGTCTCAAGGGCTTTTCTCAAAGTTTTATTCTCTTCCTCTAAAGATCTAAGTCTTATTATTTCTGCCACTAATCTTTGATTTTCTATTTTAAGGTTTTCTTTATCTTTTTTTAGTTCTGTTCCCTGAAAGAGGCCAAAAAAAAGGTCAGAGCAATCGTCCCCCCATTGCCAGAACACTTCCTGGACTGATGAAGAAAAAGAATAAAAAACCGGCCTGATTCTCCCGGGAAAAAGATTAAGCAAAAAGACAATCAGAAGAAGGATCAGCAAGATTAAAAATGATCGTTCGGGGTTATCCTTTTTTCGAAAATGACTTTTCATCATTTAACCATTTTACCTTTTTAAAAGAGGGATAACAAGAACCAAAAAGCGGTCCAAACTAGTAATGCACCGCCAAAAACCAGAAATCTGTGGACACTATAAGGGAGCTACCTACTTTCGCCCATAAGGACTATCATCGGCCTTGGAAGATTTCACTTCCGAGTTCGGTATGGGATCGGGTGGAGCACTTCCAGTCTGGCTCCCTTATAGTAGCCACAATCTCTATAGTGACAATCTAGTCCATTAAAAGGCCAACCTTTCTTAAATGTTTTGCAAAAATAAGTAATGATTTATTAGTACTGCTTGGCTCAACACTTCGCAGTGCTTACACCTGCAGCCTATCAACCTCGTCGTCTTCGAGGAATCTAAGAGTCCTTATCTTGGGAGGGGCTTCGCGCTTATATGCCTTCAGCGCTTATCCCTGCCTGACTTAGCTACCCAGCAGTGCCCTTGGCAGGACAACTGGTACACCAGAGGTCAGTTCAGTCCAGTCCTCTCGTACTAGGACCAACTTCCCTCAAGACTCTGCGCCCACGGTAGATAGGGACCAACCTGTCTCACGCATATTTCTCACTTATTACTAAGTGTATGGACTATATCATCACCCTGGTTAAATTAACCAGGGGGTTGACGTATTATAGTAGGTTTAAAAACTACTATCCCTTGGCTCTCGCCAAGAAGTCTCTACGGGTTCCTATATAGGATTCCCTCGGTGTTATCCTTAAACCCAGGTTTAACAATTTAGGGATTTCACCGATATTAGTCAACTGTTGCAATTCATCTTGCGACGAAAAGCCGCCAAATTGACGGTCTGAACCCAGCTCGCGTACCACTTTAATTGGCGAACAGCCAAACCCTTGGGAGCTGCTCCACCCCCAGGATGTGGTGAGCCGACCACTAATCCTATTATTACTAATAGCGTAGACTATACCTTTATGCAGATGTCCTTCTGCATACCAACGTTTTATAGTTTTGTTTAAAAAACTATCTTCATCCTGCTTTTTGCAGGAATCCAGTCGTTACGGGGTTGCGAAAACCTATTTTACACATTATCGAAAGGATAATGTGCGGACTAATTACATTGACTAACTTTCTCCAAAATCCGATCCAAAAATTAAACCTCTTTGCATCTTTGTAAGCAAAAGTGATTTTTTAATTGGAATCCATTTCTTGTGTCAATACTTATTTTCGCAACTTCCCACGGTGTTGACCATATATATTTGTCCTAACATGTTTGCTGGGTCTTTATATATGGCTTCCTCCGTTATGAGTTGGTTTATTGCCTCGACAATCGGCTATTCTATCGAGGTGCCGAACAGGGCCGTTGATGTGAACTCTCGGGCCCTACTAGCCTGTTATCCCCGGGGTAACTTTTAGCTGATGATCTCCGGATTTTCTACTAAAATCCGTCGGTTCACTAAGTTCTGGTTTCCCAACAGCTCGCAATATCCTGCTCGCTGTAAAGCCGGCTTATGGCTTTATCCTATCTTCCGCATTTCCATCGCGGAATAGCCGACCTTTAAACGCCTCCATTACCTTTTAGGCAATTCGTTCCCTAGTTTATAACTCATCGAAGGTATTTGATTGATTATTGGTTTTATCATTTCAGCAAATTTTTCAGTCGGTTCCGATAAAACGTATATTCTCCAATAAATACCTTTTCAACAAGGTTCCAACAACTATTTCTCGCTGAAATCTTTTTTGAGTACATAATTTTAGGTCTCGCTCATTCATCACTTGAGCGATGCTTCTGGTCGCCCAGAAGTTCGGACTATATCATCACATTAGAAAAAGGGTTGGCTAATTTGATTTTATCATTCCACCCATTATTTACTAATGGCTTGGCGTATAGTCTCTGAGGGGAAAATCACTATGTGTTAATTTTCTTCCCTGCTGATTGTCCGCACCGAACGCATTTTTACTCTGCCATAAGCAAAGTAGCGTCGGATACCACGGATGTTCCAGCATATAGCCAAGTTTGCTTCGCAATTCACATTGCGAAGGCCCCCTGATTGACTTGGAGGAAGCCAATCTTTAAGGCAAGTGCCCCACTTAAACTGACCGCTAAACAATGTTTCCCCCGTTAAACGGAGGGTTAGAATTGAGGCGTTAAAAGAGTGGTGTCTCATTGGCGACTCCCCCTGTTCCGAGAAACAGGGATCAAAATCTCCCACCTACACTGCGCATCTAACACCAAAATCCAATGTCTAGCTTCAGTAAAGCTCCCGGGGTCTTTCCGTCTAGCCGCGGGTAACCGGCATCTTTACCGGTATTGCATTTTCACCGAGCTGCTCCTGGAGACAGTCCCCTGGTCGTTAAGCCTTTCATGCGGGCCGGAACTTACCCGGCAAGGGATTACGCTACCTTTGGACAGTTATAGTTACTGCCGACGTTCACTGGCGCTTCAACCATTCAGCTTCTACAAAAAGCAGAAACCGACGGCCTTAACGTTCCAGCACTGGTCAGGCCTCAGCCCCTATACATCCTCTTACGAGTTGGCAGGGACCTGTGTTTTTGATAAACAGTCGCCAGGGGTCTTTTGCTGCGTCCCGCCTTAAGGCGGGAAAGGCTTATTCCGAAGTTACGCCTGCTGTTTTGCCGAATTCCTTCAGGAGCTTTCACTCGTTCACCTTAGCGTACTAGCGCCATCCTACCTGTGTCGGTTTGCGGTACGGATCCAACTAGATTTGGCTTTCTCAAAGATTTTCTGGGAAGACTGCTCTTATATGTTCACCAAGCCGAAGCAAGGCTGCCCCTCACCCCTTGAGAAATCTCAGGGCAAGGACGGAAATCCAATAATCCGCATATAATACAAGTCTCCGTCTCTTTGAGAAAAAATCCAGCGGAGGGTCGGAATATTAACCGACTGTCCATCTCTCGCCACCTTTCGGTTGACGAAATTAGGCCCGCCTAACCCTTGGCTGATTGCCATTGCCAAGGAAACCTTAGGATTTCGGTGTCCCGTGTTCTCAACGGGATTGCGGTTACTCATGCCAACATTCTCACCCCTTTACTCTCCAGCCCGCCTTTCAGCGAACCTTCAGCGAATAAAGGGCGCTCCCCTACCTTAAATACTCAACGGATTGAGTATTTAATCCTATCTTCGGTACTGGACTTAGTCCCGTGAATCTTTAGCGCGAATCTCCTTAATTAGTAAGCTGTTACGCATTTTTTAAAGGATAGCTGCTTCTAAGCTAACCTCCTAACTATCTTAGGAAATTCACTTCCTTAAGTACACTTAGTCCCCCCGCCGAAGCGAGGTTCCTCATAAAGAGAAAAGTTTAGGGACCTTAGATAAGGATCTGGGCTGTTTCCCTTTCGACCACGGAGCTTAGCCCCCGCAGTCTGACTAACATGCTTAAAATTTCGGCATTCGGAGTTTGGTTGGAAAGACTGGGCAAAGCCCACGTAATTCCATCCAGTGCTCTACCTCCAAAATCTATACATGCCGCTAGCCCTAAAGCTATTTCGGGGAGAACCAGCTATTCCCAGGCTCGATTAGCTTTTTACTTCTTACCACAGCTCATCCTAAGATGTTGCAGCATCTAAAGGTTCGGGCCTCCTTCCACATTTCTGTGGAATTCACCCTGGCCATGGCAAGCTCGCCTGGCTTCGGGTCCTGAGTATTCAGTAAAAGGACGCGCTATTAACACTCGCTTTCGCTGTGCCTTCGGGGCAGAACCCCTTAGACAAAACTAAATACTCAGACTCGTTGGCTCATTCTTCAATAGGCACCCAGTCGCCCCGTAAAAACGGGGTTCCTAGTCCTTGTAAGCAAGATGGTTTCAGGTTCTATTTCACCGGGGTTACCCCCCTACTTTTCACCTTTCCCTCACGGTACTGGTTCACTATCGGTGATATCGAGTATTTAGCCTTTCCCGGTTAGTCCGGGATGTTTCCCACAAGGTTATCTTTACTCATGGTACTCAGGTTGCCGCAAAAGCGGCAGATAGCAAGGAGCGTAAAGCAACTTTAAACTACAAGACTTTCACTTTCTGTGGTGCTCCTTTCCAGGAAGCTTCGTCTAATTGCTCTACCTAAGTGCTCTCCCTCGGTGAAGATTCCGCATTTCAAATAAATGATTTGCGGAACACTCCCGACGCTATCCTCCTACAACCCCCTGTATAAAACAGGGTTTGGGCTTGATCCCTTTTCGCTCGCCGCTACTAAGGGAATAACGCCACACTTTATTTTTCTTCAAATGAATAGAAATAAAATGCGGACTAGTTCGTTCTCTTTTCCTCTGCTTACTGAGATGTTTCACTTCAGCAGGTTCGCCTCTCACAATAAATGTGAGATGTTCCGCTTTGAGGCGGAACGGGTTTCCCCATTTGGAAACCCCCGGATCAAAGGTTGCATGACACCTTCCCGAGGATTATCGCAGTCACGCCACGTCCTTCATCGCCTCGATATCCCAAGGCATCCACCATCTGCTTTTAAAAACTTCTTCTACAAAACGATAAGAAAGTTTGGCTTTTTAATAAGCTAGATTGTCTGTCTTTAATTTTCAAGGTACATCCTTCTTTCTTTTTATCAAAAAACCGCTCTAAAGCGGTTCTCCTTTGGTTATTATCAAATACAGAGTGGAGTTAACCGCTTTGTGTTTTTTGACATTCATTCTTCCTGTTCATAACTATTCCCTATGTTAACAAAACACAGAGACCTGTCAAGCCTCAGTCTTGTACTGTTAGCCCAACGCGATATTGTCAGGGTAGAGCAAAGTAGAAATGTCAGGCCTTGAATTAATTGTGAGTCTTCTCCACCCTGAAATTTCTATTTCCCTCTGTCCTGAAATTATCGTTTCCTTTTCACTACCCCGTAAAAACAAACAGACCAAGAAATAAGATTCTTGGTCTGTTTGAATTTCTAAGATAGATCTATTTTTTCCTATTCTCCCCTGAACTTATTTCTTACATCGCGAAGAATCTCAGCCGCTATATCCCTTCCACCAAGTCCAAAGGCAAGACCTCCTGCTAATACAATTAAACCGACAACACCGGTTAGCAGAGTTTGAATTAATTCCGGTGCTATCCTTAATTGAAACAGAATAGCTAGAATCGCAAAAATCCAAATGGACCACTTGACGATTATTCCGGTTATGTGGCCATAGCCTACCTTGGTACTTTCTACTGCAGCCCTAACCACTTTTTCCAGAAGATCGGCAATAATCACAGCCACCACAAAGATTAACGCAGCCACTACTACGTTGGGTAGGTAAGAGAGAACGTCGGACAGAAAGGCAGCAAACTGCTGGAATCCAAGTATCTCTACTGCAACCATCAAGAAAACGATCACCAAGACCCATTTAAATACAGCGCCAATGAATCCTGCTGCGTCAACTTTAAAATCTGCTTTTTCCAGGGCTGATTTCATTCCTTCTCTTTCAAAAAGGCGATTAAATTTTGCGCGCCTCAAGATCTCAGCGATCAACTTACCCAGTCCGACGGAAACAATCCAACCAATCAGGAAAATCACTAACGCGCCTATCAACTTGGGTGTAAAGTCAATAAGGCCCACATAAAGATCCTTGAGGGCTGAAATTGTAATTTCGTACCAGTCTAATAACATATTTTTAATAAAGTTTAGCATTAAGCCGACCTTTAATTATTATTTAAGTATATCATTAACAAAATCACAAAAAAAGGGGGGCTGTGGAAAACTCAAGATTCTTCTTCTGGCAGTATCTGCTTGAAAGATTTTTCTCTTCTTTAGCCTTTCCAATTTTTCCTTTATTCTTATAAATTTGACTTTTTCTATTTGAAAAATAAAAGAGGGGTTAGGGATGAATTTCATTTTTCAGAACTCTTTATTATACTCCTTTGATTTGATTTACTATATCCTTTTTCTGTATAAATGAATTTATAGTGGCAAAGGCTTCGCTATACATCTTCCCCATAGAATCGTCAGCATAAAAAGCAATATGTGGCGTAACAATCACATTTGGGAGTTCTAAAAGTTCTTTATTCTCTTTAATATTATTTTCATGCTCTAAAACATCTAAAAGTGCATAAGAAATCTTTTTAGATTTTAAGCCTTGGATTAAAGCGCCTGTATCAATTACCCCTCCCCTTGAAGTGTTGACTATTACAACTCCCTCTTTCATGGCAGAAATACTTTTTTTATTTATTAAATGTTTTGTATTCTCAAGAAGGGGGCAATGTAATGTAATAACATCGGATTCCTTCCAAATAGTTTTCAAATCAGTATAAGAAAAATGATTTTCTAGAGCAAGATTCTTGTTGAGATTGGGGTCGTAAGCAAAAACATTCATTAAAAATCCAGAGCTTGCTATACGCGCAACATTCTTGCCAATTTTGCCGGTTCCGATAATACCTAAATTTTTTCCCTTGAGCGCTATTCCTCTTAGGCCCGAAAAATAAAATTTTTTATCTCGTTCAACTCTTTCATCGCCTTCAATAATATGCCTTAAACCAGAAAGAAGTAAGGCAAAAACATGTTCAGCTATAACATGGGATCCATAATCAGGGACATTACAAACAACAATATCTTTTTCCTTTGCAGCCATCAAGTCTATGTGATCATATCCTACGCTTCTGGTAATAATAAGCTTCAAATTAGACAAAGATTCAATAACCTTGCGGGTGATCTTGCTATAGATAAAAGGACAAATAACCTCTGCTTCTTTGCATTGTTTAATAATCTCTTTTTCAGATAAAATTTTATTAAATATTCTTGCTTGAGGAAATTCTTCTTTCACTAGTTTTTTATCTTCTGCCTCAACTTCAAGAAAATATATTTTTGGATTATTGCTTGTTGTGTTCTTTGTTGCCATATTTTTTTATAAAAAGTAAATATTATGCATAATTTATAAATTTTGTGTTTTTAAATAATTGTTTTCGTAACGGAGTGGAGAAAACACATTATTACCCCCCTCTGTTTTTTAGAAAAAATCAAATTTATTCCCCTTTGAAAGACTATCTTTATCTTACATTAAGAAAAATATTTTTTGAATTGCGTACAACATCGGAATTTAACGAAGTTGCGACCGAAGGGGGCAATTTGGGTGGAGAAGTCTGCAAGACTTCGTAACCTCATATCCCTCGTTATATTCCCCGAAGGGCTGAAATTTAGTGCAACGTCCCTAAGGGAAATTTCAGAGTTCCGCCCCCTCCCTCGACTACTTCTTTCCATGATGAAAATAAATTCTATATTCTACCCTTTGCTCTTTGCAGAATTGTTTTATTTCTTCCTCAGCTTTATCCCAATAATCACTTTTAGAAAAGTAAATGCGCTCATAATCTTCTAATAATTTTGGATGTTTTTCATTGAGCCATTTTTTGACAGAGTCCCAAATATTGCCTCTAACATTCAAATTTTCAAACATGTATAAATCAGAGCAATGTTTTGTTTCAAGAATTATCTTTTTCCAATCTGTCAAAAATGGCAATATGGGACCAATAAAGACATAAGATTTAATTCCTGCTTCTTTCAATTTTTCGAGCGCTTTAATTCTATTTTGAACTGACGAAGTAAATGGCCCAATTTCTTTACGCAAATTATCATCCAAAGTAGTAATAGTAAAACCAACTTCGCAATTTTTGAATTGCTTGAGCAAATCAATATCTCGCACAACCAAATCCGATTTTGTTTGAACCCCTAAGTTTGATTGTAGAGGAATAAGTTTTTCTAAAATTTTGCGAGTAAGTTGGTATTTTCTTTCAAGAGGTAAATATGCGTCAGTTACAGAAGCGAGAAAAATTGATTTTCCTTTATATTTTGAAGTTTTGGCAGGAATTAAATCGGGCGCATTTACTTTTACATCTATAAATTTGCCCCATTCTTCTGTGTGCCCAGTAAATCTTTTCATAAATCTTGCATAGCAATACAAACAAGAATGCATACAGCCAATATAAGGATTTATGACATAATCTGCATCGGGCAAATTTGATTTAGTGATTATTGAGGATGCTTGAATTTCTTTTATTTTCATCATTATAATTATATAAGATTGTAGGATTTTATAAAATCATTGAATTACATAAGCATTTGAGAGAGGGAGCGGAATTGAATATAACATCGGGGATATGAGAAGTTGCGACCGCAGGGAGCAATTTGGGTGGAGAAGTCTGCAAGACTTCGTAACCTCATATCCTTTGTTACATTCCTCGAAGGGCTGAAATTTAGTGCAACGTCCCGAAGGGAAATTTCAGAGTATTATTTTTGCCCCGTTCTATTTAATAAACTCATTCAAATTTAAGAATTCAATTTCTTCTCTTGTAGCTTTCAAATCTTTGATTGTGAAATTGTGAGTTTCTTTGTCAAAAGCCTGACAACAATCTTTGATAAGTTTGATTTCAAAATCTCTATCATAAGCATCTTGAGCCAAGCTTCTAACACACAAATTAGTCAAAATTCCAGCGATGACAATTTCATCAATTCCTTCAAGATGCTTATCCAAATCTGTTTTAAAGAATGGACTGATTTTATTTTTCTTTATTAGCACATCGGAATCTTGTTTATTGATTTTATCGATAATTTCCACATTTTCGGAGTTTTCAACAAACGCTTTATTAGAATCTTTTTCGATGTGCGTAGTGAAGATTATTTTGTAATTATTTTTTCTACAAAAATCAATAAGTTTGTTGGTTTTTTCGATTAACTCGGAAACATCTCCAACAAAATAATCTGAATTTTTATCAGTCCATTCTTTTTCGAAATCTACAAGTATAAGGGCTTTTGATGTCATAAGTATTAGTTAAATTTGAATGATTATAAATTTATCGTTAAGGGGCAAGAATAATATTGAATATAACGTTAGGATTATGAGAAGTTTGCGGAACGAAGTGGAGCAAATTTGGAGAAATGCCGAGCTGAGGCATTTCTCTCATAATCCTTGTTAAGTGACCCGAACGGAATGAAATGGAGTGAGAGCGCAGCGAGGCGCGAACGATAGTGAGCAAGTTGCCCAAAGCCCGTTTATTCGACTTTATACTTTAGAATCAAATAATTTTCTTTTTTGATTAAATCAATCAATTTAACTTTTTTAGCAGTATCTTGCAGAAAACCATCGCCATCACAAAAGGTTGGAGAATTTCTTCCTCCAATAATTAAATTTCCAACTTTAAGATTGATTTCATCAACTAAATTATCTTTCAATAACGAAAAAATTAACTCTCCACCACCTTCAACCATTAATGATTTCACACCCAATTCATAAAGTTTCGATAATGCTTGTTTTAAATCTACCTTTTGTTTTCCGTAAACATAAATTTCGCAAAAATATTTTAACTCATTGATTTTTGATTCAGGTGATTTTTCAGTTGTAAAAATTATTTTCTTTGTATCTCCTCTATGAAAGAAATCCCCTGTTGGTTTTAAATTTGCGACATCAGAAACAATCGCAACCTTGAAAGGATTTTTGGTTTTGCCAAGTTTCAATCTTTGGTTTTGTCTTTCTTTTGTTTTTACAGTAAGCCCAGGATCATCCAAAAACAAAGTTCTTCCGCCAACCATGACTGCATCAGCTTTTATTCTGCATTCATACATCATTTCTTTGTCATCATTGGTTGCTATTTCGGTTTGTTTCCTTTCAGATGTTGCGAGTTTACCATCTAAAGACATTCCCGTACAAAGGAAAACAAAAGGTCTGTTAATTTTTTCTGCCATCATAATAAGAAAATTATTTGATATTATATAAATTTAATCACATGTAAGGGCTTTGGGCAATTTCACTTAACTCGTTTCTATGCGAATTGAATGTAAGCAGCCGGTCCTTTGTTGCATATTATACGAACTCAATGTACAATTGTTGATAGAGGCCCTAGTAACCAATTATTAACAGTTTTAGCTTACCATTCTTTGTAAAATTATGAAACAAGAATATTTAAAACAAACAGAACAGGCATTAAAATTAAGGAATTATAGCTCCAAAACTATAAAAGCTTATCTCGGCTGTTTAAAAGAGTATTTTGATTTTAAAAAGTTTAATCTAGAAAAAATAGACGAGGAAAACATAGGGCAGTTTTTATTAAATAAACATCGCAAAAATTACTCTTCACAAACAGTAAACCTTTACTTAGGCGCAATAAAGTTTTTTTACCGCGAAGTATTGAAAACTTCCCGAAAGATAAACCTAAAATTCGCCAAACGGAGTAAAAAATTGCCAATTGTTTTATCGAGAGAAGAAATCAAAAATATTATCGATGTAATCAAGAACTCAAAACATAAATTGATAATCTCTTTGGCTTACGGCGCCGGTTTAAGGATCGGCGAGGTTGTCAATTTGAAAATAAAAGATGTTAATTTAAAGGAACTAACTATCCATCTTAAGAATGCCAAAGGCAAAAAGGAAAGAATCACTATCTTTCCGGATAAAATAAAAACCGGTCTTAAAAATTTAATCGCTGGCAAAAATCCAAGCGACTACTTTTTTGAAAGCGAACGAGGCGGAAAACTAACAGAAAGAGCGGTTCAAAAAGCTTTTGAAAACGCGATCCGGAAGACAAATATCAAAAAAGGTGCTACTTTCCATTCTTTAAGACATAGCTTTGCGACACATTTATTAGAGAACGGCGTTAGTGTCAGGTATGTGCAAGAGCTTTTGGGCCATCAAAACATTCGAACGACACAAATCTATACCCAAGTAACAAATCCCAATCTTAAAAATATTAAAAGTCCATTATAATAAATGAGATGTAGGCTCTTTAGACGATTCGCAAAAGCAACACAAATTTGCGCCAGCCAACTCTGGATTCTGCTTAAAGAAGGTTCTAATATCTTCAACGTAGTGGACCCGGTGGGAATTGAACCCACGACCTCCTCATTGCAAATGAGGCGTTCTGGCCGCTGAACTACGGGCCCGTCGCTCGCAGAAACTCGCTCCTTCAAAACCCTCGGTTTTGAATAATTTCCTACACAGGGAGATACCCAATCTCCCCGACCTCCTTTGTGAAAACTAGACCCGGTCTAGTTTTTCTGGTGGGCGTGCCAGGACTCGAACCTGGGACCTCGTCTTTATCAGAGACGCGCTCTTGCCGCCTGAGCTACACGCCCTTCCTCTATTTTACCTTGCTAAAAGAGCCTGTTACAATCTCCGGAACCGCTTTTTTAAAGTTATTCGGCGTTATCTCAACTGATACTTTATAATCTCCGGAATTAATCAGAATTTTAGGATTTCTCATTAATGAATTGTCAACAAATGTGGGCAACCTCCAAACAATCCCCAAAGGAGGAACCACCCCTGCCTTCGCTCCCGTTAAATTATTCTTAATCCACCTTTCTGTCCCAAAGGAAACCTTCTTTACTGCTTTTTTATCCTGCCCTTTTCTCCATTTACTGGCTACCTTCTTAAACTTATTCTTATCTAGGTTCCTATGAGCCGGAACGACCGCCAAAACCACTTCCTTGTCCAGCTTCACCACCAAGGTTTTAGCCACCTTGGCAGGCTTTATCTTCAAAGTCGCAGCCTTATCTTGAGCTGTAAAAACTTTCTTATGCTCTATTAAACCATACTTGACCTTATTTTTATCCAAAAAGCTTGTAATCTTTTTCGGTACTGCCATACTTTAAAAATTTTAGCAAAAAAAAGTTCACTGGTCAATCAAAAAAACCACAGAAAGCCTGCGGAGTTTTGAAAATTTGGTTTCTTAAAGTTGTTCTGAATAGGTCGAAAGTGTGGACTATCGACCAACGTCCTTGAGATTAATTTGAGAATTCTTACAAATTAATCCCAGTCAACCAAACAATTTTTTTTGAAATGATCCACGAGCAGGTTCCCCTACCCGTGCCTTGTTCATGTTACCTCCATATCGCTATAGAGCATGGACTATATCACCATCCTCTTCTCCAAAGTCCTTATTTTTCTCGGATGCCAAGATCCGATCTCTTTAACAAAACGTTTCTGAGAAGCAGACAGAACGTAAATCCTCCAGTAATGAGGATCTACCTTCTTGCTGGGATTATGGATCTTTCCTGTCTCGATTCCTAAATGAACGAGAAGATCTTTTATCTTGCTTAACTTTTCTTTGTCGCTTTGGGTTAATTGGATATAGAATCTATCTTCCTTCGCCTTAGGAATTCCGCCTTCGGCGTCAAAGAAGCCCCTAATATAATCTTTTTTCTCTTCTCGACTTCTTAACTCCAGGGGATCGAAATAAATGTCTAAAAACTTAGCAAGCGTTTCTAGAACATAAACCTCTCTCTTTCCTTTCACAATATATCCAAGAATTATAACCCAGCTTCTTAAAGAGATTACGTAAGACCTTAAGCCACCTTGTTCCCTTTTGGGAAAACCGGTATCTTTTATTAGAGCTATAGGTCCCATCGTGTAAGCATCCAAGGAGATAAGCCTTGATTGCCTTTGGATAAAGAGGAGCTCGGCGTGTAGTCTCTGAGGGGTTTTCTGGAAAATCAAGAAAACTTCCCTGCTGATTGACTGCATTAGTGGTATTTTTACTTATACTTTCCATTTTCTATTATTATAGCATAAGTAACCCTAAATTCTCAGTTTTTCCAGCATATAGCCGAGTTTTTCCTTGAAATTACTCTCAAGGGTCGCAACGTGCAGTTTGCACCAACGACTTCGTCCCTCTCACTGAGCCTACCTTCAGCCCATCTAGGATGGGATTTCGGGTATTCCCAGCTCGCTTGACGTGACGGGCGAATGTTTACTAGAAACTTAGCAGTGACGTTCCCACCGTACGTGCAGATTTCCCGCATACGGCGAGCTCTAACGCCATAGCATTAGAGAAGATCCTTCCTCAGTATTAACTGATAATACCAAGTACTACGATCTAGCTGACTTCTGACGCAGCGTTAGTTTCGTTATACTACGTCAGATCTCCCTGGGTCGATATATGGGCCATTCCCGGCATCCCGAATTAGAGTAATGGTAGCTACCTTCTCCATGCTCACCACCCAATCATGGATCGGTCCTCGTTAAATACTTCGGGCTGCCATTTGTCTTAGAATCCTCTGCCACTTATCTCACGATAAATGACTATTCCTCGACTATTAAAGGGAGATTTTAACTCCCTGGTCTATATATCTGCCAGGCGCATCTATTTGGTGAGTACAAGCCTTAGAAACATATTCATCGCCACATGGCTGATTGGCGATTACTAGCGATTCCAGCTTCGTGGGGTCGAATTGCAGACCCCAGTCCGGACTAAGAAACCGTTTGATGGGATTACCTCTACCTTACGGCTTCGCCCATTGTCGGTTCCATTGTATCATGTGTGCAGCCCAGGACGTCAAAGGGCCATGCTGATTTGGCGTCATCCTCACCTTCCTCCCGGTTATCCCGGGCAGTTTCCTATGACACTTAAAACATAGGATGAGGGTTGCGCATGTTACCTCATTTAAGAGCGCGTCTCACGACACATGCTGACGACAACCATGCAGCACCTGTCCTGCTGTCCCGAAGGAAACCCGCCTTTCAGCAGGATGTCAGCAGAATTTCAAGTCCTGGTAAGGTTCCTCGCTTAGTGTCGAATTAAGCCACATGATCCACCGCTTGTGTAAGGCCCCGTCTATTCCTTTGAGTTTTAGCCTTGCGGCCGTACTTCCCAGGCGGGACACTTAACGCGTTAGCTTCGCCACTTGAAGGGTCGACACTTCAAATAGCCAGTGTCCATAGTTTACGGCGTAGACTAGGAGGGTATCTAATCCTCTTCGCTACCTACGCTTTCGTCCCTCAGCGTCAGGGTCGCCCCAGCTGGGTGCCTTCGCTTTTGGTGTTCCGGTCGATATCAACGGATTTCACCCCTACACCGACCGTTCCCCCAGCCCCTAGCGCCCTCTATCTCGCCAGTTTTCTTTGCCTTCTCAGGGTTGAGCCCTGAAACTTTAACAAAAAACTTTTCGAGACGCCTACGGACTCTTTACGCCCAATTAATCCGGATAACGCTTGGAGACCACGTATTACCGCGGCTGCTGGCACGTGATTAGCACCTCCTTATTCCTAGAGTACCGTCATCCGCCAATGGCGGATTCTTCCTCTAGAAAAGCCCTTTACACTCCGAAGAGCTTCTTCGGGCACGCGACGTCGCTCGATCAGGCTTTCGCCCATTGTCGAAGATTCTCGACTGCTGCCTCCCGTAGGAGTATGGCCCGTGTCTCAGTGCCATTGTTGGGGATCATGCTCTCACACCCCCTACCCGTCAGAGCCTTGGTAGGCCATTACCCTACCAACAAGCTGATGGGACGCAGACCCCTCACTCGCCGGCATTGATTGCTCAATGCCTTTACCCGTCAGAGACGGGACCATTGGGTATTAGCCCCGATTTCTCGGGGTTATTCCCATGCGAATGGCGTGTATCTACGTGTTACTAACCCATTTGCCATGTCCGCAAAACGGACATTCGACTTGCATGCCTTATCCACGTCGCAAGCGTTCATCCTGAGCCAGGATCAAACTCTCAAAATAATGAGAATTAAATCTCGGAATATCCAGAACAACTTTAAAAAACCAAATTCTATAATATGTCCTGTTAAATAATTAACAGAATTTTCAAAGAGCAAAAAAATAACCGTGAAGACATCCAATAATATTCGAAACCTTCACGGTTATTTTTGATGTCTCCTTTTATTGCTACATATAATTTATGTACTCTATGTTATTTTAATCTTGAAGAGATCAATTGTCAAGAGCCTGAGGTCGGATTTGAACCGACGACCTACTGTTTACAAAACAGTTGCTCTGCCACTGAGCTACTCAGGCCTAATCCTCTCTCAGATTCTTCCAAAAATCTTCTCTAAAACTTCTTTCTTCTTCTGTCTTTTTGGGACAATTCTTTCTTCTGTCTCTTAAATTTGCAAAAGTTATCTTAGCTCGTCTTCCGCTCTCAGATAGCAGAAGCCCAACTCCCTCTTTCCCTTTTTTTATCTTCTCCTGAAAAAACGGCTCTTCTCTTTTTTCTGCTTCAGGGAAAGTGGTCAAAACAGACATTTTTTTTATAACAATGCCTGAAATGCCCAAAAGACTGGTAAAAAGAATGGCTGTTGTTAAAAGATGAAGCATTATATGTTATACCTAGTAAACTCTTCTACAAAAACATTCTCTCCAATCTTGGCTATATTCTCCTCTATTAACTGCTGTATGGTCTTGCTCTCATCTTTAATCCAGGACTGAGAGAGCAAAGAAACCCTCCCCTTGTATTTTTCCAGTTTTCCTTCTATAACCTGATTAACAATTTCATCTGGTTTTCCAGATTCTTTCATTTGTTCTTGGTAGATCCTTTTCTCCCCGTCCAAGAATTTCTCCGGGATATCCTCTTTTTTTAAAAACAGAGGGTTCATTGCTGCAATCTGAAGACAAATCTCGTGAGCCAAGTTCTGAAACTCTTTAGACATGGCGACAAAATCTGATTCACACCTTATCTTTAACAAAACCCCGACTTTCTGATCGGGATGGATATAGCTATCGATTATCCCCTGGGCAGCCTCTCTTTCTGCTTTCTTGCCTGCCAGTTCCTGCCCCCATTCTCTTAACACTCTTTTTGCCCTCTCCATATCTCCGTCGGTTTCTTCAAGCGCCTTCTTGCAGTCTGATATAGAAACCCCGGTCTCTTCTCTTAATTTTTTTACTTGATCTATAGAAATCATATTACTTTTTAGATTTTGACTTAAGAATTGCATTTTTAATCTTTTCTGAAATATATTTTACAGAACTTATAGCGTCGTCATTAGCGGGTATAGGATAGTCAACAAGGGTAGGATCTGTGTTGGTATCTATGATTGCTACCACTTTCACCCCTTTCTTTTTAGCCTCTTTCACTGCAGAAAGATTGTTGGCAGTATCTGCCACAAAAACAGCAGAAGGAAGACCCTCTAGATCAATCAGTCCCCCAAACTTTATCTCCAAATCTGCTATTTCTTTATCAATGTCCGCTCTTTCTTTTTTTGTATACTTCTCCAGCTCCCCTTTCTTTCTCTTCTCTCTCAAATCCTTAAAATAATCTATTCTCTTTTTAATAGTAGAAAAGTTTGTAAAAGTCCCCCCGAGCCATCTCTCTGTAATGTGCGGGGATTCGCATTCTCGGGCTGTCTCCTTGACAATGTTTTTTAACTGAAATTTAGTGCCCACAAAAAGAATCTTCCCTCCTTCTGCCACTACCTTTTTGATAAAACTCAGGGCTTCCTCCATTTTCTCCTGGGTTTTTTCCAAGTCAATGATATGAATGTAGTTTCTCATCCCATAGATGTAGGGCTTCATGTTAGGATGAACTTTTGAAGTTTTGTGGCCCAAGTGCAAGCCAGCCTCGGCCATTTCTTCTAAGACATTTTTTTCAGTATCTTTTTTGGTATCTTTTTTGGTTGTTGTCATATTTCTATAGTATAGAATATAACATTTTTAACTGAGACAATCAAGGGGTTGCGCTGGTTCATATGATAGTATCCGGAAAAATGTGGGAGGACGGGCCTCCCACAATAATCTGGCGGAGGACGGGACTCCGCGGAAAACATTTTACAAGATTTTAGATGTATCATAATGTTTCTGAATCTGGACAGGGGCTCCTTGATTATTTTGTGAAAGATGATATTATAACATCTGTATCATCAAATACAAGAATATGAAAAAAGATATACACCCCAAATACTACAAAAAAGGCAAAGTTCAATGCGCTTGCGGAAATTCTTTCACGGTAGGCTCCACTAAAGAATTTACGGAAACAGAAATCTGTTCCAAGTGTCATCCTTTCTATACGGGAAAAAAGAAAATTATTGATACCATGGGAAGAGTAGAAAAATTCAAAGAAAGGATGAAAAAGGCCCGAAAAAAGTAACTTGTTTTTAATCCCAGTTCACAAAAAGTAACTGAGTTTTAGTTATGGTTAATTTGGAACTTATCAAGCGAGAGTATGGCCGGGTTATAGAAAAACTCAGCCAGCCAGAGGTGATTTCAGATAGGAAAAAACTAGAGGAATTAGCAAAAAAACAGAAAGATCTAACTCCCATAATTGAAAAGATAAGAAACTTAGAACAAGTCCAGAAACAAATAGAAGAAACCCAGAAAATTATTAATTCAAAAGAATCCTCAGATATTGTATCTTTAGCCGAAGAAGAACTAACGGCTCTCGGAGAAAAGGAAAAATCACTAAAGAATAAAATTCACTCTGTTTTAAAAGAAAAAGGAGGGAGTGCCTCAAGTCCCGATGCTATTATTGTGGAAATAAGAGCAGGAGCAGGAGGAGACGAAGCGGCCCTGTTCGTGGGAAATCTTTTTAGAATGTATACCCGATATGCAGAAAACCAGGGATGGACCCAAAAAGTATTAAATGCTACGCCCACAGAACTGGGGGGATACAAAGAAGTAGTTCTCGAAATAAAAGATAAAGGGGCTTTTCCCAAGATGAAATATGAAGGAGGAGTCCACAGGGTCCAAAGAGTGCCTGAAACTGAAAAGTCGGGCAGAGTCCACACTTCTACTGCCAGCGTGGCGGTGCTCCCAAAGGCCAAGTCACAGGAAGTAACCATTAGGCCAGATGAAATAGAAGTAGGCCACTACAAGGCCTCGGGCCCCGGCGGACAGAATGTAAACAAAAGAGAGACCGCCATTAGAATTACCCACCTGCCCTCAGGAATTGTAGTGAGCTCTCAAACAGAAAGGAACCAACTCCAAAATAAAGAGAGTGCCCTGGCTATATTATCCGCTCGTATTCTCGAAAAAAAGAAAAGGGAGGCAGAATCAAAGACAGGAGGAAAAAGAAAAGCCCAAATTGGAAGCGCTGGCAGATCAGAAAAAATTAGGACTTATAATTTCTCCCAAGACCGAATCACAGACCACAGAATACAAAAAACCTTCCATAACATAGAACAGATAATGGAAGGCGGATTAGATCCCATAATAACATCTCTTCAAAAGAGTCTCCAAAAGGACTAACCCGCTCTCTCTAAACGGGCGATATCTGACTCATATCTGTCTACAATGCTCATTACCGGATAGCCGTAATCTCTCTTGTAGATTTCTTTATAAGAAGAGTTGTACCAATTAGGGCCTGCGAAATAAGACAACACGGCGCCAAACTCGCTATTGTAGCTGTGGTTGGTGGCTCCCGAATCTGAAAGATAAACCGCAGCTGCCATAAAAGCATCCCTTATGTTCCAAGGGTCGGGCGGTCTGCCAATCAGATACTGGATTCTGCTTTTATACCCTATCCAAGTAGAGGGGATAAACTGAGCGGGACCCATAGCGCCCCCGTATCCGTAACTCATGGGACAGGAAACCGGGGTTTCATAGGGATTTCTTCCCAATTCCCGAGTAATGGAAAGAAAGGGAGCAACATCTCTTGAGGGCTTCATCACCCGAGCAACCGTCTTTCCGTTATAAGCAACGACCCCGCTGCCTGTAATTTCATTTTTTAGATAGCACTGGCCCACGTTTTTCCCGATATTTGACTCTTGGGTAAGCACCGCAAGGACAAGTTCTGCCCTAACGCCGGTTCTGTTTTCTACCTGCTTGGCTATCTCATATGCCTCCCCGAAAGTAGGGGCTTCGGGTACGCCGACCATTTCAAAGATTCTGTTCCTGATCTCTGAGGCTTTCTGCTGTACTTCTTGTTTCTCGCGTAACTGCTGCTGGTACTCTTGCTGTGTAATGGCTAGATAATGTTCTTGCTGCCTCTTTGCTCCAGCGCTTTCTGTCTTTTTTATCTGCTGTAGCTGAACCATCCTCTCCAAGTCGCCTCTCTCTGTATTCAACTCTTCCTTTTTGTCCTCAAGGCTAAATTTTAAATTTTTAATGCTGTCCAACAGTTCTTTATTCTTCTTATTTAGCATCTCCAGAGAAACAAGATCATCGAAAAAATTAGAGAGATTTTCTTCCGCTAACAAAATCTCTATAGAAGACTTTTTGTTTTGGTAATGAATAGATCTCAAAATATTGCCCAATTGTTCTTTTTTCTTGGCAATTTCCTGAGTGGTTTTCTTTATCGATTCTGTAGTATCTCCAATCTGAATCCCCAAATCTTTGATAATGAGGTTGTTCTGGTAAATTTGGTAATCAAGGCTGTTTATTTTCTGCCTTAAAGAGTAGATTGCATTCTCAAGATTTTTCTTCTCCTGGCTAGTCCTTCCCAAATCTTCTTCTATTTCCGCGCTCTGCTGTTGATAATACTTTTCACACTTTTCCAATAATTCTCTGCACTTTTCCTTAGAAAGGGCTTCGCACTCTTTATCAATTTTTTCCAACTGGCATGTCTCAGAAAGACTTTCGCTTAAAACAAAAGCCGGCAATAACAAAGCCGGCAAAACAATCAGGGACGCAATGTATGCAAAAGCGCGGCCGGACATAATTATTTCTTCTCTTCTTCAGATTCTGCTGGCCGCTCTTCTCCCGGCGTTTCCTCTGAAGATTCTTCTTCCCCCTCTTCTTCACCAACCTTCTCAACCTCTTCAACTTTTCCTTCTTCTACTGGTTGCTCCAACTCCTTCTCAACGTCTTGAGGAGGAAGAACATTAACCACAATCTCGTCCGGTTCTTTTAAGATTTCTACGCCCTGAGAAATATTCAGATCCTTTACCAATATTTCATCATCAATTGTCCTCAGGGCACTAACATCCACTTTTATCTCATGGGGCAGATTCTGAGGCAGCGCCTTAACTTCGACTTCCTGAATCTCCTCGACAAGAGTTCCTCCCAAATCTTTTACAGCCGGGGCTTCGCCCTCAAAGACCACGGGAACAGTGGCTTCTACCTTTTCTGTCAAAATTGGCTGGTAAAAGTCAGCATGTATAGGATTACCGCTTAAGGAATCTTTGCTTATGTCATAAAACAAAACAGTGTGTTTCTCTCCCTCCAAGTCCAGGGAGATAAGAGTACTCTCCCCGGCCTTTTCATAGACCTCTAAAAAATTCTTGAAATCAACCTGAATGGGCTGGGGTTTCACTTTTGGTCCGTATATTACAGCGGGAAGCACGCCTTTATTACGAAGACTGTCAGGATTTCCTTTTTCTCTTTTTCTCGCTGTCAGAGTTAACATTTTTATTCTTTTATATGAATAATATCTATCGGGCAACTATCTGCTGCTGCCTCGTTGCAGCCTGCTTCGCCAACCTCCTTTTCATAAACCTTTTTCTCTGAATTATACTTTGCTCCTTTGGGGTAAGCCTTGCCGCCCTCTCCTATTTCCCATCCAGAGGGGCAGGCAATCGTACAGGCGCCGCAACTAATACATTTGTCATGTTCTTGAATAATTTTCATATTACAAAATTAATTCGCAAATGCAAATCAATTATTAATCAACATCGCTCTTTTACTTTATTACAAACTCGTTAGAATAAATTTTCTGATCCTCCCTAAAGATCTGCCGAATATTGCATCCTACACAGGCCGGAATTGCTAAAAGATATTCTCCTCTTACTTCAGAAGGAAGATCTATTGCAAAGGCCTTAACCTCCGCGGGATCAATACACTTCTCCGCTATATCCTCCCGAGAACACTCATTATAATCAAACCCTTTATACCCGTCATCTTTCTTTTTTAAATAAAAGGGTATGCAGGAAGAAAAACAAATCCTCTCCTGAGAGATATTCTCTATCTTGACCTTCAGTATATCCTTCCCGCCCACATACTCTTCTTTGTCCGTAACAACTTTCACATCTATCTCCTCTGAAACAGAGTTTTCTTTGCTCATGCCAAGGACTAATATCAACACAATAAGTCCTACCAGGACGAGAGCAAATAATATGGTGGATTTTTGAGAAGCCATTTTCTTAAATCAATATACTATATTTTATTAAAACTGCCAAGTGTCTTTATTTTTTCTTCGACCTTTTTCTGTACAGCCTCTTGGACTGCGGGAAGAATACTGTAGGGCTTTAAGGTCTTCGCTTTTATCTCTTCCGATATTGCTGTTTTCCAAGCCCTTCTCAGTTCTGTGTTGAAATTAACCTTCACCACTCCTTTTTTTATTGCATTCTGCAGTTCTTTTTTGGAAAGACCGGATCCTCCATGCAAAACCAGGAAACAATCGGTTAACTTATTTATTCTCGCCAAACGGAGTAAATCAAGTTTAGGCATTTGCTTGTAAACTCCGTGCACATTGCCAATGACGGGAGCTAAACTGTCCACTCCTGTTTCTTTGACAAAAGAAGCCGCCTCCTCAGGAGATGTTAGGTCTTTTTCTTTAATCTCGATTTTTTTCTTCTTAAAAGAGGAATCTCCTCCAAAGGCGCTTATTTCCCCCTCCACTAAAACCCTTTTTTTGTGAGCAAAAGATACTATCTTTTTAGCGTTCTCTTTGTTCTTCTTAAAAGAAAGGGATGAACCATCATAATGGACAGCAGAATATCCCAATTTTATGGCTTCTCTAAGCCAAGACGATTCGGTACCATGATCAATATTTAAAAAGGCCTCTACCCCGTATTTCATTTTGGAAATCTCTGTCAAGGCCACCACCTCCTTGAGGCCCATGTATCTGCTTTCCCCCTCCGAGGTGCCCAAAATCACAGGGCTTTTCATTTTCTTGGCTGCAGTCAGTATTCCTCTCAACTGTTCCAGAGTACAAAAATTAAACTGGCCTATGGCCCATTCTTCTCTCTGGGCTTTTTTAAGGTAACTTTTTAATGTCATTTTAGTTTTTTCTTTTTAACCTTAACCTTTTCGAAGTTCTCTCCTCTGGCCAGCAGGCCATACTTGGCCCCTTTTTCTTTCAGGCACCTTGAAGCATTGGCTGTGCCTGATTGGATAGCATATTCAATACTCCCCTCGGATTTAATAAAGCCCGAGAGAAAACCGGATCCGAAAGCATCTCCTGCTCCGGTTTTATCAACAACTTTGGTTTTGATGGATCCTGCCCCGTAGAAATTATTTCCGTCAGAAACTGACACCCCCCTCTTTCCTTTTGTCATTATGACGATCCCGGGACACACCTTGTCCAGTTTTCTGAATATCTTCTCCTCCTTTTCATAAGGTATTTTAGTCAGCTCTGAGGCCTCTGCTTGGTTTAACAGAAGAATATCGCTTTTTGCTATAATCTTCTTTAAGAGTAACTTTCTCATAGAAAGCTGAGTGCGACTCGGATTCAAGAGAACTTTAATGCCGCTTTCTCTGGCAAAATCTACTAGTATCCTGCTCATCTTAGCCAACTCTCCGGAAAACGGAGCAAGGTAAAACCAGCTTGCTTTTAGTTTAGCCCAAGGAAGATCCTCTTTTGACAAAAATCCTGAGGCGCCTCTGTAAACAATAATTGTTCTGTCTTTCCCGGGAACATTTAAAATAACAGAGTGATTAGTGGGCGCCTTTTTGGTTTTTAAAACAAACTGGCAATTGACCCCCATTTTTTCTATCTCTTCTATAATCTCCTGACCGGCCTTGTCTCTTCCTATCCTGCCGCAATAGGCAACTTTAAATCCTTGCTTGGAAAAAGTAACAGCGGAATTAGATCCTCCTCCGCCCGAGGCGAAAGAGATATCTCCGGCTTCCACTTTAGAGGCGAAGTCAAAACAAAGCCCCTTTTTGGTGGAGAATTTTTTGTCCTTCAAGATCTCAAACTTTTCCGGCGTCAGAAATATATCCCAAGCGACAGAACCAAAGGTAATTACATCAAACATTTTTGTTGCTCAAAATTAGAATTGTTTTCATGACAGCGTCAGGAGATAAGGACATAGAAGGAATCCCCTCTTTCACCAAGAACCTGGCAAAAGAAGGCAGAGAAGAGGGAGCGTCTCCACAGATACCGCAATACTTTCCCTTTGAGTTGCAGAAACTGATTGTTTTGCTTATCATTTTCTTGACTGCAGGATCTCTTTCGTCTCCAACATAAGATATTCTTCCATTGTCTCTGTCCAAACCCAAGGCAAGCTGGGTTAGGTCATTAGATCCTATGCTTACTCCGTCAAATATTTTCAAAAACTCGTCTATTAAGATAACATTGGAGGGAATCTCGCACATAACATAAACATTCAAATCCTTTCCCCTTGGCAGTCCCTGCTTCTTCATTATCTTTAAGGTCTTCTCTCCTTCTTCCGTGGTTCTGCAGAAAGGCACCATCACATTGATGTTTTTTAATCCAAATATCTCCCTTGCTCGTTTTATTGCCCGGCATTCCATTTCAAAAGCAGGTCTGAATTCTTCACTGATGTAACGGGAGGCGCCTCTAAATCCGAGCATGGGATTCGTTTCTTCTTTTTCAAACAATTCTCCTCCGATGAGATTTTTGTATTCGTTGCTCTTAAAGTCCGAAAATCTTACTATAGCCTCTTTGGGGTAAACAGAGGAGGCGATTTGAGCTACGCCTTCTGCTAATTCTTTGACAAAGAATTTTCTCTTGTCTTTATGCTCTATGGTCTCGTCCCTTATCCTTTTTTTGACTCTCTTGTCTTTTAAATTATCAAAATGGTAGAGAGCCAAGGGATGAACTTTGATCTTTTCTGCGATTATGAATTCTTCTCTGGCCAAACCGACTCCCTCTACGGGAAGGGAGGCAAATCTAAAAGCGGCCTCAGGAGCCCCTACGTTCATCATTATCTTGGTCTTTAGATCTGGAACTTTTTTAAGGTTATGCTCTTTCACCTTAAAGGGCACCCTTCCCTTAAAAATTCTCCCGCTTCTACCCTGGGTGCAGTCAACTGTTACTACATCCCCTGTTTTCAAATCCTGCGTAGCCTTACCTGTGCCTACAATAGCAGGAATACCCAATTCTCTGGCTACAATAGAGGCGTGGCAAGTCTTTCCTCCTTCATCTGTGATAATGGCTGAAGATTTTCTCATTATGGGTACCCAGTCAGGATCTGTCATCTGAGTAACCAGCACCTCTCCTTTCTTGAATTTGCTCATCTGGGGAACGCCGGGGATAATTCTCACTTTTCCCGTGGCGATTTTATCCCCTACCGCTATCCCATTCAAAACAGGCTTTTGGGGAGCTTTAATAGTATACTCTCTGTAAGTGTTTTTCTTAAGAGCGGCGTGAACTGTCTCAGGCCTGGATTGAACGATAAAGAGTTCTCCGGTTTTTCCATCTTTGGCCCATTCTATGTCCTGGGGCATCCACTTATTAAACTTCTTGGAATAATGATCTTCGATCAATTTCGCCCAGCGGGCCAATGTTAAAATTTCTTCGTCTGTTAAAGAGAATTTTAATCGCTTTGCTTCTTTTACTTTGGTTTCTTTAAGTCCTCCCTTGGAAGCATACTCATACATCCGGTTTTTCCTGCCTAGGTTTTTAACAATTATAGGCTTGAAGTTTTTCTCTAAGGTAGGTTTGAATACATAGAATTCATCAGGAGTGATCTTTCCCTGGACTATCATTTCCCCTATCCCCCAGATAGAGTTTATCAAGATGACATTGGGAAATCCGGTTTCTGTGTCCAGAGTAAACATTATCCCAGAAGAAGCGAGGTCTGACCTGACCATTTTTAAAATACCGACAGAAAGAGCAAACTTCAAATGGTCTATCCCTTTTCCATCCCGATAAGAAATAACCCTGTCGTTAAAGGTGGAGGCAAAACACTCCCTGATAGTCTTTAATAATTTTTCCTCGCCTTTTACATTCAAAAAGGTTTCAAACTGTCCGGCAAAGGAGGCATCTGGCATATCCTCAACTACCCCGGAGGACCTTACTGCTACGTCAGGACTCTTTCCATATCTTTTGCTCAATTCCTTATAAGCTGCAATAATCTCTTTTTCTAAATCCTTGGGAAAGTGGGAGTTAAGTATCAATTTCCTTGTCTTCTTGCCTGTTTCCTGAAGGCTTTTTATGCTTTTGGGATTGTACTCTTTGAAAAGATCCCTTAACTTTCTATCCAGATTATTTTCTTTTAAGAAATGCCAATAGGCCTTAGTGGTTAAAGCAAAGCCTTCTGGAACGTTAACCCCTTTCTTAGAAAGCGCTCCGTACATCTCACCTAAAGAGGCGTTTTTCCCGCCCACCTCAGGAACACTCTCGAAATTAACTTCTTTAAGCCAAAGTATATAATTGCTCATAGGTAATCATCTTTAATCTTTTCTAAATAACCTTTACTTTTTTAAATCACACTTTGGGCAAACAAAAGAGAGAATAAACTCGTTGCGCCCGCGAGAAAGATCCCTTATTAAATGAATCCTTTTGCTGCTTCCGCATTTGGGACATTTCAGTTGAGATCCCCTTCCTAAGTCTTTTATTAGTTCTTTCAGGCCCCCTGTCTCCTTGGGCTCTATAGTGTAGCTCTTCTGGGCCCCGAGGAGAATCTTTATTCTCCTGATAACTTCTACTGGAGAAACATTAGCCGCGGAAACAAAGTCTTTGGCCTCCAGCTCCATGGCTTTCAGTTTGTCTTCTCGCCTCTCCAGTTGGGTAAAAATTATAATAGGAGTTCTGGAAAGCTCCTTGCTCTTCCTTATGGCTTTCATTACTTCAAACCCCCCCATCTCAGAAAGCAAAACATCCAACATCACTACATCTGGCTTTTCTTTTTTAACAAGATTAAGGGCTTCTTTGCCGTTTTTTGTTTCCAGAACTGAAAAATTCTCTTTTGTTAGCACCTCGTAATAGGCCTCGCGAATGAAATCATTATCAATGGCGATTAGTATTTTATTTTCTTCGGCCATTATGTATTTTTAATTTTATCAGCAATAGCCCGTTCCTCTTCGGGCTTTACTTTTAAGACCTTTGTGTTCGCCAATATGCTAATATTAGATATTCTTTGTCTGATTTTGGCAGATCCCCAGCCAATGGTGCCCGTAAAAACCAAAAGATCGCATCTGTCTAAAAGAGCACAGAAAGATCCTATATATTTTTGGATAGAATAAACAAAGACATCCAAAGCCAATTTTGCTTTTTTGTCTCCTTTTTTTATCTTTTTCAAAACCTTAAGCATATCTCTTTCTCCGCAAACTCCTTTTATTCCTGAATGATTGTTAAGTATTTCCTTTGCCCTTTTTAGGCCTTTGGTTCTAACCATTTCCAGAACCAACCCGGGGTCTAGATCTCCGGGCCTAGTCATCATCACTACTCCTCCTAGAGGAGTAAGCCCCATAGAAGTATCAATTGCTTTTCCTTTATCAATTGCGGCAACGCTGGATCCTCCGCCCAGATGGCAGGTTATTATTTTTAACTTATTAAGTTCTCTGCCGGCTGCTTTTTGAGCTGCATACTCGTGGGAAATTCCATGAAAACCAAATTTCTGAAAGCCAAAACTTTGAGGCAAGGGATAAGTTCTGCTAACTTTTAAAAGATCTTTGTAAAATCCGGTGTCAAAAACTACAAATTGTTTGGCTTCAAAAAACATTTTCTGGCTCGCCCTAATTCCCAAAAGGTTATAGGGGTTATGAATCGGAGCCAAGTGATTAAGTCTCTCTAATTTTTTTATTCTCTGGGAATTAATTTCCAGAGGCTTTCTGAAATTCCCTCCCCCGTGGACAAACCTATGTCCCACTTTTTCAATCTTTCCCCTATAGTCTTTTAATTTAGAAAGTTCTTTTATTAAAAATTCCTTATACTGGCTGGCACCAGAAACCTTTCTCTCTCCGCCTTTTATCCGCTTTAACCCTTTATCGTAAAGAGCCCATTTTATTGATTGGCTTCCGCAGTTCAGGACTAATATCATATTTCAATTTTTCCTTCTCCTTTTTTACTAATCCCTGCTGCATTGCCCTCGTCTGTGTCTATTTGAGCCGCCATTCTGTAATCTTTATCAACCCTCACTTTCACATTATAAAAAGTAAGGCCTCTCTTGCCCTCTACCCTCAAAGAAACAAGGTCTCCGTCTTTCAGGCCCCATCCCCTTGCCTCTTCGGGGCTTGCGTGAAGGTGTCTTTGGGGCACAATTACCCCTTCTTTAAGGCTTACCTCTCCGGCGGGCCCTTTTAACACGGCGCTACAAGAGCCCTCCAATCTCCCCGATTCTCTTATTTCCGGCTTCACCCCGCAACTGATAATATCTGTAGTGGAAAACTCCGCCTGAGTTCTCTCTCTTACCGGGCCCACTATCCTTACTTCAGAAAAAACGCAAGAGCCCACCTTTATCTCTACTGTTTCTTTCGCAGCAAAGTCATGGGGCTGGCTAAGATCTTTTAGTTTTGTTAATTCATACCCTTCCCCGAAGAGTTTCTCTAAATGATCTTGGGATAAATGGATGTGCCTAGCAGAGACTTCGACTAAAACTTTTTTCATAATTATTTCTTAATTATGGCGATTACCCTGTGTAGGAAAGTTTAACTTTCCTTATTATAACTCTTTTGGAAGAAATAATAAAGAGAATTTGACAAAAAAATAAAGATTTGTAAAATAAATAAAAGTAGCTCTTTGTGTCATTGGTGGCAGAAGTAGGAATATCGGGACAATTCCCTTCGCCCCTCCTAGCAAAGGCAGCTCTGCTAAATGTCAGGCAGTCCATGGGTGCGTTGCCCAACTGCCAGCAGTCTGCAGCCTGAGGTTTTCCTGCCTAAGGCGCTTACGGTCAGTGTCGGCTGACTGGAAATCTTATCGGAGTAGCCGGGAGTAGCCGCCCCTCGTCTCCTGGGCAGACAAAGATCCCCGGCAAAGAGATCTGATGGGAAAACCTCTAGTCCCGCTATGAACGGGAGACAAGGGCTGAATTCCCCGATCCCGAGGGTCTGGCTAGGCTACCGCCAATGACAAAACCCCGTGGAAAAATCTACGGGGTTTTTTATAGAAGAAATATTTACAGTCTCTGGGCTATATAAGAAACAAATTCTGCTAACCTGCAGGAATAGCCGAATTCATTATCATACCAGGCCACTACTTTAACTAGATTTCCTTTTGCTTTTGTCTGAGGAAGATCCACAACAGAGGAATAAGAATCTCCTACATAATCTTGGGAAACAAGAGGGTCTTCTTCTACTCGAAATATGCCTTTGAAATTATCGGATTTTGCCGCCTCTGTAAAAGAATTATTTATCTCTTCTGCCGAAACCGGTTTCCTAAGAGTTGCTGCCAGATCAAGCAGAGAAACGGTGGGAGTAGGAACCCTTACTGCAATTCCGCCTAATTTTCCTTCCACCTCCGGAATAACTTGGCCTATGGCTTTAGCAGCCCCGGTAGTAGTGGGTACCATATTTAGAGCAGCGGCTCTAGCCCGCCTTAAATCTTTATGAGGAAGGTCTAATATGTTTTGATCGGTGGTATAGCTGTGAATAGTGGTCATAAAGCCGGCTTCTATGCCGAAGTTGTCGTTCAATATCTTGACCACGGGAGCCAGACAATTGGTGGTGCAAGAGCCCATATCCACAACTTCATCTTTTTTAGCATCAAACTTGTCTGCATTTACCCCCAAAACATAACTTGGAATTCCTTCTGATTTACCAGGGGCTGAAATAACTACTTTCTTGGCCCCGGCTGTAATATGTTTTTTGGCACCCTCTATCTTCCGGAAGACGCCTGTGCACTCTAAAACAACGTCTATTCCCAGATCTTTCCAGGGGAGTTTTTCAGGATCTTTTTCAGAGAGCACCTTAAACTTCTTCCCGTCAACAGCAATACTCTCTCGGTCGGCCTCAATCTCTTTCCCGTAGCGTCCGTATACAGAATCGTATTTTAATAAATGGGCCAAGGTTTCGTTGTCTGTAAGGTCGTTAATGGCCGCCACCTCTACTTCGGGGTCTTCAATTAGGCGCCTGAAGGTAGAGCGGCCTATTCTGCCCAACCCATTGATTGCAATTTTAACCATAAATTAATCTTGAATATTTAATAATTCTTTGATTTTTCCCTTATTAAAGCCTATTACAATCTCTCCGTTGATGTCTGCCACCGGCACCCCCATCTGACCGGACTTCTCTTTCATCTCTTCTAGGGCCTTAGGGTCTTGGGAGACGTCTACTGCTTCAAATTTTATTCCCTTTTCTGTTAAGTATTCTTTTAATGTCTCACAGTAGGGACAGGAAGGCGTAGAATAAATTTTAATCATATTTTATATCTGATCAATCAGGTCTTTCACCTGATCGCAGACGTTACCAGGCTTGTTATCCGTTAAACTACAAAGAAGGGCTGTTAAATTGTCTTTTTCCTGCTCTTCTCCACCATTTTCTCCGGAGCCCACCCTGTAATACTTACACCCCACCACCAAAGTAGGCACTCCTCCGGAACTATACCTCTGGAAAACCTCTAAATCTGTTTCCTGGTCGTCCATGTTGTCATGAAAAGAAATTTCATCTCCGAAACTCTCTGCCACTTCTCTAACAACGGGATGCTCCCAACTGCAGTGGGGACAACTCTCTGAACCGAAAAAGTAGACCATGGGCGCCCCGTTTTCTTTACAGACGCTATCTTCTGATACAGAGAACTGGCCAATAGTAGTCCCTTCGCTTTTGGCCGCCAGCGGGGTGTTAGCCACATCAAAAAAATCAGGGAAAAACAGGCTGCCATCTCTCGTAGCATAAGAGGTGACCTCCCGGCCCTGAACTGTAATCTTCATCCTATAAAGCCCCTTATCCTCTGTGATTTCCGTTAAAGAGGCCTCTGTCTGCCCCCCTAAGATATTCTGATTAACAAAGTTTATTATAGTAGCCCCTGCCTCTTCAGCAGAGATATAGTTGGCTTGGCCTTCCTCGACCTTGCATTCTGTGGCCTGAGCATAAACCAAGGCGCCCCCCACAAGAACACCCGCTATAATAATGGCTACTGGAATTATTTTTTTATTGAACATTGTGCTTTTTATTATTTTTTTAACTGATTGGCATTTTAGCAAATCATTGTTTTTTTGCAAGTTGCATAATTTTGTCCATTACCCTCTCTTGCCCCATAACCCCCAGCCCCCCTCTGGCGCACTCTTTTTCAGAAAAGAAAGAAGTCTTATCAACAATGCTTCCTGAAACAAGAAGCGGAGTCGGATCCTGCGAATGGTCTTTCAGTTCACAAGGAGTAGAATGGTCTGCGGTTACCGCCCAAAGGACATTATTATTTTTTGAGAAAATAGAAAGGTTTTTATCAATTTTTTCTATAAAATCTTTTTTGCCCTCACAATCTCCGTCATGACCAAAAATATCCGTCCCTTTTATGTGACAGAAAATAAAATCATAGTCCTCTAAGCACTCGTTCAGAGATTTAAATTTGGCCCCGAGATTAGTATCGGTTCTTCCCGTAGCCCCCTTAACTTCAATTAAATCCATGCCCGCTAATTTGGCCACTCCTTTATATAATCCTCCTCCTGCGATACAGCATCCCCCAAGTCCATATTTATCCCTAAAACCTCTCACTTTTTTATAGAGTCCGGCGCCTCTGATCAAAAGATAATTGGCAGGAAATTCTCTTTCTTTATTAAAAGAATGCTCTTTTAAAATCTGATGGGCTTTTCCGATAAACTTATTCAAGGCCTGGGCAGTAAACTCTCCTTCTTCTGAAGTCGGCTTAACTTCCTCAACTTTAACTCCCGGCCGCTTAGGATCGTTTTTTTTAACTTTGTCCGAGAGGCCCTTCCCTCTCATTACAAGAGCCGCCCTGTGGCTGACAGAGCCTTTGATTAAAAACTGAACTCCGTCGATTTCAATCCCAGAAAGAGCTTCAACTAAGGGCTTTTTTCCTTTAATTCTTCCGGCTCTTCTGTCTTTTATAACCAGATCCTGATCAACTGTGGCAAAGTTCGCTCTAAGGGCGAGGTCTCCTTCTTTCAATTCCATACCGCATCCCGCTGCCTCATAAGGCCCCCTTCCCAAAAAATTTTCTTTCAGTCCCAAAAGAGCAATATGAGTGCCCTCTGAGGTAGGTTTTTTTTCAAAAGGAAACTGGAAAGTATCTACCAGGCCGCAACTTCCCTTTTGGACCCACTTATCCAGGTTGGGGGTATTGGCTGCCCCCAGGGGCGTTTTATCTCCCAAAGAAAAAACGGGCCTGTCCCCCATTCCGTCTATCACCATAAGAACGATCTTCTTCATAGGCTGTCTATTTCCAATAACCGATTATACTTGGCAACCCTTTCTCCTCCGGCTGGGGCTCCTGATTTAATAAAATCTGCCCCTACTCCCACAGCCAAATCAGAAATAAAGTCATCGCAGGTCTCTCCGGATCTATGAGAAACCATAACCCTCCAGTTGTAAGATTTTGCCAAGTCAAAAGCCTCTATTGCCTCAGACAAGGTTCCTATTTGGTTGGGCTTTAAAAGAAGGCCCGAACAACAGTCTTTGGCTTTTTTAATCCTCTCTGTATTGGTAACGGTTAAGTCGTCCCCTATAACAAGGCAACTATCCCCTATTTTATCTTTTAACATCTGCCACCCTTCCCAGTCGTCCTCTGCAAAGGGGTCTTCCAAAGAGATAATAGGATAATTGTCTAAAAGTTCTTGGTAAAAAGAAAGCAGCCCTTCTTTGGTAAAAACCGTCCCTTGCAAATAGTATTTCCCTTTTTTGTAAAACTGGCTGGCCGCGCAGTCTAGGGCTACGGCAGCCTTAGCACCTGTTCTCTTAATAGAAGACACGATAACATCAAGGGCCTCTTGCGAAGAGGCAACAGGAGGAACAAATCCTCCTTCGTCTCCAATGTTCACAGCCCTTGTCCCGTAGGCTTCTTTTAACAACTGCTTTAGATTCTGGTATATGGCAGAGCCTGTCTTGATTTTTTCTGAAACGCTTTCTCCTTCGGGAACCACCATAAACTCTTGGATTTCCAAGTCGCCCCCCGCATGAACTCCTCCGTTAATAATATTGAAAGCGGGACTGATGTTAAGATTAGCCTCTTCCTGAAAGCTCTCTTTTATATAGTTGTAAAGGGGTTTCCTCTCCGAAGCAGCTCCTGCCCGGCAGACAGCAAAAGAAACAGGCAGAATAGCGTTCGCTCCCAAGTTTGACTTGTCTCCTAATCCATCCAGCCCTATTAACAATTCGTCTATGCCTTTTTGGTCTTCAACGTCTTTTCCCTTCAACTCAGGAGCAATTTTTTCTTCAATATTAAAAATAGCAGTTTGGGTTTTAACTTCTACTGCCTCATGCTTTCCGGTAGAAGCACCGGAGGGCGAGGAGGCCGCAAAAACCCCTCTTTCTGTTTCCAAACTGACCTTAACGGTTGTTCTCCCCCTAGAATTTAATACCTCTTGGGCTGTAATTTTCTGAATCTTGTCCCCCATTTTCATAATTTGTTAATTATGGCAATTACCCTGTGTTGGAAAATAGGAGCGGGAGCGACGTAAGAAACCGAGAGGTTTCTTAAAGCCAGGGGTGTCAGGGTAATTGCCCTTATTTTATATCCTGTAAATAGTTATAGGAAGACAGGGCTGCCTTGGCTCCCTCGCCTGCTGCAGTTACTATTTGCTTGAACTTGCCGGAGTTGGCGTCTCCCACAGCATAAAGCCCCGGGGTCTTGGTCCGGCAGGTCTCATATTCCACCTTGATTTCGTCCCTTTCGTCGAACTCGACAAGCCCCTTAACAAAAGAGGTTGCCGGCTGATATCCAATTTCTACAAACACCCCTTTAACAGGAATCTCTTTTTCTTCTTTGGTTTTTGTATCTTGGTAAGTAATAGATTCTACAAAGTCCTTCCCTTCTATCTTTTTCAACTGGGCATTAGTTATTAATTCGCATTTTCCTGTTTTAGACACCCTCTCTTGGTTGTCCTTGTCTGCCTTGGCTTTCCCGCTATATTCTAAAACATATATCTTATTAACATAGTTGGCTAAAAAGATTGCGGTCTCAAATCCGGAGTTCCCTCCTCCAACAACAGCCACATCCTTGTCCCGGAACATGGGACCGTCACATATCGCACAATAACTTACCCCCTTGCCAACAAATTCCTTCTCCCCTTGCGCCTCCAGAGGACGAGGGTCAGATCCTGAAGCCACAATTACAGAATAGGACTTAAATTTCTCTTTATCGGCGGTAGTGACTATAAATTCTTTTCCTTCCTTTTCTACATTCACAACCTCTCCCTTTTTTTGTTCAATATCTTGAACCTCCATATGCTCTTTAAAATTCTCAACCAAATCCTGTCCTGGAATACTCTTAAAGCCAGGATAGTTTTCAATATCTACCGCCTTCACCGCCATGTGCCCGCCAAAACCTTTAGTTATGAGAAGAATATTCATTCCCTGCCTTCCGGCGTATATGCCGGCTGTCATGCCGGCAGGACCTCCTCCTATAATAATTAAGTCGTAAATCATATTTCTTTATTATACATCTTTAAAAACGAAGAAACAATAATATTCATTCTCCTATGGCACACTTTACAGTATAAATCATTAAATCATGTTGCAAAATAAATCAGTTAATGATTGGCTGAAATTAGTCAGATTGTGGGAGGCCCGTCCTCCCACATTTTACTGAAAAGTGGCAAGAGTATTTAAGGAAGCAGACGATTTTAACTGTCAACATATTTCATGGCTTAAATAATAATGCCTCAGATACACGCATTTCACGCTAAACCGCCTCATTATAACCGTAGCCACAATAGGCTAGAGAATCCAAGCCTTTCGAAAAAAGATCTAAAAAACTCAAAGTCCCGCCCAAAAGACAGGACTTTTTTATTCTCCGAACCCTTAGAGTACAGGGTTCTGACTACTCATCTCTCTGAGAAATCAGAAAATGATATTTCAAATCCTGCGCCCTTAAACAGAAAGCCATCCTCCATCAACCACTAGAGTAGATCCTGTAACATAAGAAGAGTCATCTGAGGCCAAAAACAGCACTGCTTTGGAAACTTCTTCCGGTTTTCCCTCTCTGTGCATGGGTACCCTCGCCAAAATTGCTTTTTGCTGTTCGGGATCTTCTTTGATAGGATCTATCATGGGCGTTTCAATAACGCCCGGGGAAATAGCGTTAACTCGGATATTATACTCTGCCAACTCCCCCGCTAATTCCTCTGTCATAGCCACAATTCCTCCTTTACTGGCGCAGTAATGAGCGAGGTTGGCAAACCCTACCCCTACTTGGCCCATAGCCACGGAAGCAATATTGACTATGGCACCCGATTTTTGGTCTGCCATCACTTTTGCTGCAGCCTGACTGCATAAAAAATATCCTTTTAAATTAATATCAATGGTTTTGTCCCAGTCTTCTTCTGTCATTTCAAGAAACTTTTTGAAGTCTGCTATCCCTGCATTATTAACTAAAATATCCAGCCTCCCCCACTCCGAGGTTGCCGCCTCAACCAGGTTATCCACCTCATTTTTTTTAGTAACGTCGCATTTTACTGCTTTAGCCTCCCCTCCTTTCTCTTTAATCTCCTCGACTACTTTCTGGCAGTCTTCTTCGCTGATGTCTGAGACTATAACCTTGGCGCCGGCCTCAGCCAAGGCTAAAGCATGGGTTCTGCCCATGCCCCTTCTGGCACCCGTGACAACTGCAACTTTATCTTTTAATTGTGTCATAAGCATCCTGCCAGCCAAGTATTTTTTCCTTGATTGGCTGTTATTTTATAACCCGAGGAATAATATCTAAAAGATCGCTAGACATTAAAGACTCTCCGAATGTTTTTTCTCCTATTTTTCCTGCCAGTCCGTTTATCAAGGCAGCAGCCCTGCCAGCCTCCAGGGGACTCAAGCCGCGAGCCAGAAGAGCGCCGGCTATTCCCGCCAACACATCTCCCGTTCCTCCCACCGTCATACAGGAAGACCCCGCTTTTGAAAAGCATGTCTCTTTCCCGTCTGATATTATATCTGTATCTCCTTTTAAAAGAATGGTGGTCTTAAGTTTCTGGGCCTCCTCTTTAACGACACTCTCTCTTTCTTTATCAGAAAAACCCTCAACCTCTCTTCCTGTAAGAATATAAAATTCATGAGAATGAGGAGTAATCAGAAAGGGCTTTCTGTAAATAACCTCTTTATTCTTTGACACAGCATGAATAGCATCGGCATCAATAACGGCAGGCAAAGCAGTCTCTGCCAGAAAATCCAATATTACTTGTTGCGTTTCTTTAGATCTCCCCATGCCCCCTCCTACTACTATGGCAACCCTGTTTTCTGCCACAGCCTCGGCCGACTTGCTCATAGAAAACAAGGTGCTTAAATGTTTCTTTACAAGGTGCTTTCCAATAAGAGGATAGACTGCTAAATCCGGAGCAAAAGAAGCAATAATATTGGCAGCTCTCTCCGGAGCCACAATATTAACCATATCCACCCCTGATCTGAACGCTGCCAGAGCAGAAAGGGCGGGAGGACCGCTGTAAAATTCAGACCCGCCGATAACAAGCAAAAATCCCGCGTCATACTTCCTGGCAGTTTTGGGCTTGGGTTTATAGATTTTCTTTAGAATCTTCTTGTCTGTCTTCTTCATTTGATATCTTTTAAAAACTCCTTCATCTCAGGGCCCAATTCCGGATCCCTTAAAGAAAAATAGAGGTTTGATTTCATCCAGGATGCTTTATCTCCGCACTCCAGCCATCTGCCCTCTATTTCATATCCATAAATCATCTTGCCGTCTTTTAACATAGCAGAAAGAGCCTCAGCCAAAATTATTTCTTTTTTGGCATTGGGCTTTGTTTCCTTAAGGTATTTAAAAACCTCCGGAGTCAGAATATACTTTCCGATCGTGGCAAAATTAGAAGGAGCCTCTTCAGGGGAGGGTTTTTCAACGATCTCTTTTATCTTATAGTATCGATTGGCTATTTTTTCCACCCCGACCGCACCGTAAGAAGAAATCCTCTGCCCTGAGACAGAATAGAGGGAGAGTACGGGCTTTTGGCAAGTACTAAATGTCTTCTTCAACTGAGCAAGACAAGGAGTCTTCGAGTCTACAATATCATCTGCAAAAAGGCAGGCCACGGGTTCTTTTCCCGCCTCTTTCGCTGCCTGTAAAATGGCATGCCCGTCTCCTTTTGGGGTCTTCTGAATAACATAAGAAAAAGAAAGATCTTTAACGAATTGCTCGAATTCTTTGTATTCTTTTAAAAGTTTTTCTCTCTTCTTCTCTCTCAAGATCCCTTCTATTTTGGCAGAAGGCTTTAAGTATTCGAGTATTTTTTTATTTTCCGGACTTACTACAAAAATTATTTGGCTTATGCCCGAGTCTTTGGCCTCTCTGATAATTCTCTCCACTACCGGCCTGCCGGCCAGAGGCCATAACTCTTTGGGGACTACTTTTGACAAAGGAAGAAAGCGGGTTCCCATGCCGGCTAAAGGAATAATTGCTTTTTTGATCTCCATAAATTATTAAAGGTTTTTATCCCTTTTTCTTAAAATAGCAGGAACCTCCCATATTTCTTCTCTCTGTAAAAGCTCTTTTTCTGCCTTCTCTTCCTCTTTTTTTACCTGGACCCCGGTCTTTCTTTTTTTCTTCTTCAGCTCTTCCCCCGTTTCCTTAATTAATTTCTTTTTTTGGATTGCTGTCTTTTTTAGTTTGGGAGAATTGGGAGCCTTCTTTTTTTTATTGACAGGGACTGTTTTCTTTTTCTTTACGATTTTAGGCTGCTCCACATCTTTATCAACAGGAAGAAACTCTTTAGCAGAACAGCCCAGGGCAAGCAGGGTCAATCTGATATCGCTTCTTAGTTTATTATTCTGGCTTACCCCAAAAATAATCTTTGCTTTTCTGTTTACTGCTTCGTTAATTATTTTGGAAAGGTGGGCCACCTGATCTAACTGAAGTTCCTTGCTTCCCGAAATATTGTATAAAATGCTTTTTGCTCCCCTGATAGTATAGGGATAAAGCGGGCTGGAAACTATTTTCCTGACCACTTCCTCTTTTTCGGGCCCCTCAATATCTACTGTATTTAAATAAGCCAGCCTTCCCCTGCCCTTAAAAATAGTTCTAAGATCCGCAAAATCGATATTTATCAGAGCAGGCAGATAAATCATTTCGATCAGGCCCTCTAGGTTGTTTCCCATCTTCTCGTTAATAGCAGAAAGAGCCGCGCTCAAGGGGTTATTCTTATCAATAATCTGAAAAATTCTTTCGTTGGGAAAGACGGTATAGGCATTGACATTGGGCGTTATCTTCTTTAGTGCTTCCTTGGCAATTTCCGCCTTTTTCTTTCCCTCAAATTCGAAAGGAAGAGTAAAAATGCCGTAGGTAAGATTGCCTAAACTCCTGGAAATCTTGGCAAACAAGGGGCTTGCTCCAGATCCTGTCCCCCCGCCCAAAGAAGCAACAAGAATACACAGATCCTGCCCCTCCATCATCTTTTTTATCTTCTCTTTGGAATTCTCTGCTGCGGCTGAAGCAACCTCAATATCCATACCCGTCCCCAAGCCCTGAGTCAACTCTTTGCCGAAAGGAAACTTCTTCGCTTTCCTGCTCGCCCTTTTAAGAGACTGGGTGTCTGTATTGGCTACTACAAAGTTTGCCTTTTTTACTCTGGAAGCAATCTCCGAAACAATTGTTCCCCCGCCGCCGCCGATTCCAATGATTTTAATCTTGGGCTTGGGAACATTGTCTTCCGTTTTTCCGGGAACCCTTTTCTTTTTCTGAGTAGTTTTCTTCTTTTTAACCATATTTCTTAATTTATCTTATATTCTAACCCATAGTTTTTGCAAACGCAAATGGTTTCAGCATAAAAAAAGCCCCCCTTAGATTTACGGGAGGGCTTGGGAAAGATCAACCCCGGACTGAATACTTCTGCCCGATAATGTGCCGAGCCGGTCCTCCGCAAACATCACCATCTTCGTCGAAGAAAGCGCCGCAGAGGCTGCAGCGATTCGCAAAGGGCTCGCAGACGACCTCCACTTTTTCGGGAACATCTGTTTTCTCAACTACGGTAATAGGGATCGAATAGATCTCTCCCTGTCCGTGGCCGCGATTGCAGATGCCGCCTGCGTCAAAGCACTGTCCGTCAATGGCGCACCGCGGACCCCGCCCGCTGTTCACGGCCTGGAACCTGCTAGATTGTCTGGACATTCTTCTTCTCCTAAGTTTAGAAAGGACAAAGCAAGATTAACACTATTAAAATGATGGCATATTTAGCAACTCTCGTCAACCCTTCTCTTTTCAGCTTTCCTCACCCTGTCCTCTCCCATGCCAAAATGATGGGCTATTTCGTGCCAAACAACATTTTTTATTTTTTCTTCCACTTCCTTTCTGGTAAGGCAAATCCTTTCAATGGGTTCTTTGAAGACAGTTATCTTGTCAGGAAGAACCTGTCCGTAATGCCATCTTTTGGTCTTGGGCACTCCTTGGTAGAGACCGAATATTAAAGAGTTTTTTCCCAGATTCCTCTGTTGCTCCGAAGTAGGATTTTCCTCAACACAAATCTCTACATTTTCCAATTTCTTCAAAAATCTCTCCGGGATACTCTCAACCGCTTTGGCCACTACTTTTTCAAATTCTTCAATAGTCATATCTTTACTCTTTAGTTTACAAAAAAAGCATTTATTTACAAATAAAAAGCATCCCCATGGCACGCTTTACAGTATAAATCATTGAATTATATTGCAAAATGAATCAGTTAATGATTGGCTAAAATCAGTCAGATTGTGGGAGGCCCGTCCTCCCACATTTTACTGAAAAATGGCAAGAGTATTTAAGAAAAAAGACAATTAATCAGCTATCTATTATATTTCATGGCTTGAACAAAAAAAGCCCGCATAATGCGGGCTTTATTTCTCTAAGAACTCGCCCTCGGCTTGGGCTTTAACAACATCATCCTGGATAATCCAGGCTTTTACCACAAACAAAGGAGGCCGCTTCTTTTTTATCTCAGCTCCCACTACGGCTTTTCTCCGTATTAAAAGAGGGCGCTTAAAGCGAACCTTCAGTTTTCCTGTGAGAACGCGGTGGTTATAGGAAAAGAGGCAGTTTGCCATAGCAGCATCCATAAGGCAGACCACTATTCCGCCCTGGATTATTCCGTCATAACCCTGATAAGCGCTGGAGCAGTTAAAAACCGCTTCCACGCCGCCGTTCTCTAGAGCCTGAAATTTAAGATCCAACCCCTGTCCTGAGTCCCCGCAAGCAAAGCAGTGAAAATGCTCTCTTGAAGAAACCTCTTCCATCCTTTGCTGTCTGTCCATTCTCTTTTTCCTTTCTTTTTAAGGTACAACGGCATCTTAATCCCTAAATTAGTTTTGTCAATTAAATAAAAACTGAAATTATAGTTATTAGGGCAAAAAGCAAAACAAACCATGCAAAATTTACTTTCTTTGTCAGTTTCATCAAAAAATGAATTGTAATAATGCCAAGAAAAAAGGAAACAGAAAAACCCATCAAAGAATTAAAATCAAACACCATTCGGTCCAGATTAAGAACTATGTTACCCCCCAGCACCACGGGCAAACTCATAATAAAGCTTAATTTTAAAGCGTCTGTATCTTGAAACCTTCTAAGAAGAAGTCCTGCCACAGTAAGCCCTGATCTGGACAATCCGGGCAGAATAGAAAACCCCTGTATTATTCCCAGTAAAACCCCGTCTTTTTTGGTAATCTCTTTTTCTGTTCTAAGCCCGACTCTTTTCTTGAACTGGATAAGCGCCGTCAAAATCAAAAGAACTCCGATGCCCAAAGTAACAAGTTTTCCTGTAACCTTAAAATTTCCCAGTGCCACTTCTAAAACTTTTAAGATAGAAAGGGCGACTATTCCGCTGAATACAGTAACAAGGAGATAAAACCAGATAAGGTTTTTCTTATCTTTGGAAATATTTTTATACCTAAAAATATCCTTGATAATCCTTATTACTTCTTTCCTGAAGTAAATAAGGGCTGAAAAGAAAGTCCCCAGATGCAGGAAAAGGGCGTACTGAATTGCCTCTCCTATCTCAAAATTTTTATTAAAAAAGTTTGCCTTAATTAAAACAAGCATTCCCTCAGAGCTCACGGGAAGCCACTCTGTAATTCCCTGAATAATCCCGGAAATAATATATTCTGCCATTATTAAGATTCTATAACATCTTAAAAGAATAAAAAAGCCTTTCTTTTAAAAAGGGCTTTTTTATTGTCCCTGACACCCGTCGATTAAGCCGACGACAAGACTCACAAAAAAGATTGCCGGGATAATAATTCCTAAAATAGCAAGAAAAACGTCAAAGCACGCTCTTTTTCCAATTGAGAATATCTTTTTTATTCTCATTTTTCTCCTATCTTTTTCAGTTTAGCCAGCAATAAAATGGCAGACTGATGCCGAAAACGAAAGCCACCGCAAAATCAGCGTCTTCTGGGTTCTCTGTCACTCTCTTCTCTCTGATTCTCAAGGGCCTGTTCCCAGACCAACTCTTTTTCTAGAAAAAGAAAAGCCAAAGAAAAATCAACCCTATCGGAGATAAACTCTGTAAAGAGGCCTTATCGCCAAAACAAGAACTGCCAATAGCAACCACCAAAGATTTATCTCTCGCAGTTCCGGAAGCAATGCGGCAAGAATAATCCCAAAAACTATGCAGCTGAACTTAACCAGCCCCATGTCCAGCCAGTCCATTTTTTGAATTTTCGAGTTAAGAGAAAATTTCATATTTTTCTATTGATTAAAACGGCCTTTATTTAAGATATTTTTTGTTCTTTAGTTCTTTGGGCAAAAAGGACTCTTTGGAATATTTCTCGTATCCTTTGCCGTAATCCATTTCTCTCATAAGTTTTGTCTCCGGGTTTCTTAATTTTAAGGGTACGGGAAGGTTCCCGTGCTTTTTTGCATCCTCTGCGGCCTTCATATACGCCTCGTAAGCCCTTCTGTCTTTTTTGCAACCGCACAAATAAGCAACCCCGTGGGCCAGATTAATCCCGCACTCTGGCAGCCCTATTGTTTCCACTGCCCGGAATACGTCATTGGCCACTACTAGGGCCGTAGGATGGGCCAGCCCTATATCCTCTGAAGCGAAAATAACCATTCTTCTGGCTATAAACTTGGGGTCTTCACCTGCCTCAATCATTCTGGCCAGATAATAAAGGGCGGCGTCTGCCTGGCTTGCTCTCATGCTTTTAATGAAAGCTGAGATAATGTTGTAGTGCTCCTCCCCTGCCTTGTCGTATCTTAAAAACTTTGATTGGAGAGTGTTCTTCAAATTCTCCACTGTTATCTTTTTGTAAAGCTTGCTTGTATTCTCAAGCATTGTGATCGCCTGCCTGGCGTCCCCGTTTGCCATGTTAACGAGCCAGCCCTCTGCCTCCTCGTCCATTTTAAAGCCGGTTCTTTTAACAATGTCTCTCATGTTTTCTTCTGAAAGTTCGTTCAGAACAAAAACCCTGCACCTGGAAAGCAGGGGCGAGATTACTTCAAAACTCGGGTTTTCCGTTGTAGCCCCGATCAGCGTTATATCCCCCTTCTCCACGTAAGGGAGCAGAAAGTCCTGCTGGGACTTGTTAAAGCGGTGAATTTCGTCCAAGAACAAGATTTTAGGAGACCCTTCTGTGTCTTCATTTAATATTTTCTTGATGTCTGACTTCCCGGCAGAAACCGCAGACAGCTCGTATAATTCAGCATCCAAACCGCTGGCGTATATCTTAGCCAAAGTGGTCTTTCCGGATCCGGGAGGACCCCAGAGAATAAAAGAAAACAAGTGTTTCTGCTCAATAGCAACATTAAGAGGTTTCCCTTTCCCTGCCAGATGCTCTTGTCCCACAAAACCTTCCAAGGTTTTGGGCCTAATTTTTGAGGCTAAAGGTTCCATTAAAAATTATTCCTTATACTTCACCTTACCCCTTAAAAACCCTTTTTTCAAACGAAAAACCCTTATTCTTTTCATATTAAAAAAAGAGGCGCAACATTTGTTACGCCTCGGTATTTTGAAAAATTCGCTGGGGAGCAAGGAGGCAAAGAGCCAGAGCCCGGCACTACCCGAGGAACAAGAGACCGCCAGAGAGGTAGCCTTGGGCGACGCCCATGCCGGCCATGTGGGCGAAGAAGAGCAAAACGTCGCTGGTCCCGAAGGAGAACGAATAGTCGACGGACTGCCATTGCAAAGCGGCTAAGTCCAAAATCGGAGTCTCCATGTTGCGTGCCAGGACGTCGGGATACATCGCCATAGCGACGAGGGTATCTATGCCGGAGAGGATAAATCCTTCCGGCAGTGTTGACATCTGCTCCCTGCTGGCGTTAACGGAAAAGCCCTGCAGAGGATTCGGGAAGTGAAGCCCGATAACAGGCCTCTTCTTCATCCGAGCGATAAGCCGCTCGTGCCGGCTTCCGTTAACAATGCTAACTTTATTCGCCAAGATGCCTTTGCAATGATTATAAAATCTCCGATCACCAAAAGTCCTAGCGTAACTCTTGGCAACGCCTGCCAGATACAGCTCCAGCTCGGCTCCAAGATCATCGTTGACGAGTTCGGGCAGAACAACCGGCAGATAGACGCTGTTGGCGATGTTAGCAATCTGGGGGTTGCTCTCGATGATCACCAGCAAACGCTCGGTTTCCGTCCTTAACTGTTCGGCAGTGACTTCAGTGTCAGTGCTCAGACACTCATGCAACCGCAAGATGCGGTTGGCAAAGTTTGTTTTTGTCTTCAGCACGGGCTGACACGGCCGGAATCCCCGGTTAGCGTCACAAGCGTCGGCCCGCAGGCCTTCGGGAATCCGGCGACCGTGTTTGTCAAAGAGATTCTGGGCGATCTTTTTGAAATCAGCCGAGATGTCGCCGGCCAGCAACTTTCTTGCATCCTCTTCTCCTATGATGTTAATGAGCGCCTCAACCTGTCCTCTTGTCCAGTCTGCGTACTTACTCGTTACTCGTCCCATGATTTTCTCCTTTCAGGCTAAAAGCCCGAAATTCGAATTTTTCCTCTACCCGAGGACCGGGATTCTTCCACCTTGAAAGAATAACTTATTACATCATCATTATAACCCAGAGTCAAGCCAAAGTACTAATTTATACGATAGTATCCAAAAAATGTGGGAGCAGGCGACGCTAGAACCTATTCGGCATAAAAAGAGCCCTCCTAACCTTTCAGATTAAGAGGGCTTTGGTGTCAGTCCACCCTGGTGCCGTCGGGACGGATGTGGAACCACTTTCCGTCCTTTTCGACCAGAGCCAGGCCTTCTGAGAAGGAACCGGCATAGTCGTACCTCTGCTCGTAAGCAGGACTGCCGTCGGCACGGATGTGGAACCGCTCTCCGTCCTTTTCGACCAGAGCCAGGCCTTCGGAGAAGGGACCGACATGGTCGTACCTCTGCTCGTAGGCAGGGGTGCCGTCGGCACGGATATGGAACCGCTCTCCGTCCTTCTCGACCAGAGCCAGGCC
>CAYZKD010000003.1:22644-65415 GCA_964479375.1 uncultured Candidatus Saccharibacteria bacterium | reverse complement strand
AGACACTCAATTCCCCCAATCCTACCGTCAATTTCTTTTAGAACAGGGCTCAGCAATTATCGCAGGACAGCCAGTATTCGGTCTTCCGGAAGAAGAACCAAGAGAAGAAAGGCAAGGAACGGTTCTTTCTTTCAGGCCGGGCGATCCCAGAAAAGGGAGTTTTGATTGGATAAGTTTTTACGAGAACAGAGTGGTAGGCCTTTGCAACAAACCTAACTGCGATGTTTGCAATCTGACAGAAAGAGAGAAACTAAAAGACTTCCAAGGAGGAGAATTAAGAGTAAACCTTATCCATTATCAGAGAGCGACCAGAGAATTCTACATCGCCCATCTTGTTTCTGTTCCAGAAAAAGAAGCCAGAGAGCAAAACAACCAAATAGAAGGTTGTTTTTTTGTTTGACAGAGGAAACAGGATAACATAAGTTAAAGATAGCACTTTACCAACCGAATAATCCCCAGACTCCGAAAGGAGAAACAGAATGGCCACTGAATGCCAACTGCCATTTACTGATGATGACGAGAAGATGTTACAAGAAGCAGAAGAAAGAGGGACTGTGATCCCTGAGTGTTTTACAGAGCCAGATCCTGAGGTGGAGAGAGCAATCTTGCAAAGAGCTGAAGAACTTGGCAAAGAAAGAGTAGATAAAAGTATAGAGCAGGCTTCAGGAAAAGAGCATCCAAAAGAATTAACCCCTGAACAAGCGGAAAAATTCCTTAAAGATGAAATAGATTCTTTAAGAAAGGAAATTCGTCAAGATATTGCCGGGCTTGAACATATAGATGAAGAACGCTATGATGAACAAGGAGAAAGAATTGCTGGGATAAGCGCTTCGCATAAATTATCCGGTCCGGATTATGAGAAAACTGGATGGAAAATTACCACATACAGTCATACCGGGGAAAAAGATCCTGTTATTGGTGTAAAAAAGACTGACAAGCATGAAGTTGCTGATATTGAATGGGACTATATGGCTCCAGAACAGCAACAGCAATGGAAAGAAAGATTTAGCAAAGCCAAGCAAAGATTGGAAGAAGCTCAAAGGGATAATCCGGATAAGTTAGAGGACGTAATTAAAGAGCATTTTCCCACAGCATATGCAACGAAAAATGAACGAGAATACCGCGCTGAATGTATGGCAGAATTCAAGTGGGAACCAGAAAACCTTAAAGGCATAGACGAGGAAACATTTAATGTCGCTCGTCAAGAATACATAGACAACGAGATAGAAAGAGTTAAAGAACAACTTGTTGAAGGCGGACATATTTCTCCCCATTCGTTATTTAAGTAAAGGAGAAAAACTATGAATAAACTAAGAATTAGGGGATACAAAAAAGAAGAATTTGATAAGATGCAGCAAGAGCATCCAGAAATGGATTGGAGAGAAATAAGCCGGAAATTAAGAGAGCTCCTTGGTTTTGTCTATGTTGATGAAAACAATAATGTGGTTTTAGACATAGAAAATCCTGAAGTTAAGGAAGATTTAGCTAAATTGATAAATAATCAGAGTATGTTTGGGATAAAAAGGAGAGAAAGAAAAAGAGATGAGCAAGGGGAAGTAGTAATGATGCGAACATTAATATTTGAACAAAGGCCGGGAGACCTTTACTTTTTGGATGCAATAGGGGAATTTTTGTTTCATTGTAGAAAGGAAGAATTTGGTGGATATATAATATCTGCTGGTGTAATAGATGAGCATGGAAACTATATAAATCGTCTTCTAAGCTTAGAAGAATTAAGAAAGCGATAACACAAATCTCACAAAAAGTGAGATAAGAGACGCAAAAGCGTCTCTTTTTTTTGACGATAAGTATGATATATGATTAAATTTAATTAGCAGAAATTAGTACTTTGACAATCGTATAAGGAGATAGAATATGCAGACAAGACAAGAACAAATTGATTTTACCGAAGAGATGCTTGGCGTCAAATTCCCCCAATCCTACCGTCAATTTCTTTTAGAGCAGGGCTCAGCATTCATCGCAGGACAGCCAGTATTCGGTCTCCCGGAAGAAGAACCAAAAGAAGAAAAACAGGGAACAGTTCTTTCTTTCAGGCCGGGCGACCCCAGAAAAGGGAGTTTTGACTGGATAAGTTTTTACGAGAACAGAGTGGTAGGCCTTTGCAACAAACCTAACTGCGATGTTTGCAATCTGACAGAAAGAGAGAAACTAAAAGACTTCCAAGGAGGAGAATTAAGAGTAAACCTTATCCATTATCAGAGAGTGACCAGAGAATTCTACATCGCCCATCTTGTTTCTGTTCCGGAGGAAGAAGTCAGAGAGCAAAAGCCTAAGATTTCCGTTCTTCGGGCAACCGAGGAATTGAAAAAAAGGAGATCTGACTTATCCTCCCGGAAACTGGTGGTTGTTTCCTCAAAAAGGTCCTCTCTTGATGGAAAAGAAAAAGCCCTTTGTATTGACACAGAAAAAATACAGGGGGGCGAGGCTCCTTTGATTGAGGTTTCTGACATTAACCAACAGGGAGCAAAGTGCTTCCCGGCCCTCAATTCCTTTAAAGAGTATCTTGAGTGTTTAAGAAGATTGGAAGAAGAGGATAAGGCATTTTTTGCTGCCCGCAGGAGGCTGAATAACAGGAACGATGAGTTAAGAGAGAAGGAACTCTCAAGATTTATCGGAAGAGTCTTTGGGAATAAATGTCCTGTATGCGAAAAAAGAGAAAGAAGATATCTGGTTTGCCAGCAGTGCTTTAAGGTATGGGGGAGCCATGCTTCGGAAAAAACTACTCTTGCAGTCTGGGTTCAGGAAAACCTTGAAAGGAAAGGAATTAATGTTCGTAAGTTTACTCATAAAGGAGGAAAAGAAGTTCAGCGAATCCATGCCCGGGCCCAGGACTGGCATTCAAGAATCTTCCGGGTTATGGATTATGCAGTAGGATTGACTGCTTTTCGCCATAACTACCAGTTTAATTGTTTAGAGGTTGATGAATTCTGGTCGGCCGACCCATATGGGTTTAAGAAAGGACAAGCCGTTCGCAATCTAACAATGGCAATTCTTTCTGAGGCCAATAGTTTGAGCGGTTCTTTAGAGATAGTTTTTACCAGGGATGTCAGAGAAGATGAACAAACTGGGAGACTTTTAAAGAGAGGACGGAAGGAAAGAGTTTTCCGTCCGGTTCCCCAAGAACTGGTGAAAATGGCTCAAGATTATGATGTTAGTATTGCTGAAACTGAACAAGGAAGGATTTCTCATCAAGAAGGAGTAGAGATTTTTACGAGGGCATTTGAGCTTCCTTCCAGGACCCTGGAAGAGATTGATAAACTCGAAAGAGGCGGTTATTTAACTAAAGAAGCCGTATGTTCCGTGATTACTGCTGGAAGAACATGGTCAAGAGAGCAGGTAATCTGGTTCTTTGATAATGCTTCCCGTCCCGAAGCAGTGATTTTGGGAACAGATTTGCCAGAAAACAGGATATTTCATGCCGACTCCTTAAACTACGGAAGATCTGTTCTGTTAGCAGAAAGATTTCAGAAAGTGGTTTTAGTGGAAATCACTGATGGTTTTTCTTCAGAAGAGAGAGCGACCCCAGAGTGCTCCTTAGAACCACGAGGTCAATTCTGGATGCTAAAATCTGCTGAAGGATTTGAACTGCCTTGGACACTAGAAAAAGAAAAAATATGGATATCTCCGAAAGAGCCGGTATTGATTTTCTCCAGGCCGAGAATAATTAGCAGCAAAGAAGAAAACTTAGGCTGGATTAGAAAGAACACAGCCTTATTAGAGGAGGCAAAGAGAGAATCAGGGGCTAAAACGGCCTGCTTGATAATTAATTACGAATTTATCAGCAGAGATTTCGGCCAAGATCCTGAGGCGGTGAAAGAAATCAATCGGGATTTGGCCAAAAAAGGAATCCATATTCTGGTTCCTTATGAACGATGCGACCAGATGGACTTGGAAGTGGAGGGTAGGATGAAAACAGCGAGAAAGATGCGTCAGTTTCCTCCTCGCCCATCCCCCCTTGCGTTGCAGATAGCCAAGATTCCTTTTACCGAATGGGAAAAAAACAAGACGTTAGGGCATCTTGCCCAAAACGCTTATGATTACGGAAGGCTAGTTGCCAAGAGAATAGAAACTGGTCGTTACAGAAGCGACTTTATCATCACTTCTGGGGCTGTCGAGCGCGTTGCTCTTTGCAATCCCCAGCGGGAAGATGCAGGAACATTAAGGGGCGAGAGAAGTTCAAGAATGCTAAAGGCTCTGGAGCCGGAAAATAATGTTTTTTATTCTTTTGTCAGGCCCCAGGGAATGCCAGCGCTCCAAAAGGCGTTTCAAGAATTCAATACTACCTCAGAGGGTGTTGGGTTTGGGATAATAATGTTCCCGGTTCCCTATGAGAGGGTGGAAACTCCAATAGTTCAAGCTGAAACTCCGAGAATTAGAGTTGAAATACCAGAAACTATTAAGGCCGACATTGAACAAAAGAAGGAAAGGAGAATCAAGGATGACAAATATGTAAGCTGCAGCGATTGGATAGAATCAGCCCGCCAGCAGATGGAAAAAGCCCTTGGAAGCGGACTCCCTCTGGCTGTTTCTTATCTTCAACCCCAATCTTTTGTAGAAACAATCAGAGATTATGTCTATTACAGGCTCTATACCGAAAGAAGAAGAGAGCCATTTCTGTGGGTTTTTAAACGTTGGAGATCTCATGAGAAAAGAGAGCCAGAAAAACCAGCCCGCCTTAGAATTATTTATGGCGATGGCACAGAAGGGCAGCCGTTTTCTTTGTTCCTTCTTAGAAAAGATTTTCAGTTGGTAGAACAATTATATGAGCTTCCAGCTCAAATACTTTCTCTGCGTCATATGTTATGTGATTACGCAACAGAGGTATCTATTATCAGAAATATTGAGATTCAGCGGAAAGAAGATTCGGCCGAACAAGAGGATTTCGCTTTTAGAAAAGTTTACTCTTTTATAGAAACTTTTCTAAAGTTAATCCAAGGCGAGATTTCTTTAGACGAGGCGGTCGATAATTACGGGTTGATATTCAGAGTGCTCTGGCAAGGACTTAGTTTAGACAAAGAAGTGCCCAAACAAGGCCTTAAACTGCATCTATTTCAATCCACTGGATTGGAACCGGCAATTATAGGCGCATATAGGGCAGTAGTTTCGCTTTTGGAAAAATATCAAGGAAGATTAGTAGTAGTGCCGAGAATATATAGACCAGACGGAGAACTTCAAAAGGAGTTTGAGGGGGTTCCTATGTCTGATAATCAAGAAAAAAGGAGGATAGTTTCAGAAATGTATCCTCCAGCAATACAATGGTATTAAAACCAAAAGAGGGCAAAAGCCCTCTTTTTTTCGGCAAAATTTATTTGACACAGTTATTTAGAAATGATTAAACTGGATTTAGCGTCCTTGACAACTAAATATCCAGAACGAAACTTCCGATAAGAAAGGAAAAAGCCATGTCCGGAAAGATTAACCGTTATGTTTGTAAGAACTGCGGCAGAGTGTTTGAGTACGATGAATTGTCTTTTAGGCTAAAGGCAGAAAAAGGTGAAAGTAGGATAGAAAGATGTGAAGAGTGCCGTCAACCTCACGGCATAGAGATTAAAGAAACAAAAAGCCCTTATTTTGCTTTTCAGCAAAAAGTTTCAAAATCAGCTGTTTTTAGTTTATCCGGTTCGCGATTTACTTCTCGCGGGGAAAGAATTTTAGAAACTCATTCCACAAAAGTTGATTTTTCGAAGATAGAATTTGGCATTACTGATGAGGATATATTAAGTCTTTATGAGAAATTAGAGGAAAATCAAGTGGTTGTGGTAACAGCTCCTACTGGTTCTGGCAAATCAACCCTTATCGCCTGCCGTTTGATTATGCCTCCCGAAGAATACAAAGGAGATTTGATTGACCGATTAGTAAGACAGGGTAAAGATGCTATTACCCAACCATTAACTGCGGCTGTCCAGAAAATTCCCCAAACCAATGCTGATTTAATTGGTTCCGGTGTCGGGCCCGGTCACATTCTTGGTCTTCGTCACGGAACTCAAACCGGCGGCCGAGAAGGAGAACGGTTTGACCGCTGGAACATAGAATTAACAGTTACCGATGGTTCTTTAAGAAACTGGATTAGAGAAGGAAAACTTGCAGAGTATAGTGTAATAATGGTTGATGAAGCGCATCAGAGGAGTTGTAATATTGAGACGATTCTGATGCTTTTGAAAAATGAATTGGCCAGGTACCCTAATCTAAAAGTAATTGTCTCTTCTGCCACAGTAAACGCTGAACGGTTTAAGGATACATTTGAAGAAGTAGGAGCAAGGGCTGATATTCTTAACCTTGATATTGCTTCTAAGAGAAGGCACAATTATTATGTTCATTACTGGAAAAATACGCAGCCGGTTGAGGGTTGTAACTGCTGGTTGTGCCAAAATTCTGAAAAGAGAGAACCTTTTTGGAGGGAGGAAAAGAATACCTTAACAGAATCTGAATTACCAGAAGCAATTACTCGTCTTGTTATTAAGATATTAAAAGAAACAGAACAAGGAAGTATTCTTGTATTTTTGCATGGAGAGGCCGCCATTAAAGACACTGCCGAAAGAATCCGGAAAGCCAAGAAAGGAATGGATCTTTCTGATAAGATACCCGTTCTTTCTGTCTATAGCAGGATTGGAGAAGAAGAGGTAGATAAGCGTTTCGTTCTTAAGGGAGAGAAGAGAAGGGTTTTGGTGGCTACTGACATTGCCGAAACATCCCATACTCTCGATGATATGGTTTATGTAATTGATTCGGGATATATTAAAAAAATTGATTGGGATCCCGATAATGAAATTTCCACTCTTCCTTCAAGACGTCATAGCCAAGACGGTTGTCGTCAAAGATGGGGAAGGGTTGGAAGAAATCAAGATGGATATGTGTTCTGCCTTTATACAGAAGAAGAGTTTAAAGGGTTTGAACTCCATTCTCCTTCAGAAATTACCAGAAGCCCCCTTGAAGAAGTGATTCTTAATCTTGGTGCGGCGGGAATTACCAACTCCGAAGATATTCCTTGGTTGGTAGGGCCGGAGGACCTTAGCGAATCTGGAAGCAAAGATAAATGGCAAAAAGAACTTCAGCGAGCCGGTAGCGCTATTAGCGCAAATCAATTTGTTGACAGAAACGGGCTTGTTACAGAAAAAGCTCAAGAGATTTTTCATGTTCCTCGTTCAGCTAGCGATATTGATGTATTGGCATTAGCAGATGAACATAACTGTGCCCTGGAAACAGCAGCAACCCTTTTTTTAATGACAAACAGAGAAGGAGAGCCGAGGACCGGAGACAATCTTTATGCTCGGGACCTCGGGCTACTGCTTTGGGATCTGGATTGGGATGCTTCAACTAAAAGGAAAATATGGTTACTGCATCAAGGATTAAAACTCGGTTGTAGAGATGATTTGGATTTTACAGTTAAACTCGCCCATTGTTTTTTGAGAGCCGGAGAAAGGGGAGTGGCTCAAGAATGGGCAGGTTATTATCAGGTAAATTACCAAAGAGTAAAAGATTCTTTAGATAGCGCAAAAGACACAATAAGCTTTCATTATCGCAATAAAGCCCGAGAAGAAGAAAGAAGATTAGATATCGGCGTTCTTGAAAGGGTACGCCTAGTATTGACTATCGCTTGGCGAAATAAACTTGTTGATATCAAGGGCGGAACGCCTTCTACCTATCCTTTAGCAACAAAGGGTGAGATAGGAGTAGTTTCTCCTCAATGTAGTGGTAGCTGGCAGAAAAAAGCCAGAGCGATTGTAGCTACTGCTGTTAGACAAAAGTCAGTAGTTAAAAATTATCCTCAAGAAGTTATTAGTGCTTCGTTTATGGTTTCTTTGCCGGGTCAAACCTCAGATGTTTTTCTTGACCAGAGATTCCCGGTTGGTAGCTGGGTAGAGGTTAAGGAAGAGAAAGAAAAGGCCTATCTCGGCGATTTGGTAGAAGTTCCTTCCCCAATTAAGATAAGTTATAAGAAGACCATTTGGTCTAGCGAGGAGCCAAGAGAGGAAAGAATAGTTTCTTTTGACCAAAGATTTGTCCTTGATGAACCGCGAATCGCATCTCCTCAATGTATCTGGTTTAGCCAGAAGAGAGCTGACCGAGCTCGGATTATAGAATGGACACAACAAAACGGTGTTCCGGTTGCCGTCCTAAGTCCTTTTGCTGAATCAGATATTTCTAGACTGGGGAAAATAAAAGGCAATTCCCTTAGAGTTAAGGTTTATCGAGTAGTACGAGATCCTGTTAGTAGAAATGGCTGGGCTTTAGTCAGAACTCCCCGATTTGAAATTCCTGTCGAGTTTAGCGAGTTAAGCTTATCAGGTTGGGGGCCGGGCCTTGAACAGATTGAAGGTCAAACCCTAACCCTTATTGTCAAAGACTTTGATGCCGATGGTTTCCCTAAATTGAGTAATATCGAAGTAGTTACTGAAGATTTGGGAGAGCTGAGGCGAGGAATATCAGCGAGTAAAGAGAAGACGAAAGATAGCCAAAGAAGCTTTATTAAATTATCAGGGCAGGTATCTGAAATTAATGAAGCGGAGGAAAAAGTGTTTGCAGTAGTTACCAGAAAGAACGGGGTTTTACATTCTTTTGAAGTTAATCAAGCATATGTGCCTGGCAATGATCTTAAAAATTTGCAGGTTGGAGAAGAAGTGATTCTTCAACTCTTTAATCGAACTGGTCGAGATGAAATCGCCGTGGATTATTTCACCGATGAAGAAATTAAAAGTCTTCCCGAGGGATGGCAGGTAGATAAAGAAAAGGGTAGAATCTTAGTCCCCCTTTGCCTTAAGGATGAAGATCTTAAAGGATGGCCCGCTAGGCCAGAAGCAATTGATTTTGCGGAACGGCATTCTTGGCAGTACTGCTTGAATGCCCGAATTAAAAAGATCCCAGTTTTATTTAAAGCAGAGGCTGATTTCTCCCGGCCCTTATTCGAAGCGATGGCAAAAAGGAGAACACACTATAGTCTCCGCACGGTGATCGGAAAATTTATAGGTACGAGCGGTAATCATGTGAAGCAATTGATAGGAGGGGAAAAAGGAAAAGTTGAGGTTCGGGATAATGACATTTATGTTGGAAGCTTTTCGGATAAGACAAGAAATCTTCTATGTCAAAGAATAAATGCATGGTTTAAAGATAATTATGACATTGAGCTTGGCTGGGACTGTTCAGAAGAGAGATTGAAATAATAAACCAAAGCCGAAGCGCTGAACGCCTTCGGCTTTTTTTATTCTATGGTAAACTAAAGCAATATGGAAAAGGCAATTACCCTGATACCCGGCTTAAGAAACCTCTCGGTTTCTTACGTCGCTCCCGCTCCTATTTTCCTACATAGGGTAATCGCCATAATTAGAAAATTATGAAAAAGAAATTCTTAAAAGATTTAAAAGAATATATCCCGGGCAAGTCAACAGAAGAGGTGGCAGAAGAATTAGGTTTGGATCCTGAGAAAGTAATTAAACTGGCTTCAAATGAGAATCCTTTAGGTCCCAGCCCTAAGGCGGAAAAAGCAGTTCTGGACAACATTAAAGACCTTGCTATTTTCCCGGGTCCTTTAAGCATAAGGAAGTTGAAGAAGACAATATCTAAGGAACTAAAAGTTTCCGAGGGAAATATTGTTTTGTCCTCTGGGAGCGACGGAGTTTTCGATGTGCTTTCTAAGATATTAATAGACAAAGACCAAGAGACCATTATTCCTTTACCTACTTTTAGTATGTATGAGTTTGTGACCAGGGTGGCAGGGGGGAACCCTGTTTTTGTAAAAAGAGACAAAGATTTTAATCTGCCCGTGGGAGAGATAATATCCAAGGAGAACCAAAACACAAAGCTTATCTTTATCTGTTCCCCCAACAATCCTACAGGGAATCTTGCCTTGAAAGAGGACGTAGAAAGAATCCTTAAAGAAGTTAACAGTTATGTTCTGGTAGACGAGGCCTACGTTGAATACGCAAAGGCCGGTTCTTCTTGTTTGGATTTACTGGAAAAATATAATAATTTAATTATTACCCGCACTTTTTCTAAGGTCTACGGCCTGGCTAATTTGAGACTGGGATTTGGCATACTGCCCGACGAACTGGTTTCGGAATTTAACAAAACGAACCCGCCCTTTTTTACCAGTTCTTTGGCAGTAAAAGCGGGAAAGGAGGCAATGGAAGATGAGGAGCACACCAAAAAGGTGGCAGAGACAAATAAGCGGCAAAGAGAATATTTAACAGAAATCATTAAATTTAAGGTTTTCCCCTCAGAAAGCAACTTTGTTTTAGTAGATGTCAGCCCCCATAAGGCGGCAGAAGTAGTCTCTAAGATGAAGAATAAGGGGATTATTCTGAGAGGTTGCTCTTCTTTCGGAGAAGGCATGGAGAGCTTTGTAAGGATCAGCGTGGGCTCTTCTGAGCAGAACAAGAGGCTGGCTGAGGAAATAAACAGAGTTTGATTTCTTTAGTTTAGAATATATAATAAGATTAGATTATGAGTAAGAAAATACTTCTTGTAGAAGACGAGCCTACTATTATAGATATATATAAGACTGTTTTGGAGGCAGAGAACTTCAAGGTGGATTATTTTAAATTGGGAGAGGCTGCTTTTCAAAAACTTAAAGAATCAGAAGAAAAGGACTATCCAGACCTTATACTCTTAGACCTTGTTTTGCCTGACATGAACGGCATAGAAGTGCTTGAAAAAATAAGGAAAGAGAAAAAACTGGAAAATATTCCCGTCTTCATACTTACCAATTACACCAGCAAAGAACTTAAACAGCAAGGCTATGGCCTTGAAGCCGAGCAGTATATTACCAAAGCAGATTTTACTCCCAGGCAAATAGTGGAAAAAGTTAAAGAGAGACTAAAGGGTTGACAACCTTCCCTCTTTTGTTAAATTGAAAATAGTAAAGAAAGTAATTGTCCGTTGGGAAACGGACATTTTTAATAAAAAATATGGACATTAAGAACTTTACTTCAGCTATGGCTCAGATTGCAGAAGAGAAAGGAATTCCTGTGGATAAGGTGACTGACTGCGTTGAAGCCGCTATTGCTGCAGCCTACAAAAAAGAATATGGAGAGAAGGGACAGATAATCAGAGCAGAACTTAAGCCGAATACCGGTGATGTTAAGTTTTGGCAGGTAAAAGAAGTGGTTTCAAGGGATATGGTTTATTCTGAGGACGAGCTGGAAAAGATAAAAGAGGACAAGAAAGAAAAAGAAGAAAGAAAGGTAAAATTCAACCCGGAAAGGCACATAATAGCAGAAGATGCCAAAAAAGAGAAAAAGGGCGCTAAGGCGGGGGATGAAATATGCATTCCCTTGAAGACCAAAACCGATTTCGGAAGAATTGCAGCCCAAACGGCCAAACAGGTAATTCTTCAGAAAATAAGGGAAGAGGAGAGAAATACCATTTACTCAGAATACAAAAAAAAGGAAGGAGAGATAGTTTCCGGGGTTATTCAAAGAGTAGAGGCCAGAAATATATTTGTAGACATCGGAAAGACCTTGGGAGTGCTTCCCAGGGAAGAAAGGGTTTACGGAGAATTTTACAGGCCGGGCCAGAGACTGAGATTTTATCTTTTGGAAGTCCAGGAAACTCCCAAGGGCCCTCTTATTGTGCTTTCCCGGGCTTATCCTAAATTTGTTTCCAAACTGTTTGAATTAGAAGTTCCTGAAATTGCTCAGGGTACGGTTGAGATAAAATCTATTGCTCGAGAGCCTGGATCCAGAACTAAGGTAGCAGTAGCATCAGGGGAAGAGAACATAGATCCCATTGGCAGCGCTGTGGGTCAGAGAGGGACAAGGGTGATGGCAGTTATTAATGAACTCGGAGGCGAAAAGATTGACATTATAGAATATTCAGAAGATCCTGAAGAATACATTAGCAATTCCCTTTCCCCTGCTAAGATTGAAGAGGTTAAAATACGGCCCAAAAATACAGCTCTCTGCGTAGTTCCCGATGACCAATTATCTTTGGCCATAGGGAAAGAGGGGCAGAATGTAAGATTGGCAGCCCGACTTACCGGCTGGAAAATAGATATTAAGACGCCGGAAGGGGAGGAAGTAGAGAGCGCAGAGCCTGAAAAGAAGGAAGAAACCGAAGACAAAGATTCTTCTGAAAAGGAAGAGAAGTCTTCTGGAGAGAAAAAAACTTCTTCTGCGAAGAAGAAGACAACAAAGAAAAAACTTGCCCCCAAGAAGAAGTCGTCATCTGATAAAAAGTGATTAAGCCCAGCTCCGGAGATTGTTTCCGGCTGGTTAATGTTCTATGCTAGACTATTTACCGATTCTTGTTTCTTTTTTAGCCATAGGCTTTGCCTTTTTCCTTATTAAGAGCATACAAAAAATGCCCGCAGGAGAAGGTAAAATGATAGAAATAGCAAAAGCGATCAGAGAAGGAGCCGCCTCTTATTTGAGAAGGCAGTACAAAACAATAGCAATGGTTGCTGTTGTTCTCTTTGTCCTTTTGTGGATTGCCATGGGCTTTAAAATTGCCCTTGGATTTTTAATAGGGGCCGTTTTGTCTGCCCTTTCTGGTTTTATTGGGATGATTGTTTCTACCCGAGCTAGTTCCAGGGTAGCGGAGGCTGCTAAAGGAGGGTTAAAAAAAGCCTTGGGAGTTTCTTTTAAAAGCGGATTGGTAACAGGATTATTAGTAGTTAGTTTCGGTTTATTGGCAGTAGCAGGATTCTATTATCTCTTTCAAGACATTTATGCTCTGGTCGCTTTAGGGTTTGGCGCCAGCTTAATTTCATTATTCGCCAGGTTGGGAGGAGGTATTTACACTAAGGCAGCAGATGTAGGGGCTGACTTGGTAGGAAAGGTAGAACAAAGAATTCCCGAAGATGATCCCCGCAACCCCGCTGTTATTGCAGATCAAGTCGGAGATAACGTGGGTGATTGTGCTGGCATGGCAGCAGACATATTTGAAACCTACATTGTTACGATTACAGCCACCATGCTTTTGGGGGCCATTCTTTCCCCCCAAAACCTCCAGTTTGTATTTCTCCCGTTGATCTTAGGAGGAATCTCTATTCTGGCTTCTATTATCGGAAGTTTCTTTATCAAGCTCGGAAAGAACAACAATATTATGAGGGCTCTTTACAAAGGATTGGTGGTTTCTGCCGTCCTTTCTGCCGTAGGGTTTTATCCTGTAATAACAAAGGTAAACACTGAAAACCTGGGATTCTCTGCTCAAAGCCTTTACTGCGTCTCTATTGTCGGTTTGCTGGTGGCGGGGGCTATGTTCGTCATTACGGAGTATTATACTTCAACCGGACACAAGCCCGTGAGATCTATAGCAAGTGCTTCTGAAACAGGCCATGCTACCAATATAATCACGGGGCTGGCAACGGGAATGAGATCTACCGCCCTTCCCATTATTGTTATTTCGGCGGGCGTTGTTATCAGTTATGCTATGGCCGGGATATACGGAGTGGCTCTGGCTGCCACAGCCATGCTTTCTCTGGCAGGAATAGTGGTAGCCCTTGATGCCTATGGTCCGGTAACAGACAACGCCGGAGGCATAGCAGAAATGGCAGGCCTTCCGGAAGAGACAAGAAACGCCACAGACAAATTGGATGCTGTAGGAAACACCACTAAAGCAGTAACCAAAGCCTATGCCATAGCATCTGCCGGTTTAGCCGCTTTAGCACTTTTTGCAGTCTACGCCCAAGAGTTAGCGAATAGGGGGGCAAGGGCAGATCTTGTTTTGGAGAATCCCAAAGTTATTGCCGGCCTTTTTATAGGGGGCCTGCTTCCTTATCTTTTTGCCTCCTTGGCCTTAAGCGCCGTGGGGAAATCTGCTTCCGCTGTAGTAAATGAGGCAAGGCGTCAGTTCACGGAAATAAAAGGGCTAATTGAGGGAAAGGCTAAAGCAGATTATGGCAAATGCGTAGATATTGTTACTAAAAGTTCTATAAAGCAAATGATAGTTCCCGCCTTAATCCCTGTGATGTTTCCCATTCTTGTCGGATGGCTTTTGGGGCCCGAGGCCCTGGGAGGCTTACTTATAGGAAGCATAGTAACAGGTCTCTTCGTAGCCATTTCTATGACTACTGGCGGGGCAGCCTGGGATAATGCCAAAAAATACATAGAAGAAGGAAATTTTGGAGGCAAGGGATCTCCTGCCCACGAGGCAGCAGTAACAGGAGATACAGTGGGGGATGGCTATAAAGATACGGCGGGACCAGCCATTAACCCGATGATTAAAGTCTTAAACATTGTTGCTTTGTTAATCGTATCTTTCTTAATTTAATTTATGAAATCAAATCTTCAAAAGAAACCAAAATCGCAAATAGAACTAACCGTAGAAATTCCTTCTGAGGAATTTGGAAAGTATGTCCAGAGATCTATTGAAAAGCAGAGCCAGAACGTAGATATTAAGGGATTCAGAAAAGGAAAGGCCCCGAAAGAAAAAGTGGAAGAAAAAGTAGGCAAAGAAAAGATCTTAATAGATGCCGCTGACTTGGCTATTAAAGAAACTTATCCCCAGGCGGCTAAAGAGCATAATATTAAGGCGGTTTCTCAGCCCAAAATAGAAGTGGTGAAAATGCCTACCTCTCAATCATCTCAAGAACTACTTATCTTTAAAGCAGGGGTGGCAGTTTTTCCTGAGGTGGAACTGCCCGATTACCGAAAAATAGCCTCAAAGAGCGAGAAGAGGCCTGTTGAGGTGACGGACGAAGATATTCAAAAAACTCTTCAGTGGCTTCGGAGATCAAGGGTCAAGCTTTCTGCTAAACAGGATCCTGCACAAAAAGGAGACTTTGTAGATATTGAATATAGCTCTTCCCAGATCGCAGCCTTGAACAAAGGCAAAAAAGACTCCTTTATCTTAGGGGAGGGTCATTTTATACCCGGTTTTGAGGAGGAATTAATGGGCATGAGGCCCGGAGAAGAGAAAACTACTACCTTGAAGATTCCTGCTGACCATTCCTCCAAAACTTTAGCAGGGAGAGAGGTTGCTTTCAAGATAAAAATGAAAAATGTCCAAAAAGCAGACTTTCCGGAACTTGATGACCAGTTTGCCAAGAGTTTGGGCAGATTCGAAACAATATCTCAAGTGAGGGAGAATATTAAACAGGGTCTTTTTCAAGAAAAAGAAATTTCTGAAAAACAGAGATTAAGAAACGAAATGCTGGAGAATATTGCCCGGCAGTCTAGTTTGGAAATCCCAGACGTGTTAATGGAGCAGGAAAAAGCGAGGATGTTAGAAAGCTTAAAAAAGGAAGTTTCCCAGAAGTTCCAGACCTCTTTTGAGGAATATTTAAAACAAGCGAACAAAACAGAAAAAGGGGTCCTTGATTCTTTTCAGGAAGAGGCAGAAAAACGCCTCAGAAAGATTTTAGTATTAATGGCTATTGGAGAGAAAGAAAAGGTCCGGGTCGAAGAAGAGGAAATAAAGCAGAAAACAGAGCAGATATTGAAGAGCTATCCAAACCCCGAGGAGGCAAAGAAAAATATTGACCCTGAAAGATTAAAAGAGTATACTAAAGAAGAGATAAAAAACGAGAAAACCTTGGCGAAACTGGAGAGTTTTGCCAAAAGTAAATAAGGTCATGAATTTAATACCTACCGTTTTGGAAAAAACTAAAACCGGAGAGAGGGCGTATGATATATATTCACGGCTTTTAAAAGAAAGAATTATTTTCCTGTCAGGAAACATTACTGACAGCCTGGCCAATTCTGTTATTGCCCAGATGCTTTTTTTGACTAGCAAGGACCCGAAGAAAGATGTCCAGCTGTACATTAACAGCCCTGGCGGATCAGTCACTGCCGGACTGGCGATTTACGACACTATGCAGTACGTGAAAGCACCGGTGGCTACTATCTGTTTCGGGTTAGCAGGGTCTATGGGGGCTGTGTTGCTGGCATCTGGAGCCAAGAATAAAAGATTCGCTTTGCCTAATACCGAAGTTCTTCTTCACCAGGTAGCGGGCGGGGCCGCGGGTCAGGCGGTTGAAGTAGAGATTACAGCCAAGCAGATCATCAAGATTAAGAACAAGTTGAATAAGATACTGGCTGAGCACACAGGACAACCCCTATCCAAGATAGAAAAAGACACAGATAGAGATTTTTACCTCACGGCCAGTGAGGCTAAGAGCTATGGCATAATTGACGCAGTAATCAAGGGGAAAAAGTAACATCTACTACAAACATCTTTCTTTTAAGAGTCGCTCTTTATCCGGAACGGCGGGTTTTGATAAAGAAATATGACAAACTTAATAATTCTAATAATCGCAGTCGGGGCCCTGATAGCAGGTTCTGTTCTTGGATATTTCGCTAGACAGTCTATAGCCAAAAAGCAGGCCAACACGATTGAGGCGAAGCTTCATAAAAGGATATCACAAGTTAAAAAAGAAGCGGAAGAGGTGATTGGGAGGGCCCGAGAAAGAGCGGGGCACATTCTGGAAAAGGCCAAAAAAGAAACAGACGAAAGAAATAAAGCCTTGTTTCAGAATGAGCAGATCCTCTTAAAAAGAGAGAATGCCGTAGCAGACAAGGCCTCTAATTTGGAGGAAAAGGAAAAAGCCCTTAGCAGTAAGATAAAGGAGGTTAAAAGAATCAAAGGGGAGGCAGAGGAATTAAGGGAAAAAGCCACTCAGAGATTGGAAAAGGTGGCAGGGATGAGCAAGGCAGAGGCCAAAGACGTTCTTTTGAAGAACCTAGAAGACGAGTATAAAAAAGACCTTCTGGGTAAGATGAAAAGGCTGGAAGCAGAAGGCCTGGAAAGATATGAAAGGGAGGCAAGAGAAATAATCGCCCAGGCTATTCAGAAATACGGCCTTTCTCAGGTTCAGGAGATTACAACTACAAACGTTAATCTTCCTTCAGATGAGATAAAAGGGAGGGTCATTGGCAAAGAAGGGAGGAATATCAAGACTTTGGAAAAACTGACAGGAGTTGAGATAATAATTGACGACACTCCTGAGGCGGTAACTATTTCAGGTTTTGACCCCGTGAGGCGCCATATAGCCAAAAAGGCTCTGGAAAGATTGGTTAGGGACGGGAGAATTCAGCCTGCCCGGATTGAAGAAACAGTGGAAAGTGTAAAAAGTGAGATTGCCGGCGAGATAAAGAAAGCAGGAGAAAAAGCGATTTATGATGCCGGGATTATAAACTTGGATTCTAAAATTATTCAACTCTTGGGAAGACTAAAATTCAGAACCAGCTATGGACAGAACGTACTTCTCCATTCTATAGAAGTTTCTCATTTAGCAGGGGCCATAGCAGAGGAAATCGGGGCTGACGCCCAAGTAGCCAGGGAAGCGGGGCTGCTGCATGATATTGGCAAGGCGGTTGGCCATCAAATTGAAGGGTCACACGTGAACATCGGAATCAAGATCTTAGAAAAATTCGGGGTGGGGCAGGAGGTAATAGACGCTATGAAGTCTCACCACGAAGAATATCCGTATGAGAACCTGGAAGCCATTATTATACAAACAGCAGACCAGATTTCGGGCGCCAGGCCCGGTGCCAGAAAAGACAGCCTAGAGAATTACTTAAGAAGATTGTCGGAATTGGAAAACATTGCTGCCAACTTCCCCGGTGTGGAAAAGGCCTATGCCATTCAGGCAGGAAGGGAGATAAGAGTGTTTGTAAAGCCCGAAGAGGTGGATGACTACAAAGCAAAGAAAATGGCCAAAGAAGTGGCCAAACAGATTCAGGAGGAATTGAGGTATCCGGGAGAGATAAAGGTAGTAGTGATTAGAGAGAACCGGGCCATAGAATACGCAAAATAAAGAACACCCCGCTTAAGCGGGGTGTTCTTCTATCTTTCTTTATACAATACCTGGTGCCAGGTTTTATCTTTGTATAAATCGTGAAAAATTATTCCTCCCAACAATCCTAAAGAAAAGAAAGAAAGGGATGAAATGATGGCAAGGGTTCCCATAATGAGAGTGCCTGAAATCCAGTGGTGTACATGAATTCTCCAGCCCCCCATTTTCAAAACCAAACTGTTTACCTTCCCGGTGTTGTAATAGCGCCTGAAGAATATCTCAGTGGCGGCATAACCGATAATTACTCCTGCTGCCAGAAGAGAAGATACATATAGGGAGGCAGAGAACGTTAGCCCCGGGAGTATATATTTTTTCACTTTCTTTTTCATTTTGGAGCGTTTATGCGATTCCGCTCCAACTAATTTTATCAGAAATTCCTGATTTTGAGAAGCGTGAGTCTTGTACAATACAAAAAGAGAATGAAATGAATTTTATTTTCAACGAAAAGCGGGCCTGAGGCAGCCCGCCTGCGAAAGGATGCGCGAGTCATCATAATTGAATTATGTGACAGTCAATATGAGAGACTCACGCGTCTTAAGCGTGGCGCAAATTAAAGAATTTTTGAGGATAGATCTTTCAATTAAATTTAGGCTGATTCATAAAAGAGAAATATGCGAGTGGACAGAAAGATCTTTCTTTTTGACAAAATTTAAGTGTTTTAGATTGAAAAAAAGACAAGGGTGCGGTAAAAAGACACATTACCGAAATGTCCGTCTTGCTCTCGTTTCCGTCGTCGTCAAATTTTGTGTCAACGAAGTTGGCATGTCGTGAATAGTAATTCTATAAAACAGGATTAATAACTCTGCCTAGGAATAAAATGTTTCCAGTGTCTTTTTCTTGAATTAGGAACATAAATGGATGGTCTGCCCGAAAGACGGGAATTTCAGGAGTCTTTTGCCCCGGCGCAGCTGTATCCATAATCACCGCAGTCGCCGCCGCCGCTTCGGTTCCTTCCTCGCTTACTTCAACAAATGCTTGATGAATAACTTCGCTAATGTATAGATCTTTTGTTCCATCCATTCCAGAAAAATCAGCATCAAGGCCCCTGAATGCCGTTGGCATTCCCATTTCTTTAAGGTCGTCAGCCATAAAATATTTAGTTTCGAATTTAAACTTGGGGATAAATATTTTAACTCGTTGATTTTCTAAATTCTTTTTCCATTCCGACAATTTTTTGGTGCTGAGTAAATTTTCTAACGTTGTTAAATCGTTATTTTTTGGAAGAAGAATGAGCATAGATAGCTCTTCACCCGAATACGGCATTTCAAGAATTTGTAGTTTGTTGTTTTCGGCATAATTAAACCTTGCATCCTCGTCGGTGCGCTGCATCATTGGAACTTTGACAGAATCATTTTTACTTATTCTAAAATTTTCATCTCTTGTATCTTCTGTATTAAATTGCCTTACCCACTCGCCTTTAAAATAAATTGCGTTTGTAAGGACCAACTTTGTTAATGAGCTAATCATCCCTTGAGGTATCACGTCTTTAATCTTGTTGTTTGTTTGATCTTCCACCCAATTATTTATCGTTATTCGAGAGTTTTCCGGATCTTTTTTAAAATTAAGATTAGTTGCCTTTCCTCTATAATATTTTTCTACTCGGTCAAGGTATTCAGTTAGAAATTGATAATCTATTTGAGCCCAAAGCGCATTAGCAGTACGAAGTTTATATTTTTTACCTTCTTTGTTTAATTCGTTGAATGTTTTTGCATATCCTGTTCTTCTTAAATTATCGTCCAGCGGGAAATAAAACACCGTTCGCATTTCTTCGGCTGTTTGTCCTTTCGCTCCCTCATAGGTCATGGCCAAGGCACTAGAGATGCTAAAGGGCGAAAGAAAGATATTGCCGCTATTTTCTTCTTTCAACTGAAAATAATAATCTAAAGCAAATCGATTATTGGCATCTATAACATTATTAATATCTTCTGGTTCTGGTTTTGGCTCCGGCAAAGAAATTTTTCCTTCACGGAATAAAAATAAACCGCCAATAATTGCGGTTATCAAAAATATTACAATACCTGCTGAAATTTTCCAATTCATACCAGTTAATTTTTTAGAATTGTTTATAGTTGACTTTTTTAATTATAACATGAGATAAAGACTATTTTGTTAAATTGTATATTGCATAATGCCAACGTCCAGATCATCAAGCAATTTTTTTAAGAGCTTCAATTCTTGGATCGGGCGTAGCTCCCGATTCAATCTTGGTTATGGTATGTAAAGCAATGTCGGCAATTTCTGATAAGTTATCTTGAGAAATTCTTATTTTCCCTCGGCATTTTAGCATGATAATTTTACAGTTTGGCGAGCCACAAGGCGCGCGGCGAGCCGGCCTTCCCCGATAAAGAGGCGCAAAACGCCGCTGAAACGGCAAGCCAAAAAACAAAAGTTTGATTACGGAGCATTTATACAACCAAATCCGAACCTATTTTGAACGAAATTGACCGGTTGCCGTGCCTGCGGCGCGGCAGGAACTCCGCCAAAATCGGCGGGCGGGCAAAAATTCCTTCCCCTAAAACCCCTTCCTTTTTGCCCGCCCGCTTTTGTCCGCTTCGCGGGCGAGCCGCCGATTTTCAAAGGTTTATAGTATTTATTCTACATTAAACATTATATAATCGCCAATTTCACGAACAACTACATCGCGAGATTTGCGGTGGTTTTTATAATCATAGTTCATTGTTAAATTTTCTAGTTGCTTTCTATCTCTAGTAATTAAACATTGATAACTATTCTTAAGCACTAATTGATTAATTTCACGTACACTTTTTCGATCTAGTTTTAGAAAATGTTCCTTCTGCGTTTTAACACCTGGCTTTATAGCAATACAAACATCAGGCCTTAACGGAAAGAACACAATAACATTTGGCGATAACAATCCTTGTCTTATTTTACTTTGCGAAATAGTGAAACAAGGATTATCGGATGTAGCAAAAGATGTACCTTTTGGAGCAATTAAAAAGAGCCAAAAAACATCAAATAAACCTTTCGCAAGCCGGTCAATTTTTAAAATTTGTTTTGAGTGTCCTGTTTTTGTGAGATGGATATTACAATTATCACTGTGTATAAATTCAAATGTTTGATTTTTAATTTCTTCGTCTGACATAGTACTGATTTTTTCCAATACCTCTTCTTCGTATTTATTCTTGGGACTTTCCTTAAGAATTTCTTTTTTAGTTAGTTTGATTCTGTCAGGCGAAGGAGCATTATGACGCATGAAAAATTTGATAGCGGCATCCATAGATTTATTTGTTTCTTCTCTAAATCTTGGAGTTCTAATGTATTGAAGAGCAATATAAAAAGACAGATAGCAACGATCAAAACCTTCTAGTTGCTTTTCATTTATGCAGTCAATCCTTCTTATGGCCCCAATACCGAGAGTGTCAATATGAGCAGCAATTTTTTCTGGCAAATAAAAACTCTCTTTGTTTTCGTCAAAAATATTAAAATCATCCCTCCAAAATCCTTTCCAGCCGGGTCCCCGTTCTATGTATTTATTTTCAGGGATAAAATAGATATTAAGCTGATTTTTTGTATCAGCTTTTCGCCATTGGGTAAGATATTTGCCTTGGACGATGTGATGTCTTGCCATAGCTTAATACACCTGTGGAAAAGTCCCCTTGTGGACTTTCTATTTTCTTTCTATTATAATTAAGTATAGAGGATACAAAAATTAAGTCAAGCTATGATTACCAAAAGGCAAAAACAAGTTTTAGATTATATTATCTCTTTTCGCAAAAAGAAGAGCTATTCCCCTGCGTTAGAAGAAATACGCGAGCACTTTAAATTTGCTTCTGTTTCTACGGCTCATTTTCATGTTAGGAAATTACAGGAATTGGGGTTTTTGGAAAAACAATACAATAAACCAAGGTCAATTGCTCTTTACGAAAATGAGACGATGGTTAATATCCCCCTTTTGGGCCTGATAGCGGCTGGGCAACCGATTGAAGCAGTACAAAACAAAGAAACAATCGCCGTTCCGCAAAACAAACTACCTCGCTCTGGAGAATTTTATGCCTTGCGAGTAATTGGAAATAGTATGATAGATGAAAATATAAATGATGGCGATATTGTTTTGGTCAAACAACAAAGCGTTGCCGAAAACGGCCAAAAGGTAGTCGCTTTAATTGATAATTATGAAGCGACTTTAAAGAAATTTTATAAAGAACGAGGGCATATCCGACTACAGCCAGCAAATAAAACTATTGAGCCAATAATTATAAAGAGAGACAAAGAATTAACTATTCAAGGTATTGTAATTGATGTAATAAAAAATGAGGAAGAATTACAGGCGTTGGAATTATTACCTCCGAAAGAGATAAAACAATTTAATACGTTACCTCTTAATAAAATCATCTGTGGAGATGCGGTTGAGGTGATGAAAGCAATGCCACTGAACTCAATAGACCTTGTGGTAACTTCTCCGCCTTATGATGAATTAAGAAATTATAATGGCTACGTATTTAATTTTGAAGGAATGGCGCGTGGTTTATTTAAAGTTATGAAAAAAGGCGGCGTTGTAGTTTGGGTGGTTGGGGACCAAACGATTAAGGGCAATGAAACAGGAACGTCTTTTAGACAAGCCTTATATTTCAAGCAAGTGGGTTTTAATCTTTTTGACACAATGATATATCTCAAAACTCCACGAGGTGCAGTTGGAAATAATAAAACATATTGGCAGGCTTTTGAGTATATGTTTGTGCTGAGTAAAGGTACACCAAAAACAATAAACCTCTTAAAAGACAGAGAAAATAAAGATGAGCGAGGTGGCGATCGCGGCACAAAACGACTACCTGATGGCACATTATTAAAGCTAAAAAGAGCCGGGTATCCTAAATATGGTAGACGAACGAATGTTTGGGAATACCTCATAGGGAGGGGGCATTCTGCAAGTGATAATATTGCTTATCAACATCCCGCTATATTCCCAGAAAAGCTGGTGCAAGATCATATCATAAGTTGGTCAAATCCTGGTGATGTGATACTTGACCCAATGTGTGGCAGTGGAACTACGTGTAAAATGGCTAAACTTAATAAAAGAAACTTCATCGGAATTGATATTTCTTCTGAATATTGTAAAATAGCTGAAGAAAGATTAAAACAAAAACCTTTATTTTAAAAATAGATTATTTCAATTCTTCCTACTTAAGAGTACCCTGTAGCCATTTTATAGCCCGTTTCAATATTTTCACATCATCCTCCATCATTCCCATACTGTTATTGCACATTCTACAAATCCAACCTTTTATCTTACCAGTATCATGAAAGTGATCTAATACAACATCGTTTTTATATTGCCTTATTATTGTTCTTTCACAAACAGGACAATGAAAAGGTTTGCCTATAGGTGGTGGTGGGTTTATTTTTTCAAATTTCTCTCTTGCCTTTTGGGGCATAGGTCGCTTCCATTTACGACACTCTCTACATTCACCCCTTCTTGATACTTTGCCACGAATACTTTTTTGATTCTTTTCAAATTCAAAAATACTTTTCCGTTGTTGACACCTGCGGCATATTTTTGTTTCATTAAAACATGAATCACAAAAATCTCCCCGAGTCGCCTTATTACGGCCACATTCAATACAATATTTCATATTTATTTTATAAAGTAATTAATATCTTTTTTATAAATTTTCGCCAAGTCTTTTAATTCAGTAATATCAACTCTTCTTTCACCCCTTTCTATTTTTGAAATATAAGATTGGGGCTTTTTTAATTTTTGAGCCACACCTGATTGTTTCAGGTGAGCGTCAAATCGAGCTTTTTTAAGCCTTTCTATGACATTTTTATAATCCTTTGAATAAATTGACTTTGACATATCTATTTGTATTATATATCCTATTGTGGTATAACCCAAAATAGGTTATAATGATAGAGGGAGTAAAAATCCTGCAGGGACGCGCATGGGAAGGGAGGGGCAAGTCCCTACGCCTTAAAAAATCTGCGGCTCGCCCGCGAAGCGGACAAAAGCGGGCGGGCAAAAAGGAAGGGGTTTTAGGGGAAGGAATTTTTGCCCGCCCGCCGATTTTGGCGGAGTTCCTGCCGCGCCGCAGGCACGGCAACCGGTCAATTTCGTTCAAAATAGGTTCGGATTTGGTTGTATAAATGCTCCAGTATTAAACTTTCGTCTTTTTTGCCGAGCGTTTCGGCGGCGCAGAGCCCTGCCTTATACGGGAAAACTGGCTCGCCGCGCAAAGCGCGGCTCGCCAAAAAGAGGTTCGTTATCCCTTGCGATTTTTAAGTATTTGCTTTGCCCAATTAAAAATTAACTAAACAAATATTATGAACAACAATAAATTTTTTCTTTACGCCCGCAAGTCCACTGATGTGGAAGATAAACAAGTCAGATCCATTGAGGACCAAATCGCAGAATTGCGCGCTTTCGCCAAACAAGAAAATCTAAACATAATTGAAACATTCATTGAAAAACAAAGCGCCAAAATTCCGGGTCGTCCAATTTTTAATGAAATGCTAAAAAGAATTGAAAAAGCTGAAGCCAACGGAATTTTGGCTTGGCATCCTGATAGATTAGCGCGCAATTCTGTGGACGGCGGCCAGCTTATCTTTCTTTTGGATACCGGAAAACTTGCGAGTTTGAAATTTCCAACCTTTTGGTTTGAGCCAACCCCGCAGGGAAAATTTATGTTGAACATCGCTTTTGGGCAAAGCAAATACTATGTGGATTCTCTTTCCGAAAACACGAAAAGAGGTTTGCGCCAAAAAGTGAAAAGAGGTGAATATCCGAGTTATGCGCCGCTTGGCTATATCAATGACACAAGAAACAAAACAATTATTGTTGACAGAAAGAAAGCGAAAATCATCAAAGAAATTTTTGAGTTATATGCCAAAGGCAATTCAAGATTAGAGGATATTTGCGACTTTTTGGCGCAACGCGGGATTATATCTCGCGGCGGAAAGAAAATCCACAAAACGAGAGCCACTTTTATCCTCTCCAATCCCTTTTATTGCGGATTATTCCGCTACGCCGGAGAAGTTTATGAAGGCAAACACGAGCCAATCATCGCAAAGAAAATTTTTAATAAGGTTCAGGAAGTTTTGAAGCAAAAAGGAAAACCCCGCCATAAGGTTAAAAACGAACCGCAACCCTACTGCGGACTTTTGCGTTGTGGCACTTGCGGCATGATGATAACTGGCGAATACAGGATCAAAAGACAGAAAAACGGAAATGAACACCATTATATTTATTGCCACTGCACCAAGAAAAACAAATCAATAAAATGTCCCGAGCCCTGTATTCGCCAAGAAGAATTAGACAAACAAGTTTCTTCTTTGATTCAAAAATTTTCTTTGCGTTCGGATTGGGCGGAAAAACTTTTGGAAATGGCGGAAAAAGATAAAACAAAATCCGCCCAATCTGTTTCTGCTTTTGTTCAAGAAAACAAAGAAAAAATAAAATCAATCAATCTAAAACTCCAGCGACTTTTGGACGGCTATTTAGAGCAGGATATTGAAAGAGAAATCTACCGCCAAGAAAAACAAAAACTTCTTTTGGAAAAGAAGTTGCTGGAAGAGAAAATTATCAGAATTGAACAAAAGCAGAATGATTGGCTCGAACCGATGAAAATCTGGATAAATTACGCTCAAAACCTCACAAAAATCGCAAGGGATAGCGACCTTTTAGAGAAAAAGGTCGCAGCCAAAGAAATCTTTGGCTCGAACCTCTTTTTGGCGAGCCGCGCTTTGCGCGGCGAGCCAGTTTTCCCGTATAAGGCAGGGCTCTGCGCCGCCGAAACGCTCGGCAAAAAAGACGAAAGTTTAATACTGGAGCGGGTGAGCGGATTCGAACCGCCATCTTTTCCTTGGAAGGGAAAAATAATAGCCATTATACGACACCCGCAACTTGCTTTGGTCGGAGAACCGGGATTCGAACCCGGACTAAATCCTCCCAAAGGACTCGTGCTGCCGTTACACTATTCTCCGATAACCGGTTCCCCATTTTAAAATCCTAAACTATAATAAAACATAGCACTTAATTAACGATCGGTCAATTCAGAAAAAGTTCGTATTTTTGTGAACCTGAGGGTCTGTGCTATAATAACTAAATCGATTTAACATATGAATATTTTAAAGAAAAGCAGTATTTTTTCCGAGTGCTGGGATTACGGTATTCCTCTTTGGCAGTGTCCCCAGTTTTTGTTTACCGTAATGGGGCTTATTATAATTTTCACAATCACCGCCTCTTATCTAATAGGCATTCGACTTATTGCAGAGCCTGCCATTGTTTTCTTAATTGACGCTGCTATAACAATTGTTCTGCTGATAATATCCTTTACTATTACCCAGACCTTTGAAAGAGTAATAGAGGCCTCCAGAATGAAGTCAGAGTTTATTAACATAGCCTCTCATCAGTTAAGGGCCCCTCTGACAAATCTCAAGTGGGGAATTGAGTTTTTGGGGATAGAAAAAATAGATCTCTCCAGAGAAAAAAAAGAAGAATATTTCAACAATTTGCAGGAGAATGTAGCCAGAATGGTGGAATTGGTGGACGATCTTCTGGTGGTTTCCCGCCTGGAGAGGGGCACTCTGCCTGATATTAAGAGGGAGATTGATCTAAGGGAAATGGTGGAAAAGGCGGTTTCCCGGTTTAAGGTTTTCGCTGAGGCCTCTAATGTTGAGTTAGAGGTGGCATTAGAGTCTGCTTTGCCTAAGGTTTTTATGGATAACTCTCAACTCAAACTTGTTATTGAAAATCTACTTGACAATGCCATCCGTTATTCTAAAGGGAAAGGACAAGTCAAAATATATTTGAAGAGAAAGAATGAAAACTTCAATCTTTTAGTGGTTCAGGACAAAGGTATGGGTATTCCGGAATCAGAAAAGAAGCATATTTTCCAGAAGTTCTTCAGGGCCCAAAATGTCAGTACCCTTAAAACCCGGGGAAGCGGCCTGGGACTTTATGTCGTGAAGTCAATTATCGAAAAAGCCGGAGGCAAAATATGGTTCAAATCCGAAGAAGGCAAGGGTACAAGATTTTTCGTCACTTTGCCTGTGAAGTATAAATAATATTGAAGCAGGAAAAACCTTAATTAGGTTGATCTGCTTTAATAAAAAATGCCGAAGATATTATTCATAGAAGACGAACAGTCACTCCAAAGAACTTTTGGGGACCTTTTAAGAAAAGAAGGATATGAGGTGGTTAGCGCTCTGAACGGAGACATAGGTCTTCGTTTGGCGAGGAGCGAGAAGCCAGCCCTTATTCTCCTTGACTTAATCCTCCCCCAAAAAGACGGCTTTGAAGTGCTAAAGGAATTAAAAAGAGACGATAAGACAAAAAACATCCCTGTGCTTATTCTAACCAACCTGGAGAGTCCGAGTGACGTAGAGAAGGCTATTAATTTAGGGGCTGCTACATTTTTGGTTAAAACCAATTATCGTCTTGAGGAAATAATGGAAAAAATTAAGAAAAACGTTTAATAAGACATTATGAAGGTTGAACCGGAAAGACTAAGAGCCTTTCTTGCAGACTCTAATCTGGTTAGCAAAAAAGATTTTAATAAGGCTCTCAAAAAAGCCCAAAAAGCGGGCAAAGAGGTGGAAGAGATCTTGGTTGCGGATGGAACCGTCAGCAGAGAAAAACTAACCGAATTAGAAGCCTACATTTTGGGCATACCCTTTGTTGATTTAAGAGAAAAAGACATTTCTTCCGAAGTTCTCAAGATTATCCCAGAGCCCATTGCCAGAAGACACAATATCATTGCTTTTAATAAAGACGGGAAAAAGCTGGAGGTGGCTATGCTTGACCCCGAGGACCTGAGGACGATAGAGTTTATTAAAAAGAAAGCAGGCCTTAAAATTCTTCCCCGTCTTACTATAGAAGAAAGCATTAAGGACGCGCTTAAACAGTACCAAGAAACTCTGGAAGCGGAGTTCGGAGAGATCATAAAAAAAGAGGCGGGGGGCGTAAGGACAGTAAAAGATATAGACAGAGAAAAGGAGGGAAAAGATTTAAGGAAAGCGGCAGAAGAACTCCCGATCATAAGAATTGTTGATACCCTAATCAAACATGCTGTTTTGCAGCGGGCTTCGGATATTCATATAGAGCCAACAGAAAAGGAGGTAATCGTTCGTTACCGGATAGACGGCATTTTGCGCGACGCCATGGTTTTGCCCAAGTCAGTAGGCTCTGGAATTGTGGCCAGAATAAAGGTTTTATCTGATCTAAAGCTAGATGAGCACCGTCTTCCTCAAGACGGCAGGTTTAAAGTAGAGACAGACGAGTATAAATACTCTGTGCGTGTTTCTATTCTCCCCGTATACGACGGAGAAAAGATTGTAATGAGGCTGCTTTCTGAAACTGCCGAAACCTTTTCTCTGGAAGAGCTTGGTTTTAGGGGGGATGCCTTGGAGCACGTCCAGCAGAATATAAAAAAACCGGTAGGGATAATACTGATCACGGGCCCTACGGGCTCTGGCAAGACAACCACTCTTTACACTATGATGGAGATTCTGAACGATCCATCGGTTAATATCTCTACGGCGGAGGACCCCATTGAGTATAGGATGCCTAGGATCAATCAAACCCAGGTTAGGCCCTCTATTGGCCTTGACTTCGCTTCCAGCCTTCGTTCTTTAGTGAGGCAGGACCCTGATGTAATAATGGTAGGTGAAATCAGAGACAATGAAACCGCAGGTCTGGCAATAAACGCAGCCCTTACCGGACACCTTGTTTTATCAACCCTGCATACCACTAACGCTGCGGGCGCTATTCCCCGATTGATTGATATGGAGGCCGAACCTTTTCTTATCTCATCGACTTTAAATATGATTATTGCCCAGAGATTGGTGAGGAGATTATGCCCGGGCAAAAAGAAGTACCGCTTAAGGGATTCAGATCTTAAGAATTTGGGCAAATACTGCGACCTAGAAAGAATTGTGAACATCCTAAAGAAAGAGAGGATTATAGAAGAAGAGCAGGGCCTTGAAGACATTGACTTTTACAAGCCCAAAAAGTCCAGCGTCTGCCCTGAAGGGTACAGGGGCAGGATCGGGATATATGAGGTTTTGAATATTACAGAGACTATAAAGGAGTTAATAGTTAAATCTGCTGCCGCAGACCAGATTCAGAAACAGGCACAGAAGGAAGGAATAAGAACTATGGTGGAAGACGGCTTTATTAAAGCAGCTCAAGGCGTTACCTCTATCGAGGAGGTATTAAGAGTGATATCAGAATAAACAAATTTTTATTGTGCCCAGATATTCTTATATTGCCAAAACCCTAGAAGGAAGTCCGTCCTTCGGCGCCGCGGAGGCGTCAGACAAGAGAAGTTTAGCCAAAGCCCTTCGCAGCGAGGGCATGGTTTTGGTTTCAGCAGAAAAGATTTCTCAGAAAACAAAGACGAGCAGCAAAGTTATTTCTCTGCTTCCCTTTTTGGGGAAAGTGTCTCTTAAAGATAAGATAATGTTTACCAGGAACCTGAAGGTAATGATCTCTGCTGGCATCTCTTTGCCTCGGGCCCTGAGAACGCTTTCCGGGCAGACTGACAACAAAAAGTTTCAGAAAGTTTTAAACGACATTGCCAATCAGATAGTAAAGGGAAGCAATTTTTCAGAAGTTCTTAATTCCTATCAGGACATATTCTCCTCTCTTTTCATTAACATGATTAAAGTCGGAGAAGAGACGGGAAATCTGGATGAGGTTCTGGGAGTGCTGACCCATCACATGGAAAGGGACCACGAGCTGAAATCAAAGGTTAAGGGGGCCATGATATACCCCGCTGTTATTATCGTCGCCATGGTCGGGATAGGGATTCTAATGATGATCGTCGTTGTTCCTAGGTTGGCCCAAACTTTTGATGAACTAGGAATAGAGCTTCCTTTTACCACTAGACTAGTCATCGGAACCGGCAATCTTATGGCAAAATTCTGGTATTTGATTATTATCTTTTCAATAGGATTGGTCTTTTTAACAAGACTTTTTTTGAGAAACTCTGTAGGGAAAAAAACGGCATCCTTCCTTTTTTTGAAAATTCCTGGGGTGGCGGCTATGTCCAGAAAGACAAATGCTGCCTATACTGCCCGCACCTTGGGATCTTTGATAAGCTCCGGGGTGGCTATTATTAGGGCTTTGGAGATTACAGCCGGCACTTTAAGCAATGTCTATTACAAAAGAGCAATCCTAGAGTCTGCTCAGAAGGTGAAAAAAGGGGCTAAGCTTTCTCAAAGCTTGGGAGAGCGCGAAGGGCTTTATCCTTCTTTGGTGATCCAAATGATGGCGGTAGGAGAAGAAACAGGGGCTACCGGAGACATGCTTCAGAGGTTGGCCGAGTTCTACGAGTCAGAGGTAAGCAGAATAACAGAAAATATGTCTTCTATTATAGAGCCTGTTTTAATGATTATTATCGGAGCAGCAGTGGGGCTTTTTGTAATTTCTATGATCCAGCCTATGTATAGTATGATGCAAGGATTTTAAAAATGCTAAAGAGATTTAAAGCAGAAAGGGGTTTAACCTTGATCGAAGTTTTAGTGGGCGCCTTTTTAATCGTCCTAGTTTTCCTGGGGATTTTTGGCGTTTACAGAGCCGGAATCTGGGTGATAGGGCAAAGTCAAAATAAGATAACCGCTCTTTCCGTGGCTAATAAGGAAATAGAAGAGATAAGGAATCTTCCTTATTCTGATATCGGAGTTCGGGATAGTTTCCCAAACGGAAATATCCCAGAAGAGAAGATCTACGAAATTAACGGGGTGAAATACACCATCAGAACAAGAATAGATTATGTGGTAGATTCTGCAGACGGCGTTGCAGATCCTGAAGACGAATGCCCCAATGATTACAAAAAAGTGGAGGTAGAAGTTTCTTGGGGGGGCCTTTTTGAGGGAAGCACCTCTTTGGTTACAGACATATCCCCGGACAATATGGCTCAAGAGTGTTCTGAGACCGGGGGAATACTTTTTGTTTCTGTTTTTGACGCTTACGCTGAAATGGTTCCCTCCCCCCTAATTGAAATAAAAGATCCTGACACGAACCATGTTTTAAAAACGGCCTCAGAGAGCGAGCATTATTTCTCTCTGGTCCCCGGAGAATACAGAGTGGTGATTTCAAAAAACAACTACAGCTCTAGCCGCACTTACAGCATCGACGAGGTGTCCCTTCCCGAAAAACCAAATCCTCTGGTAGCAGACGGAGGGCTTTCTGAGATTAGTTTTGCCATTGATAAATTAAGCTCCATGACCATAAAAACCCTTTCTGCTTGGGGCATTGATTATTTTACAGACTCTTTTTCAGACCAAAGTGAAGTTTCGGAGTTTTCTAATATTGAGTTTTCAGAAGGCGAGGTTGCTTTGGCGGAGGGATTGAATTCCGGGTATTTGATTTCTGTGACTGTTTCTCCTGTTGATTTATTAAACTGGGAGAAGTTTTCCTGGGATGATCTGGTTGCTGAAGAGTGCGAGATTGTTTATCAGGTGCTTTATTCGGACGGGGAAGGCTGGCTTTTAATTCCAGACAGCGATCTGGCGGGCAACTCAGAAGGCTTTACCCAGCCGGTTAGTCTATCCGGTCTTGACCCCGCAGTCTTTTCTCAAATAAGGGTGAAAGGGAATCTCTCTGCTTCCGGTAGCGACATTTCTCCTCTCCTTTACAACTGGCAAGTTTCCTGGAGGAACTCTGAGGCCACAACTGTTTCTGATGTTCCTTTCTATTTCCGCGGAGATAAAAGGATAGGGAAGGACAGCGAGGAAAACCCTGTTTACAAGTTTGAACAGGATGCTGATTCCGGGGAGTCTGGCTCTGTAACCTATGATAGCTTGGAATGGGACCTTTACACTTTTTCCGTAGAAGGAGATTGGGACCTTGAAGACATAGAACCCGGACAGCCCGTAGGCCTTGCTCCGGATGTTAGCGAAAATGTTAGTCTTTACGTCCGGACCCAGAATTCTTTCTTGGTGGAGGTTCGGGACGACGAGACCGAAGAGCCTGTTTTCTCGGCAGAGGCGCGCCTTTACAAAACAGGGTATAGCAAAACCCAATATACAGATCGGGAAGGGCAGACCTATTTTGCTCCCCTGGAAAGCGGCACTTATTCTGTAGAGGTTTCTTCTCATGGCTACAATAGTAATTCCGGCGCGGTTTCGGTTTCGGGGGACGAGAATAAACTAATTTACTTGGAAAGAATTGAATGATGAATCAAAAATCTTTTACCCTAGTCGAAACCCTGGTAGCCATTGTTGTCTTTTCCATTTTAATGGGGGCTGCTTCAGGCGCTATTGTTCATCTGTACAGAATCCATAGTTATACAGAGAATCAGGCAGTGGCCATTAGAGAGGCGAGAAGGGGTGTACTCAATATGATTCGGGAAATAAGAGAGGCGAGAACGGGAGAAGACGGATCTTACCCTATTGAAAGGGCGGCAGAGAAAGAGTTCATTTTTTACGGGGACATTGACAGAGACGAAGAAGTAGAAAGGGTAAGGTATTTTTTGGGTGGCGCAGGTTCGGGCTCTCAGAGCCAGGAGTGCGTTAGTTTTTCCAGGGGAGGCAGTTGCAATGTGGTTTTTTCCGACTTTCTCCAAGGTAGCCTTACTTCTGCCCAAGTAACAGTTTCCGTAGAGGGAGATTTCGGATGGTGGATGGAATACGCCGAGATTTATGCAGACGGACATCACTTAGGCAGCATCTGCAAGGACGGCTGTTCTGACTGTGCCGGTAAGTGGGAAGGAAACAAGACCTTTGACGTAACTAGTTTGGCAGAGGACGGCACTATTGATTTTTCTGCAGATTCAACGGAATGGGCAGACCCTATTTGCAGCTGGCAGGAAGGTGGCCACTCCTTAAAAGCCAAATTTGATTTTTCCTGGACAGAAGAGGTCTATGGCCAAGACCACGAGTTTAAAAAAGGAATAATCGATCCTGTGGGGTCCCCTCCCTCCTATCCTTTAGACCGGGAAGAAATCCAGATTATCAGTTCTTATGTAAGGAACGACTCTACTATTTTTGAGTATTACGATGCAAACGGGGATAAAATAACAGAACATCCTGCCAGGCTTTTGGGCACGAAACTAATGAAAGTTTTTCTGGTTGTTAACGTAGATCCTAATCGCCCTCCTCAAGATTTTGGGTTAGAATCGTCTGTTAAAATAAGGAATTTGAGAAATGACTAATAAAGGAATAATTATAACTTTTGTTTTGGTTTTCGTTGCCGTTTTCATGATTCTTATGGGAGGGCTGGTTAGTTTTATACTTGCCCAGTTGCATCAGACAGCCAAAAGGCAAGCATACGAGCAGGCTCTGTCTGTGGCAGAGGCCGGAGTGGATTATTATAAATGGTGCCTTAATAACGGAGCAGAGCATGAGTGTTCTTCCTATAAAGAATATAAAGGTCCCGAGGGGAATGTTGTCGGCGATTTTACTCTTGAAATTGAAACTCGTACCAGTTGCGGGGAGGTAATGGAAAGAGAGATTATTTCTACCGGCAGGACGGAAAATTTTCCGGAAACAGACAGAAAGATAAGTGCTCTTTACGGGAGGAGCTCTGTTGCCAAATACAGTTATCTCTTAAACGATAATGTCTGGGCCGGTTCAGACAGGGAAATTAAGGGGATCTACCACTCTAACGGAGGAATTAGAATGGACGGGGAAAACCAATCTGTGGTTGCTTCTAACAGAGAAGAATGGGTTTGTACCAGTTCTTTCGGGTGCAGCTATCTTTCCTGTCCCACAGATTACGGGTGCTGGACTGAAGACTGGGAGTGCCGCTGCCCGGGCGTTTTTACTACGACAGGCAATTCTCAAACGGGATTGTTTGACTTTCCGGCTGACCTGTTCGACTTCGAGGGAATTAGCGTTGATCTGTTGAGGATTAAGAATTCAGCTTCAAGCCTTGGCGTCTATCTTCCTCCCTCCGCAGATATTGACAGCCGGGCGGACGGCTATCATGTAAAATTCATTAACAATGATACTATCGAAGTTTGGGTCATAACTCGCTTGAGCAGAGCCTGGGCTTACAGCATTGAAGATGGCTGGCATTACGACTATTTTATTATAGAGGATGAATATTTGCATAATACTTACGACCTCGACCCAGACTGTATGGCTATCTTTGTAGAAGACGACCTTTGGGTCGAGGGGGTCGTAAGCGGGAAAGCAACAATCGCTTCTGCTAACCTTGTAGAACCCAATAAGTCAACTGATATCATTTTGCCCGGGAACATAGAATATGAATCCTATGACGGGACAGACGGTTTGGCGGTAATGACCGAGGGGAATATTTTAATTTCCCCTGACTCCCCTGATCAAATGTATTTAAGCGGCATTTTTATAGCCCAGAACGGTCGTTTTGGAAGAAATCATTATTTTGGAAATCTAAAAACCAAACTAACTATTCACGGCTCCGTAGTAAGCAACGGAAGAGTGGGCACTCGCTGGACTTCCGGGAGCCGAATAGCATCAGGGTATCAGGAGAGAGACAATTATGTCGATTCCAGTTTGATTTATTCTCCTCCTCCCTTTGTTCCTAATACCAGTTTAGAGTTTGAAATTATAAATTGGCAGGAATTGGAAGAATAGAAGAAACCCTAAAAAATGTTATAATATCTACAATGAAATTTTTGAGCTTAAAAGACGAAGCATTTGGCTTAGATTTTTCCAATCTTTCTTTAAAGATTGCCGAACTCAAGAGCAGGGGAGATTATTACAGACTTAGAAGCTGGGCCTGCGAGGAAGTAAAGCCGGGCGTCATAGAAGGAGGAGATATCAAAAACCGGAAAGAGGCGGTTAAGTCAATTAAGAAAGCGGTAGATAAAGCCAGAGAAAAGGGCTTAAAAACCGATAAAGTAGTGGCTTCTTTGCCTGAAAAAAAGGCTTTTCTCCAAGTTATTCGAATGCCCAAAATGGAAGAAGAAGAACTCTCTTCCGCCGTTCCTTTTGAAGCAGAAAACTATATTCCCCTGCCCATTGACCAAGTGTATCTGGACTTTCAGTCGATTCCCTCTTTTGATAAAAAAAGCAAACACTCAGATGTTTTAATAGCGGCCTTGCCCAAAGATATAGTAGATTCCTATGTCGATTGTCTTAAAAAAGCAGATCTTTCTCTGCAGGTTTTGGAGGTAGAATCACAATCTATTAGCAGGGCTTTAATAAAAGACGGAAAAAGCCCTTATCCTGTTTTAATAATTGATTTTGGCAAGAGCAACACCAGTTTTATTATCTATGCAGAGTCTTCTTTAAGATTTACCTCTTCCATAAGCCTTTCTTCTTACAAATTAAATAATAAAATTTCAGATGCTCTGGGCATTGATTTGGATGCGGCAGAGAAACTAAAAATAAAGCACGGGTTACAGCCCGATGAGATGAAAGTTAAGGGAAAAAAAATTAGCAACAAGGAATATGTTTCTGCTGTAAACTCGGTGGCGGAAGAACTCCGGACGCAAGTAGAAAGATACACCGCTTATTATCAGGGTCATGCCAAAAAGAGCGGGGAGCCTCTCCAGAAAATTAAGAAAATTATCCTCTGCGGTGGCGGGGCTAATTTAAAAGGACTTGCGGATTATCTGTCTTTATCTTTAAAAATCCCGGCTGAATTGGGCAGCCCTTGGGCAAATATCCTGCCTGATCCCTTAAAAGAGGCGCCCAGGCTTCCTTTTGAGGAATCTTTAGGATATACCACGGCCTTGGGTTTGGCTCTAAGGGGACAGCGAAATGATTAATTTATTACCTCCTTTGGAGAAAAAAAAGATTTTAGAAAGGAAAAGATTAAAAAAGACGGTTCTTATCTTGCTCTTGTTTTTTCTTTTTCTTGTCTTTTTAATAATAGGGCTTCTTTCCATTGATATCTATATTGTCCAAAAGACCTCTGGCATAAGGGAAAGGATTCAGTCCGAGGAGGGGGTATTGGGCCAGTCTGAATTAGAAAAAGTTCGTCGAAAAGTCTCTGCAACGAATAAACTTGTTAATCAGTTAAAGTCTTTCTATCAAAACAAAGTTTATTTCTTAGATATTTTCAGAGACGTTGCCGGGGTAATGCCCGAGGAGATATATCTTACTAATATTTCTTTGATTCTTGACAAGGAGAAGGGGGTGGTTGATGTTTCTTTGTCCGGGTTTTCTCCCACCAGAAATGATCTTTTTGAACTGAAAAGCAATATCGAGTCAGAGGGAAAATTCCAGAATTCTTCTTTTCCTGCCCCTAATTGGGTAAAGCCTGAGGATATTAATTTTTTTGTTAACCTTGAAATACCCCTAGAGAAACTATGAATTATAAGAAGAAAACAATTTTAGTATCATTAGTATTTGTAGGAGCAATAATCATCCTCCTTTTCTTTGTTTTGAATCCTTTGAAAAGCAAGGTTGAAGAAAGCACCGAAAACTATGCCTTAGCCCAAAAAGACTTAGAGATGATAGAGGGCAGGCAGAAAGAATTGGAAAAAGCCAGGCAGGATTACGAAGAAGTAGAAAAGGGGCTGGATTTTACAAAAGAGGCTTTTGTGGACTCCGAAGCGCCTCTGGAGCTGCTTCAGTTTTTAGAGAACACTGCTTCAGGCGCCAGTCTTTCTATATCCATTTCTCCCCACAATCTTAAGGAGGAGGAAGAGGGATCTTTCTGGGAAGGTGTCGGGCTTCAGCTTTCTCTGGGAGGGGGTTTTTCTGACTTCCTGTCTTTCTTTGATAAAATAGAGAATAGCCCTTATCTTATTGAAATTCAAAATCTAAGCGTTCACCAGGCTTCAGAGAATAATTTAGAGAAAGAGAAAGATGTTTCAAAGAAAGATATTAGAGGGAATATAATTATTAAGGCTCTGACAAGATGAAGCAAAATTTATTGAAAATAGCAAAAAGATTAAAGCGCTTTACTTTAATACTCTCTTTTGCGGCAAGGCACTTTTGGCTAAGTCTTTTTCTGTTGCTAATATTGTCTTTGGTAATTATAGGATTTTCCTTTTATCAATATGTTATTTTTTTCCCCAGAGAGAGGATGGCTGACTCTCCTAATCTTCTCGAGGTGGACAAGGGGGCTTATAGTAAATTAATGGAGTTGAAAGCGAAGGAGTCTCTGTCTGAGGGAGAATATCCCAGTCTTTTTAAAAAAGCAGAGGAAGAGACCGAAGAGGAAGCAGTTGACTAAAGGGAGGTAGGAAGGTATAATAAAGTTCTAGATTGTGCTCCCTGTAGCTCAATCGGATAGAGCAGGACTCTTCTAAAGTCAAGATTGGAGGTTCGAATCCTCCCAGGGAGGCTGGAGAGCGCAGGACTTAAACAGCAGTTAGAGTCTTGTGCCCTATGTGGCGGCCGTAGCTCAAAGGTAGAGCGCTTCGCTGTGGCCGAAGTGGTTGCGCGTTCAATTCGCGTCGGTCGCCCATTTAATATGTTTTCCGGTTTGCTTAATAAAAAAATTTCTACGCCAGTGGGAGTTATTATTCTTTTAGTTCTTGTTTTGTTTGTGGGATGGATGATTATTCGTCAGTACGAAAAACTAGTGGAGGCTAGAATAGATTACATCGAGATCGAAGCCTTCGGAAAAGATCGCTGACTATTTCTTTTCCCCCAATTTGACCCTAATAGTCCTGTTCTTTTTCTCTCTTAAAATCTCTAGTTCTATTTCTTCTCCAATACTGCATTTTTGAAGGATGTCGCTCAGGGGCTTTTTAGAAGTGATCTTTTGCTTTCCTGCCCTAAGAATTATATCAAACTCTTTAAGATTTGCCCTATCTGCCGCAGACCCTTTGACAATGGGGGAAACGCCCAAGTTCTCTCTGACAATCAGGGCGCCGTAGTCTACCGGGAGTTTATTCTTTTCTGATATTTTATTATTTAAAATAATATATTTTATTCCCAAAAAAGGTCTTTTTATTTTCCCGTATTTTTTAATCTCTTCAAGATCTTTCCGGGCGTAATCTATGGGGATAGCAAATCCTATATTCTGAGCCCCCATGACGGTAGCGGTATTTATTCCTATCACCTTGCCTTCCATATCTATTAAGGGACCTCCCGAGTTTCCGGGGTTAATGGCGGCATCTGTCTGGATTAGCCCTCTTAGTCTTGCAGTTTCTCTGTTTATGTGATCGTTAGCCTGGATAAAACGAGAAAGTCCCGACACTATGCCGGAACTAATAGTGTCCTGAAATTCTCCCAGGGCGTTGCCTACGGCTATCACCTCCTCCCCTATTTCTATATTCTTAGAACTGCCCATTTTTAAGAAAGGAAGGCTTCTTTCAGGCTCTACCTTTAAGACGGCGATATCATTGATCGAATCCCTGGCCAGTACCTTGGCTGGGTATTTTTCTTTGGGCTCTACAACCACGGTGTATTCTGCCTGGGCGTCAGCCACTACATGCTTGGAGGTAATAATCAGGCCGTCTTTGGCGATAATAAAACCCGAGCCTCCCCCTATTTTCACCTTTTCTTTTTTGCCTTTATTGAACCTGGGAAGGACAAAATTGCCCTTTTCGAGAGGGAAAGTATAAAAACCCTCTATCTTGGGCAGGTCTCGGGAAACAACGATGGTTATCACCGCGGGGCATACCTGTTTTGCTATTTTAGTGATCCGGGATTGCTTTTTCATAATTTTTTAATTATGGCGATTGCCCTGTGTCGGAAAATGTAAGAAACCGAGAGGTTTCTTAAACCGGGCGTCAGGGTAATTGCCTTTTTCATATGTAGTTATTCTATCATAGGGCAACTTGCTAGCAAGTGGAAAAACTGCTAGTTTAGTAATGTATAAAGCCCCTGTAGTTCAACAGGAAAGAACGTCTCCCTCCTAAGGAGAAAATGGAAGTTCGAATCTCCCCGGGGGCACCAGAATCTGATTTTTTGAAAATTGACCGTACAGGTTTCAGGGTCGTTTTGTGTTAAAGGCGGGCTTTATTTCGGGGTCTTCTTGTGTGGTATAGGGCTTTACTATCTAGACTCAGAAACACATGATATGCCTCCAAGCCCGTAAAATATTCTCCGCGGAGGCTCTGCAGAGGACGGATCTCCGCAACTCCTCCGCGATTTTTGTGAGAGTTTTTGTGGGAGGCCCGTCCTCCCACATTTTTCCGGATATTGTCATATGAACCAGCGTTACTTGACACCCGGCTTTGTTTTATTAAAATATAATATGGGGGATGAGGGATTATGGAAAAACCAGAATTCCCAATAGGACAGCGGGGATTAACAAAAGAGGTTTGAGGATATCCCTGGGCTTACGTCCTAGTTCAGCCTTAAGGAGTTAAACCGAATTTGTTAACCCCGTTTTCCCCTTAATATCAGCCCAGTCGGGCTGGTTTTAGTTTATTTTTAAAAATCTGTTATAATAAAAAAAAGGTCTTTATTTTAATAATTAACCCTTTAAAAAATGGCAGAACAAAACAACAATTCTCCGGAGGGCAAACAAATTGGAGAAGTAATTCATTTCTTTTCCAATATTAGCGTAGCCGTTATCAAGCTGGCAGATTCCTTAGCTGTCGGAGACACTATTCGCATTGTGGGAGGAGAGGATACAGATTTTACTCAGGAGGTGGAGTCGATGGAGGCAGAGCACGAGAAACTTGAAAAAGCCAAAAAAGGAGACGAGGTAGGCATAAGAGTGGAAGAAAAAGTCAGAGACGGCTACAAAGTTTATAAAGCATAGGTTTTATGGATTTTGTCTTAATGAAAATAGTCGGCCAGATCGGTTTGGCATTGTTATTGGGTGGAATAATAGGACTAGAAAGGGAGAAAAAGAGAAAAGAGGCGGGTCTTCAAACTTATACTCTGGTTTGTCTTGGGGCCTGCCTTTTTACTATTGTTGCTTCTCAATTATTTTACCAATTTGAGGGAAATTCAGGGATAAGTTTTGATCCCTCAAGGGTTGTCACAGCCGTAGCCACGGGCATAGGCTTTATCGGCGCCGGGGTTATTATCCATCGGGAATTCAGAGTAGAGGGGCTTACCACCGCTGCCGGGCTTTGGGCCACTTCTGCTATCGGAGTGGCTGTTGGCATGGGGGCTTATTATTTGGCTTTGGCGGCCACCCTTTTTGCCATAACAGTACTGTTTTTATTCGGGATTTTAGAACGGAAGATTTTCAAGGAATAACATGGCCCTTTTTTTCAAGTCTTTCGCAGTCTTAACGGGGACTATAATCGGTGCTGGAATTTTTAGTCTGCCGTTTGTTGCTCAAAAAAGCGGCTTTTTTATTATCCTTGCCTATTTTCTTTTAATGGCCGCAGCCTCTACCATTCTTCTTTTTATATACGGAAAGGTGTGCGCCGCTACCGAAGGAAAACACCGTCTGCCGGGCTATGTTAAAAAGTATCTGGGGAAGAGGTGGGAAAAGGCAGTCTTTTCAATAATAACAGCGGGCATTACCGGGACTATTCTTGCTTATCTTATTATCGGGGGCGACTTCCTTAACGCCTTTCTTTCTCCTTATATAGGAGGGACTCCTTTTATCTACAGCATTATTTTTTGGGCCCTGGGTTCTTTATTTATCTTTTGCGGCATAAAAAGCATATCCCAGACAGAATTAATATTGTTTTTTATTCTCCTGGGCATTATTGCTCTTTTCCTTGTCAAGTCAGTCTCTTTTTTAGATCTTTCTTATTTGCAAAGCATCAACCCGAAATTTTTTATTTTTCCTTATGGGGCGGTGCTTTTCTCTTTATGGGGCTCTGCTGCTATTCCTGAAATAAAGGAGATGTTTGTCCGGGCCAAGGAAGAAAAGCCCTTAGCCAAAATGAAAAAGGTAATAGTGGCCTCTGTTGTTTCTTCTGTAGTTATATACATCCTGTTTACCTTTGTGGTCTTGGGAGTAACAGGCCCTGAAACTTCGGAAAAGGCCGTTTCCGGCTTACTGGCCAAGACGGGCATGGAAGTGATAAAGCTGGGTTTTGTCTTCGGAGCCATCAGTTGCTTCACCTCTTTTTTAATAATGGGCTTAACCTTGAAAAAGATGCTTTGGTATGATTTAGGCTTTTCTCGAAACTTTTCTTGGTTTTTGGTCTGCTTTTTGCCTGTAATTTTGTTCTTTATGGGTTTAACTCATTTTATTAAAGTTATTAGTTTTACCGGCGCCATAGCCACGGGGGCTGAAGCTGTTGTTATTATTCTTTTATACAGAAGCTTTATAAAGAAAAAGTTTTCTTCTCAGATCCACCCCTTCTTGTATATCCTGATCGTAGTATTCGGATTGGGGGCTCTTCTTGAAATTTTCTACTTTCTGGGGATATTGACATAAAGATATAAAACTGGCAAAATAGAGAAACAAAAACATGGTTAAGCTTTTCGACATTATTGTAATTGTTTTGTTTGTGTTATTTTTATTCTGGTATATTTTCAATAATGTTCTGTCCGGTTTTGCTTAACCGGCCTCTTTCGATGAAAAAAAATCATTCTCAATCGCCGAGTATAAAGGATTTAATACTCCTTTGCATTTATTCAATGCTCAAAAAGAGCAAAAACTGTACCTTTGCCAAACTTATTAAAGAATGTTTTTCCTCTTTTCCGGACGCATTCTCTTTTTCTGATATTCCAGAATGGCCTGATTCCAGAAAATTAGATCGTCCCCTAAGAAGATTAAGACAGGAAAAAATGATTGAGAGGTCCCTGAAATTGACCAAGAAAGGAGAGAAAAAAGCAAGAGAAATCTCAGAATACTTAAGACAGATGAGGTTAAAAATATGATATTAACTTTCTTAACCGACAATCTCTGAACAGGGGGTGGAGATATAAGAAGTTTAAATTTTAAAACAGAATGAGCAACGCAAGAACTCATTTTTTTCTTTCCGGCAGGGTTCAGGGTGTCTGTTTCCGGTCTGCTGGCAGAGACAAGGCTCGTTCTTTGGGCATTGAGGGCTGGGTCCGGAATCTTTCAGATGGACGAGTAGAAATTGTGGCAGAGGGCGAAGAGAGCAAGATAAAAAAGTTTATTGAATGGGCAAAAGAAGGTCCTGAATTTGCCAGAGTAGAGAATGTAGAGCTTTATAGGAAAAAATATAAAGGAGAGTTTGATAGATTCCAGATAAAATACTAAAATAGCATCATATGTATATTTATATCTTCGTTGCAGGTTTTGGCGGAGGAGCCCTAAGGGGGATAGTCGGTTTTATCAAGCACCAGTTTTCTTATAAAAAAGTGGGTTTTGACCTACCCTATTTTCTGACAATGACTTTTCTTTCGGGTGTTGTTGGCCTTCTGGTTGTCATGGCTCTCCAAGAAAGCGGGATTAATATTCTGGAGTTGGAAACCCTAACGCCCGCTTTTGCTTTTATTGTAGGTTACGGAGGAGGCGACTTTTTAGAAAACATATATAAAATAATTATTAAGAAATCTAATATATATGGCAGAAAATAATAAAAAAATCTGGCTTTCTCATTCTGGCATAGATGTTCTGTACCGATGTCCCAGGTGCTTTTGGCTTAGGTACAACAAAAAGATTTATCAGCCAGAAGGGATCAGATCCCGTTTGCCAGACCGTTTTGACACTGTAATCAAGGCATATTTTGATATCTCCAGGGAGAAAGGAGAGCTGCCCGAGATGGTAAAAGGGAAATTAGAGGGCTCTCTGGAAAACCCTTTCCAAGAAAAATATTTTCGCAGACTAAACGACAGTTTTGGATTTTGGGGAAAATTGGATGAGTGTTTAATAAATCCCGAAGGACTTTATGTTCCCATTGATTTTAAAACAGCCAGCTCAGACCCTACAGAGAAAGAAACTTTCCCTTCTTATAAGAATCAGTTGGACGAATACGCCTTCTTATTGGAGTCTGCCGGCAAAAAGACAGCAGGCGAAGGATATTTGATATATTTCTATCCTTGCCAGAGCGAAGGGCTTCATAACGGATTCCCTATGAAAATCCATGTTCAGAGGTTAAAAACAGATCTGAAGTCAGTGGTTCCCAGGCTACAGGAGGCCATGAGAGTGGTTTCGGGAGATATGCCACCCCCTGCTCCGGAATGTCCTTTTTGCAAATGGTATGATCGGATCAAAGAAGTTTTAGATTAATTTTTTCAAAACAAAAACCCCGTTTCTTCTACGGGGCTTTTGTTGTAGCGAAAAATGTTTTTTTATATAACAGGAGTTTCTTCCTCTTCTTCCTCTTCTCCTCCTT
>CAYZKD010000003.1:0-22544 GCA_964479375.1 uncultured Candidatus Saccharibacteria bacterium | reverse complement strand
CTTCAGGAGTTTCCTCTTCTCCTCCTTCTTCAGGAGTTTCCTCTTCTCCTCCTTCTTCAGGAGTTTCCTCTTCTCCTCCTTCCTCTTCTCCTCCTTCTTCAGGAGTTTCTTGATAAAGTTTTTCTAAAATCATGATATTTGATTTTAATAAATTATCTTTTAGTCGCCCTTATTCCTCCTCGACCTTTTGTAAAATCACTTCTCATTATAGGGTTGGGGCCTTTCTTGTCAAGCCCCATTTCTCCAATTTTTCACTTCGTGGTATTATATGAAAAAAGATAAAAATAGCATTAATTATGGCATTTGAAAAAATAAACACTAGGAGGATATTGGGATGGGTATTATTGACAGCAGGCATATTAATAATTGCTTGGGCTCTTTATCTTTCCTATAGTATTTTTACCGGGAAAACAGAACCGCCCCAGATATTCGGCCAAATAGAATCTGCTCCAGCCGGGCAGCAGGAGGAAGTAAAAAGAATGGTGGCAGAGCAGATCAAGAACATGATCCCCCCTCTTTTTATATCCCGCATCCTTAACCTGATAAGTTGGTCTATTTTTATGGGTATTATGATTTTTGGAGGGAGCAAGGTCTCCCTGTTGGGCATCCGTTTGGTAAGAGGCAGGCCTTAATGAAATTTGTTGGCGATTTTCATATCCATTCTAAATACTCAAGGGCTACCAGCAAAAAAATAAGTCCTGAGATTTTAAATTATTGGGCGAATGTCAAAGGAATAAAAGTATTGGGAACAGGGGATTTTACCCATCCTGCTTGGCTGCAGGAGTTGAAGGGAAGTTTAAAAGAAGCAGAACCCGGCCTTTACAGGGTTAATGACACCCGCTTTATTCTAAGCTCTGAGATAAGCTGCATTTATTCTAAGGGAGGAAAAGTCAGGAAAATACATATTGTGGTTCTTTCCCCCTCTTTCGAGGACGTTGAAAAGATAAATGAAAGTTTGGGCCGAATAGGAAATTTAAAATCAGACGGCCGGCCTATTTTAGGGCTGGACGCTAAAGAACTGGTTAAGATAATTCTGGAAAATTCTCCTCGCAGTTTTATTATCCCAGCCCATATTTTAACCCCTTGGTTTTCTTTGTTTGGGTCCAAATCAGGGTTTAATTCTATTGAGGAGTGCTTTGAAGATTATTCAAAATATATTTTTGCAGTAGAAACGGGGTTATCGGCTGATTGTCCAATGCTTTGGAGAATGTCTGCTCTGGATAATATTTCTTTGATAAGCAATTCCGACGCCCATTCTCCGCGAAAACTTGGCAGAGAAGCCAATGTTTTTGACACAGAACTTTCCTATAATGGTATTATAGGGGCCATAAAGTCAAAAGACCCTAAAAAGTTTCTCTATACTATAGAGTTTTTTCCTCAAGAAGGGAAGTATCACTACGACGGCCACAGAACTTGTGGTTTAAGAGCTTCTCCCGAGGAAGCAGAAAAGTATAATAATATCTGTCCCAGATGCGGCAAGCCCTTAACCTTGGGGGTATGCCATAGGGTTAAAGAGCTAGCAGATAAAGAAAAGGGAACAGGCGCTATTCCTTTCAAAAGTTTAATCCCCTTAGAAGAGGTGATAGCGGAATCTTTGGGATATTCTTCTTTGGGCAAGAGGGTGGAAAGAGAATATCAAAATCTTGTTAAGAAGATAGGATCAGAGTTTGATGTTCTTCTTAAGGCCGGCCCAAAAGAACTAAGAAGAGTCACTTTGCCTGAGATAGCGCAGGGGATTATTAAAGCCAGAAAAGGAGAGGTTGCCATAGAGCCCGGGTATGACGGAGTTTTCGGGGAGGTTAACGTCTTTTCTGTAGGAGAAAGAAAAAAGGAACAAAAACAAATCACACTTTTTGGTTGATGAAAGCAGATCTTCATATACACACCACTTTCTCTTATGATGGTTTTTCAGAACCCGAACAGGTAGTCCGGACAGCTTTAAAAAGGGGCATCGACTGTATTTGCATTACAGATCATGAAGAAATAAAGGGAGTGAAAAGGGCTCTAAGATTTGCCTCAGACAAGAATATTCTAGTAGTCCCCGGCATTGAGGTGTCCTCTAAATCAGGAGATATTCTGGGCATAAACATCAAGAGTGAAATATCCAGGGGCCTTTCTGCCCAAGAAACCATAAAGGAGATAAGAGGGCAGGGTGGCTTGGCCGTGATAGCCCATCCTTTTGATATATTTCCTTTTGGCTTTAAGGGAGACGAGGAAGCTCTGAAAAGGATTGACTTTGACGCCGTAGAGGCGTTTAACGCAGGCCGTATTTTAAAAAGTTGCAATAAAAAGGCCCAAAAACTTATTTCAGAAGAAGGGCTCTCTTTCACCGCAGGGTCTGACGCTCACAGGGCTTGCTATGTGGGCAGAGGATATTTGGAGTTTGAACAAGATTTTAATTCTGCCAATGAGTTAACAAGATTGATAAAAGAAAACAAAGGAGTAATTCAAGGAAAACCCCTTAATTTGGCTGAGGTCTTCTGGAATAGCGCTAAGGCCGGGATATTTTAGTTTTCTTTTAGGATAATTAGAACCCGCCGGATGCATAATGAAATTAACAGCCATGCATTTCCTTCGAGTTAACCATTCAAGCAGACAGCGGCGCTGGATTCGGGGGGTGATTTTTAAAAAACCTTCTGGGTTTGAAAAATTAATAGAAGGGGTTTATTATGGAAAACATCAGACAATGCCCGAAGGCAAGAAAGAATGGTAAGGCTTAGTAGGGAGTTCTTGCGACAGAATAGAAATAATTTTTGTGATATTGAAACGATATTGAAACCTTTAATTCTTTAAATAGGCTTTTGGGCAAACCCTGGACATTCATTCTCAAATTTAATCTTTTTAGAGAAAGCGCTGAGACAAGAAAAACACTATTTAGGTTAATCAAAGAAAAACATCGGACACAGGATTCATCTATATGTAATTTTCAGCTATTCGCGTTAGACGAAATGAAAACTGTGCGGAGTAATTATTAACAAAAAAGCATGCCCATATTGGCGACGACGCCAAATTAAGATATAATAGAAGCATGAAAGAAAAAACTCAAAAAGGAACAGCCCTTTATTTGTCTATGGTCATCCTGGCTATAATTTTGGCTATGGTTTTAGGATTAGGCGCTATCCTATTTGGCCAAATCAGGACCATAAGAGGCATGGGCAGCTCTGTAGTAGCCCTTTACGCAGCAGATGCAGGAATAGAAAGAGTGTTGGATGTTTATTACAGGGGAGAGGATCTTGCCGAGGAGTATGAAAGCAATGACTTTGTTAATTCTTCTTACAAGGTTACTGTTTATTGCTGCCACCACAGTAACGAGGGGTGTGATTGGGATCCCAGAGGAGAAAATGCCTGTCCCTTGGGGCTGGAAGAAAGCAGGACATGCCAAGCCTCTGAATATTGTATCCGCTCTGTGGGCAAAGCAAATGAAGGAACTGACTCAGAAGCCCAAAGAGCCATTGAAGCAAGGCTGTTTTCCGTTGATTAATTATGGATAAGAGGGAGGCGAAGCAGAGAATCGAGAAGCTGAAGAAAACTATTAAGCGCCACAGGCATCTTTATCACGTCTTGGACAAGCAGGAAATTTCAGATGAAGCGCTTGATTCTCTAAAAAAAGAACTTTTTGATTTGGAGCAACAGTTTCCAGATCTTATCGCTCCCGACTCTCCTACTCAAAGGATTGGGGGGAGGCCCTTGGATAAGTTCAAGAAAGTAAAGCATCCTAAAAAGATGCTTTCTTTTAATGATGCCTTTTCCAGGGAAGATATGGAAAATTGGATGGACAGGATATCCCGCTTGCTTGGCAAAAAAGAGGCCAACCAACTTGATTATTATTGCGAATTAAAAATAGACGGCTTGGCCATTGAATTGATATACGAACAAGGAATCTTAAAAACAGGCTCTACCAGAGGGAACGGAAATATAGGGGAAGACATTACCCAGAATCTTAAGACAGTCGAGGCTATTCCCCTTAAGTTAAGAGAAAAAGAAAAGGTTTTAAAAGACCTTAGAAAACAAAGATTGCCTTCTTCTGCTGTCAATGCTGTGGAAAACATCAATTTTAAAAGCCGCTTGGTGGTAAGGGGAGAGGTCTTTATTTCAAAAAAGGATTTTCAAAAAGTGAATGATTACAGAAAAAAGCGCAATCTGAGGCTCTATGCCAATCCCCGCAATCTGGCTGCGGGATCTGTAAGGCAGTTGGATCCCAAAGTAACGGCCCGTCGCTCTCTAGACTCTTTTGCTTATGAATTAGTTACTGACTTGGGGGCTGGAACCCACGAACAAAAACACAAGATTCTAAATGCATTCGGGTTTAAGATTAACCCTCATAACAAATATTGTTCTAACTTAAAATCAGTTTACGCTTTTCACGAGAAAACTCAGAAGTTAAGAGACAGCCTTGACTACGAAATAGACGGGGTGGTAGTAATGGTGAATAATAATAGAATCTTTAATAAGTTAGGCACAGCGGGTAAGGCGCCCAGGGGGGGCATCGCTTTCAAGTTTCCGGGCAAAGACGCCACTACCGTAGTAAAAGACATTAAGGTCCAAGTAGGAAGAACCGGGGCCCTGACCCCGGTGGCTGTGCTGGAGCCTGTCAATTTTGGGGGAGTTACTATTTCCCGGGCCACTCTCCACAATGAAGACGAGATAAGGAGATTAGGGGTTAAGAGAGGAGATACTGTTGTTGTGGGCAGGGCGGGAGACGTAATACCGGATATTATAAAAGTTCTTCCCGAGATGAGGATAGGAGATGAGAAAGAATTTAAGATGCCTTCAAAATGTCCTCTCTGTGGCAGTAAAGTAGAAAAAGACGGGGCTATCCATTACTGCACCAATCCCGATTGTTTTGCCAAAGAGAGAAAGCAGTTTTATCATTTTGTCTCCAAGGGTGCCTTTGATATTAAGGGTTTGGGGCCCAAGATAGTAGATCAGTTAATAGAAGAAAGCATGGTTTCAGATCCTGCAGATCTTTTTGAACTGGAAAAAGGAGATCTTGTTCCCTTGGAAAGATTCGCGCGCAAGGCATCTTCCAACCTGGTGGAATCTATTCAAAGAAGCAAAGAGGTTTCTTTAGCCAGATTTATTTATTCTTTGGGCATTAGAAACGTGGGGGAAGAAACAGCCCAAGATATAGCAGAGCGTTTTGAAACCTTTGATAACTTTAAAAAAGCCTCTTTAAAAGAATTGGAGGAAATACAGGATATCGGTCCTGTGGTGGCAGATTCAATCGAAGATTGGCTTTCTTCGGAGAAAAATAAAAAGTTTTTAAAAAAAGTCAAGAAAGTGGGAATTAAGGTTAAAAACGCAAAGAAAAAGGGAGCCAATCTAAAAGACAAGAAATTTGTGCTGACGGGCGCCTTGAGCAGTATGACTCGGGAGCAGGCCAAAAAAGAGATAAGAAGTCTGGGAGGAAATGTTTCCAGCTCTGTCTCTTCTGAAACAGATTATCTTGTTGTAGGCGAAGATCCGGGCTCAAAGCACGAGGAGGCCCGACAAAACAATGTCAGGATAATAAAAGAGAAAGAGTTTTTGAAAATGATTCATAAATGAAAACAGCGTTCTTGAAGATAATAAGGTCAGGGATTTATCTAACCCTTCTGACTCCTTTGATTTTAGCCCCCGTGGGCCTTACTTTTTCTGCCTTTCCCAAGGCCGTATTTTTCCTTTCTTTAATAGAGATTACCTTTATTTTCTACCTCTTGCTCCTTGTTTTAGATAGAAAATATCTGCCTAAGATTTCTTCTGTGGGATGGGTTGTTTTGGCTTTTGCGGCAGTTCTCTTGATAACAACAGCTACGGGCATTAATCCCTTTAGAAGTTTTTTCGGGGACGCAGAGAGGGCGGCTGGTGTGGTTTTGCAGGTCCACTTATTGCTTTTCTTTTTTATTATTTCTGGTGCGGGGTTTGGCAAAAGAGACTGGATGAATATTTTCAAAACTGCAGTGGGAGTAAGCGGACTGGTAAGTTTGGCTGGCATTTTTCAGAAACTGGAGATATGGAGTTTTTACGGCAGAAGTCTTCCGGGCCGGGTCTCCGGCACCCTTTCCAATCCTGATTTCTTCGGACCCTATATCGTCCTTTCTATATTTCTTACTGTTTTCGTCCTTTTAAAAGAAAAAAAGAAGGATTTGAAAATTACCTGGGGTATTATTTTAGGGCTTCACCTTTTAACCCTTGTTTTGTGTCGTACAAGGGGGGCCTGGGCCGCCCTGGGCTTGGCCCTTATTTTTTGCTTTTTTCTTTGGTTTTTTAAATATTCTTCTTCCGGCGTCTGGCGTAAAAGGGTCGCCCTCCTGGTCCTGTTTTTAAGTTTACTTCTTTTGTTTTTGGTTGCAAACAAAGAGAATGTTGATAGCAGTTTATTAAAAAGAGCCCTGAGTATTTTTGATCTTTCTTTTGGTTCTCGGGGAGATGTCTGGGAAATATCTCTTAAAGCCTGGAAAGAAAAACCTGTTCTGGGATGGGGGCCCGAATCTTTTAGTTATGTTTTCTCAAAATACTTTAAGTCGGATTACTTATCTGAAATTCCAGAGGGCATGTACTTTGATTATGCTCATAACAAAATATTCGGCCTAATGGTCAGCAGCGGCCTTTTAGGTCTTTTCTCTTGGCTTGCTGTGATTGGAACCTCAATTTACCTTGTTCTCAAGCGGACCTTCCAGGAAAAACATGATTCTTTGATCTTTTTTGGATTTCTTGCTGCCTATTTCTTTCAATCCCTTTCAGTATTCGATACTATTTCTGTTTATCTTCTCTTGTTTTTGGTTTTGGCTTTTATCTCAAGGTTTTACGGGAAAGAAAGAGAATTAAGAATTAACAAAAAATGCCTGATTGCCATTGCGCCCCTTTTAATAGTCGCCTGCTTGGCCTCTTTTTATTATCTGAACATAAGATCTGTTATTGCCTCCTCTTGTTTTCCCAGAAGCTTCTCTTATGAAAACAAAGATCCTGTCAGGGCCATTAAGGGGTATAAAAAAGCGGCAGAGAAGGGAGCTCTTTTTAAAGAAGACTTTAAGGTTGTGACAGTAGAGAGGGGACTTTTTGTGCTGGATCTAAAAGAAAACAAAGAACTGGTTAAAATTCTTTATTCTCTAACTCCTTCTTTAGAAAGGTATCTGCAAAAACCGGACCGAAGAACCAACAATGTTTACTGGTTTTTGGCTAAGACTTATGAAAGTAACTATATCTATTTTGATGAAGGGCTGGACAAGATGGAGAGCGTTTTGAAAAGAGCCATAGATTTTAACAATGAAAGACCTGAATTTTATAGAATGATGGGGGAATTGGAGTTAATAAAAGGAAACAGGGGAAAGGCAGAAGAATGGTTTAGAAAATCCTCCCTATTGTTTCCCAGATTTTTTCTTCAAAAGACCTATTATTACCGCGATTTAGGAACAGGACTCTTGAAAACGGGGCAAAAAGAAGAAGCAGGTGAATATTTAGAGAAGGCAGTGGACAGGCTTTATGCCGAAGGGAGTCCTTCCCGGCAAGACCTTAATTTTATAAAGTCCAGCGCTGTGTTTTTCTGTGAAGAATTGAGAAGTGAACAGAGGTGCCAAGAAACCTTTTTGAGGTTAAAAGAGTTGGCTCCCCGATATCGGGATCTGGTTGAAAAGCGTTACAGAGAACTAGAAAAAGAAAATTTTTCAGATTAATTTTTCCACACTTATTCCACATCCACTCGCTTGCCAAGAATGAGTGGTAAGATTATACTAAAAATATTGTTAATTTTTTTGGATAATCCTTTTATGAAAAGAACATTACTAATAAGTTTCTTAGCCTTCCTGATATCATCTATTGCTTTTGTTTACTTTGAAGCAGGCATAACCAATGCTGCCTCAGACACAGAAGAGATTGATGTTACCTTAGACGTGACAGCAGAGATTACTCTTACTTCTCCCGGCAACATATCCATGAGCCCTGATTTGGATATGACCAATGACGGCTCCGTGGGCACAGGAGACGCCTGGAACGTTAAAACTAGCAACCAGGCAGGCTACAAACTGGAATTAAAAGCAGACGAGGACAACTGTCTGACAACAGGATCTGAATCTTTTACCGACTATACTGAATCAACAGCCGGTACTCCCGAGTCCTGGAGCGTAAGTTCTGCTTATGAGTTTGGATTTTCTGTTTACGGGACTGACGTGAGCACAGGGACTTGGGGAGATTACTCTGCCTGCGGGTCAGGAGGAGCAGGAAGCCCTACCACTTACGGCAATTACATGGGATTCAGCGGCACTAACAATATTGAAGTAGCCACCAAGGCAGAAGAGACTCCCGTTGCCGGAGTAGACACTGTCTTATGCGTAGCCGCAGAGCAGGAGGGAGTCTATGCCCCTTCCGGCTCTTACACGGCAGACATCACGGGAACGGCCACTACTTTGTAAAAAAGGTTGATAATATATTTTTATTATTGTATTATAAATTATAATGAGGCTAACTTTTAAAAAGGTCATTATTGTTTAAAAGTAGCTCTTTTTGTATGAAAAGAACATTACTAATAAGTTTCTTAGCCTTCCTGATATCATCTATTGCTTTTGTTTACTTTGAAGCAGGCATAACCAATGCTGCCTCAGACACAGAAGAGATTGATGTTACCTTAGACGTGACAGCAGAGATTACTCTTACTTCTCCCGGCAACATATCCATGAGCCCTGATTTGGATATGACCAATGACGGCTCCGTGGGCACAGGAGACGCCTGGAACGTTAAAACTAGCAACCAGGCAGGCTACAAACTGGAATTAAAAGCAGACGAGGACAACTGTCTGACAACAGGATCTGAATCTTTTACCGACTATACTGAATCAACAGCCGGTACTCCCGAGTCCTGGAGCGTAAGTTCTGCTTATGAGTTTGGATTTTCTGTTTACGGGACTGACGTGAGCACAGGGACTTGGGGAGATTACTCTGCCTGCGGGTCAGGAGGAGCAGGAAGCCCTACCACTTACGGCAATTACATGGGATTCAGCGGCACTAACAATATTGAAGTAGCCACCAAGGCAGAAGAGACTCCCGTTGCCGGAGTAGACACTGTCTTATGCGTAGCCGCAGAGCAGGAGGGAGTCTATGCCCCTTCCGGCTCTTACACGGCAGACATCACGGGAACGGCCACTACTTTGTAAAAAGGTGATTTAATTTGAATAGGATAATAATGAAAAAACAAACCCTAAAAGTAGTTTTTGCAGCCCTAGCCCTTTGTTTGCTGTCTTCTCTCCCCGGTCAGGCTTCAGCTCTTAGGATAGAAGACTTGACCAACGTAGAGGTAGAGGGGGACTTTACTATAGGTCCGGGGAAAACAGAGGTTTTCTTGGATCCGGGGGAAGAGACGATTAGGGAAATTAAGATTACCAACAGAACAGGAAGAGCGGTGGATTTTAGAATTACCACAGAAGACTTTAGGGGGACCGCTACCGGCGAAACCCCTTTGCAATTATTAGGTACAGAAAGAGGCCCCTATTCTTTAGTTGATTATTTAGACCCTGAAACCCAAGAGTTCACCTTGGGCCACGGGCAAAGAATGATCCTCCCGGTTAAGATTTCAATCCCGGAAGACGCAGAGCCCGGAGGCCGCTATGGAGCAGTTCTTGTTTCCGCTCTTCCTCCTCCCTTGGAAGGAGAGGAAGCAGAGGAGAGAGCCAAGGGGCAGGTAAGAGTTATCGGCAGGATAGGTTCTCTTTTCTTTGTCAGAGTGAAGGGAGATGTAGAAGAAGAGGGTTCTTTGACTGGATTTAAAACAGCGGACAACAGCCAAGTTTATGTGAAAGGACCTATCGATTTTGAACTTTTCTACGAAAACACAGGAAGCGTCCACTTAAATCCCTATGGTAAAATTGAGATCAAAAATGTTTTTGGGAGGAAAGTAGGAGAAATGGAATTAGATCCATGGTTTACCTTGCCCGGGTCTTTGAGGATAAGAAAAGTTACTTTTAACAGGGAATGGATGTTGGGGAGATATACGGCGACAGCCCAAATCAACAGAGGGTATAGTGATATAATAGACGAGAAAGAGGTGGTCTTTTGGATGATTCCATGGCAGATATTAGTGCCCGCCTTGCTGTCCATTATTCTGCTAGTCGTTTTTTTCAAATGGTTCTTCGGCAAGTTTGAGATAAGGGCCAAAAGGAGAGTATAAAAGGATCACGGACCTAAGTTAGGAGATATAAAATGAATTGTAAGTGGTTGCTTACAATTCATTTTTTTACCAATTATGTTTTTTCTAAAAAAGACAAGATTTATCGGGGCTCTGTTCGTCTTTGTTGTTTCCTTTGCTGTTTATTTTGCTACTTTAGCTCCTACTATTTTCCCGGGAGACGGGCCAGAACTTATTGCCGCCTCCTATAACTGGGGAGTGTCCCACTCTCCAGGATACCCGTTGCTGACCTTAATTACCAAGGGTTTTATTACCGTCTTTCCTTTCGGTAGCGTGGCTTGGAGGGTTAATCTCCTTAATGCTCTCTTGGGCTCTTTGACCCTGGTAACTGTTTACTTCATTATTCACAGGCTTCTGGCAAAGAAGAAAGATTTAACTGCTGTTGCTTCTTCTGTGGCGGGCTCTTTGTTTTTGGGATTTTCTTCTGCTTTCTGGCTCTATTCTATAACAGCCGAAGTCTTCTCTCTTCACCATTTTTTGGCCGCTCTAATGGTTCTGGTTGTATTGATCTGGAGGGAAAAAACCCTTTTGGGCGGGGACAACTCTGATAAGTGGCTTTTTCTTTTAACCTTTTTAGCGGGGCTTTCTTTTGCCAACCAGCAAGCAATAGTCTTTCTGGCTCCTCCTTTCCTTTTTTTGATCTTGATTACTGACAAGAAAGTGTTCCTTAAATGGAGAGTTGTCGGATTGGCTCTTTTATTCTTAGCGCTAGGCCTGATCCCCTATCTTTATTTAATTATTGCCGCTTCCCTGAGTTCTGCTTTTGCCTGGGGGAATCCTGATAACTTGAGAAGGTTTTTCGGAATTATCACCAGGGAAGGATACGGGGGGGTCCCCTCTCCTGAAAAAGGATATGCTTTTTACGAGCATTCTGGCATTGACCTGTGGTTCTATGCTAAAAACCTTTATTTCCACTTTACTGCAATCGGGATATTGCTGGGAGTCGCCGGCTTTTATTTCCTTAGAAAGACCAAGGAAATCTTAGTTTTCCTGGCAGGATGCCTTCTCTTTGCCGGTCCCTTCTTTTTGTTTTATTTAGGGGATCTGAAATTAGAAGAGAGTATCAGGCCTGCTGTGGCAGAAAGGTTTGTTATGCTTTCTGAACTGTTTTTTGCTGTGTTTTTGGGTTGTGGCGCTTATTTCTTTTTGGAGAAAATAAAGACGAAAAAGTTAAAGATATTTCTTGCCGTTATCCTTGGGCTTTCTTTTGTAATTCCTCTTTCTGCCCATTACCATCATCTTGACCTGAGCGAGAATACTCTTCTTTACGACTTTGGCACGGACATTCTTAACTCTGCGGACCAAGACAGCCTTCTGATTTCTAAAGGGGATATGATGTTCTTTTCTCTTCTTTATCTTCAGGAGGTGGAAGAGAAAAGGACTGACGTTAAGATGGTTCACCAGCCTCTTTTAACAGCAGAATGGTATGTAGATTATCTGAAAGAAAAGCATCCTGATATTGTTATTCCTTTTTCCAAGATAAGAGAGGGAGGGGATCTGATGGCAAGGATAAAAGAGTTGGTTGGGGAGAACGCAGGAGAGAGGTCTGTTTATTATCCTGTGATAGAGAATATTAAGGGGTTCAAGCCTGGTTATTTCCCCTTACACAGAGAATTCGTTGTTCAATTGATTAAAGGGAAGCCGGATTTTAGTGTCAAAGAATATATAGAACAAAACAGGCAGTTTTACGAAAAGGCCAGGGTTATTAAAAACAGACGCCTTTTCAGGGAAAAAAGCGACAAATATCCTTATTATGACTGGGAAAGAGAAATTCAGGCGATAGCAGCCGGAGTCCATAACAATAAATGCTTTCTTCTCCACGACCTTAATTATGGGGAGGAGGCGGAAGTCGAGTGCCAGATAGCAGTTTCCATAAAACCCGATTTCAGTCCCGCTTACCTTAATTTGGGCGATATCTATTACAAGAGAGGCCTTTACGAGGAGGCCATATCCTATTATGAGAAGATGATTGAAATCGATCCTGTCAATTTAGGCGCTTACAAGAAAATAATGATTATTTACAGAGATTATCTGGGCGAAGAGCAAAAGGCCAACGAGTATCTGGAAAAGTATAAAGAGAGGAGGACAAACTAATTATGATCAAAAGGCCCAATTTCTTTGTGATGGGGGCTCCCAAATGCGGTACTACTTCCTTGCACGGCTATTTAAGACAGCATCCTGAAATTTACGTCCCCAGAATGAAAGAGATTCATTTCTTCGGAGACGATCTCCCTTTCCGCCAGGGGCTTATTAAGAAGACAGTCAACAGCGAAGAAAAGTATCTTTCCTTGTTCTCTGAGGCAAGAGAGGAGAAAGCAATAGGAGATGTGGGGGTTTGGTATCTTTATTCTGAAAAAGCTCCCTATCAGATCAAAGAGTTTTCTCCTTCATCTCGCGCCATTGTTATGCTCAGAAATCCTATTGAGGCCATGTATTCCTTCCACAGCACTCTTTTGTTCAGCAACAAAGAGAATATTCAAGACTTCGGCAAAGCCCTGGCGGCAGAAAAAGAAAGGAAAAGAGGGCGCCTTATCCCCTTGGGGCTTGACCCTGAAGAAGCGGGAGAACTCTTCTACGGAGATATCTTTAAATACTCCTTCCAACTGGAAAGACTTTTTAAGGTTTTTAGGAAAGAAGAGGTGCTGGTTATTATTTTTGATGAATTTAAAAAAGACACCGCTAAGTGCTATAAAAGGATACTGAGATTTTTGGGAGTGGATGAAGACTTTAGGTTGAGTTTTGAAATAGCAAACCCCAGCAAAGAAACAAGGTTTAAGCGGCTGGGCCGCTTTTTGCACAGACCCCCTTCTTTTATTAGCAGGGCTGCGATCAAAATATTCCCTAGGGCTTTTCTTTTGGAGTCTCTTCACAGATTAAGGGTTCTTAATAGTCGCCCTCGGTCTTTGCCTCCTATGGATCTTGAACTTAAGAAACATCTTCAGAAGGAATTCAAATCAGATATTAAAAGGGTTTCTGAATTATTAAAACGCGACCTAAGTTTTTGGTATGACTCTTAAAATTATAAAGAACAAAATCTTTCAGGGCGGTATGATTTTCTTTGCAGGAGGGATAGCGGCCAATACTTTTAACTACCTCTATAGGGTGGCTATGGCCAGGATGCTCGGTCCCGAGTTTTTCGGGGAGCTTGTTGCTATGATTTCTCTGATTTTCATTTTAGTAATTCCTTCAGCTCCTATCCAGATAGCAGCAACAAGGTTTTCTGCAGTTTTTGAGGCAGAAAGCGCTCAGAAGAGAATAAAGAGCTTTTTCAATTATCTGACTATAATTTCAGGCTTCACAGTCGGGGCGATAGTATTTTTTGGGATAATCTTTGCAAATCAAATTCAGACTTTTTTAAAACTTTCTTCTGTCAACTATATTTATTTTGTACTGGCCATAATAACTGCCATGTTTGCGAGCGGCATTACCAAGGGCATTTTAAAGGGCCTTAAAAGGTTCTCTCTTCTTTCTTTGGCTACCTTTCTGGAATCTCTGTTCAAGTTTTTGATAGGCGTTATTCTGGTTTTTTGGGGCTTTAAAATGTTCGGTGCTCTGGCAGGATTGTTGATCCCTGCAGCGCTTGTTTATCTTTTAAGCTTTTATTTCTTAAAAGACGTCTTGCTTAAAAAAGAAGGGAGGCCTCAGAAAGAAAAAGTGGGAGGGCTATGGCGCTATATCTGCTACAGTTTCTTGACTGTGTTTTTGCTGAACGTATTAATCAATATTGATAAGATACTTGTGAAACTTTACTTTTCAGATTTTGAGGCCGGCATTTATTCTTCTTTTGCCAGTTTGGGGCAGGCAACCTTCATAGGGGTGAGTTTGCTTGCTGGAATATTATTTCCTTTGGTTGCCTTTAACCACGCCCAAAAGAAGGACTATTATCATTATCTCAAGAAAATATCTCTGGTCTCCCTGGTAGTTATCTCGTTTGTGGTTTTGGTTTTCTTTTTGTTCTCCGACCCTCTTTTCATGTTATTTTTCGGCAAAGAATATATTTTAGGGGCTTCCTTCTTAGGGTATTATGCAGGATTAATGGGTCTTTTGGGGCTTGTCTTTCTTTTCAGTTATTTCCTTATGGCCCTTAGCAGGTTTAAGTTTTTGTATCTTCTGGCAGCCGGGGCCGTTCTCGAGGTTTTGCTAATAACTTTTTTCCACAATAGCTTCTTTCAGGTGATTCTAGTGTTTTTTCTAAGTTTGGCTTTTACCTCTTTAGGACTTCTTTTTTATATATTGTTTTCAAATATCTATGAAAAAAGAACTCGTTATAATCTACGACACTCCTAGTTTTCACTACCAGCACATATTGAGTAGCCACAATCTGGACCATTATTTAAAGTTTTTTGAAAAGGTCCGTGTTCTTTACTGGGCCAAAGACAGAGAAAAACCTTTTATTAAGGGAAGATTTGTTTTTTATCCCTATTCTTGTCCCTACGATTCCGGGTACGTCACTGGCTTAAAATATATGGCTTGGATATTTAGAACTCTTTGGGGAATATGTAAAAAGAGCCCTGGTGTTGTTTTAATGACGCTGATCCCTATCTGGTCTGGCATTCCCACTCTAATGGTTGCCAAATTGAGAAGAAAAAGGGTTGTCTTAAGGCTAGAGGCTCAGAAAATAGATTACTTGAAGGCAGAAGACGAAAACTCTGGTACATTTTGGCTTTTTACCAAGATCAAGACAGGTATTTTGAAAATAATCTATTTTGCCACTATGCCTTTTTTTGACTGCGTGGTAGGCATTTCCCCAGACCTTGTCAAAGAAGCAAAACACTACAGGGCCTCTGAGGTTGTTCTTATTCCAGTACCCGTCAGAGAAGACCTTTTTGAGCAGGCAAAAAAGAAAGATCATGATAAGATTACTCTCCTTTCCATAGGCCAGATTAAAAAAAGGAAAGGGCTTGAAGAGACCATAAAAGCAGTAAAACTCTTAGAAGAGAGTGTTAGGTTGATTATAGTGGGGGAGGTTACCAATCCTAAGGATAAAAAGTTTTTTGAAAAAATTAAAAAAGAAACTAATGCGGAATTTAGGGGGAGAGTGGATCATGGCCTGCTTCCCTCTGTTTATTCTGAGGCTGACATCTTTGTTCATTCCAGTTATACAGAGGCCCTGGGGATGGTAATAATGGAGGCTATGCTCTCCAAACTTCCTGTGGTGGCAACTGACACCAGCGGGGGACGCTATCTTGTCGCAGACGGGGTTACGGGGTTTTTAGTGCCTGTTAAAGATATTAATTCTTTAAAGGAGAAAATAGAAAAACTGGCTGGCAATTCTGATCTTCGAGATTCTATGGGTGGGGCAGGATATCTGAGAATTAAAAGAATGCTTAAAACAGCCAATAAAAAAGAAAAGAAACTATGGCAAAAGATGACCTCTTAAAAAAAGACTGGCATAATGTCTGGGAATTGGAAAAGGTTAAGGAGGTTGCCTTGGCCGCGCCTGTCTGTAAAACAGTTTCTGATATTCTTTCTCATTACCCCAAAGGCTCTTCGGTTCTGGACGCGGGTAGCGGTTTGGGAAAATGGGTCTTTTACTGCCAAAGAAAAGGTTATCAGGGATACGGGATTGATATTGTGCCCAAGGCGGTAGAAAGATGTCTTCGGTACGCTTTCCAGCAGGGCCTGGACTGTTGTTTTTCAGCAGGGGATATCCGCATCATGCCCTTTTCTGACAACTCTTTTGAGGTAGTAATGAGTTTTGGGGCTATTGAGCATTTCCCAGACAGCTTTAAGGCTCTAGAAGAGTTTTACAGAGTTTTGAAAAAGGGAGGCACTTGCCTGGTTACAGTTCCCAATATCTATTCTGTGAGAACCTTTTTTACCAGGCCTTTGTTAAATATTCTAAAAAGTCCTAAACTGGGGTATCAGGGTAGAGAAAGGTCTTTTAGTCCCTCCCGGCTGTGCGGGATGATGAAAAGAGCGGGGTTTCAAAATCTTAAATGTGGCATTATGCCAGACGGCGATTTGCTGGGGGAATGCTATAAGTTTATTCCCTTGATTGGTGGCCCTCTTTTTTCTCTGTCTCGCAGAATAAGTTTTTGGGTCGAGAGAAGGCAGTCTAAATTGGGCCATACCTCTTATTGCATAGGCAAAAAATAATTATGAAGTGTTCTGTTGGCGTTTTCGCCTATAACGAGGAAAAAAACATAGGGAGGAATTTGAGGTCATTGTTAAAGCAAGATCTTAATAAGGTTGAGATCGGGGAGATAATAGTTCTGGTTGACGGGAAAGGAGACAATACTTGGGACATAGTAAAGACTATTGCTTCTCAAGACAAAAAAATGAAACCTTTTTATTCGGAAATTCGGAAAGGTAAATCAATGGCCGTTAACAGATTTCTTTCTCTGGCAGAAAACAATATCTTGGTTATGGTAGGAGCAGACACTATTTTAGATAGCGAGGCAGTAGAGAATTTAGTAAAACCCCTTTTTGATGCTAAAGTAGGGATGACCGGGGGCCGTCCCGTTCCCTTGAATGATAAAAATAATCTGATGGGCTTTACCGCTCACTTGATCTGGGGACTTCATCATCGGATCTCTCTGGAGAGCCCCAAAATGGGAGAGATAACAGCCTTTAGAAAAATAATTTCTGAAATACCAGATACTGCAGTAGACGAAGCCTTAATAGAGGCTAAGATAAAAGAGAAAGGATACAAAATAGTTTATATCCCTTCTGCCGTTGTTTACAATAAAGGAGCAGAAACAATCAGAGAATTCTTGGCTCAAAGAAGAAGAATCTATTTCGGCCATTATTGCCTGAAAAGAAAAATAGGATATCGGGTTTCTACTACCAATTGCTTTAAGACTTTTTATCTTTTAATTAAAAACTTTAAATTCAGCATATTTACTCTCCCCGCCGTTTTTTTTGAAGGATTAGCCCGCTTTCTGGGATGGTGGGACTATGTTCTGGGCAGGGACCATAAAGTGTGGAAGGAAACAAAAACTACTAAGGATCTAAAATGAAGCCCCTAATTATTATTCCAGCTCTTGATGAAGAAAGGAATATTATAGAGATAGTCCCTAAGATTTTAAGCAAGGGAAACAGTTTTCATATTCTTTTGGTGATTGATAAGTCAGAAGATAACACAGAGGAAATAGCAAAAGAATTATCCCGAAAACACCCCCGGGTTTTTTCTCTGTTTAAAAAAAAGAAAGGCCTGGGAACCTCCTATATTAAAGGATTTAAATGGGCTTTAAAAAGGGATTATGACCTGATCTTCGAAATGGATGCTGACGGTAGCCATAGCCCGGATTTCCTTCCCTTGTTTCTGGAGAAAATAAAAGATTATGACGCGGTTGTGGGATCTAGGTACTACAACAAAAAAATAAGCGTAGTTAACTGGGACTTGAAAAGACTTTTTCTTAGTTTGGCAGCCAATTTTTACGCCAAGACAGTAACCGGGGTCCCTATCTCGGACGCTACGGCAGGCTTTAAGTGCTTCAGGAGAAAGGTGTTAGAATCTATTGATCTGGACAAGGTTCTTTCTGAGGGGTATTCCTTTCAGATTGAAATGAACTGGAGGGCCCTTAGGGCAGGATTTGAAATAGGAGAGATACCCATTATTTTTTATGAGAGAAAATACGGAAAATCCAAATTATCTACTAACATTATCAAAGAAGGCCTCTGGATTTTATGGAAAATCAGATTTAAAAAATGACCAAGATTAAACTTATATTCAGTCTTTTAATAGCATTTGCTTTTTTAATGAACGCTGGTTTTTCTATTGCAGAAACGGGCTCTGTTCAGGTGGATCTGGATGTGAATACGCTTTGTGGCAACGGAATATGCGACAGCGGGGAAACCTCCACTAACTGCCCCGGAGACTGCGGATGTAACAATAACGGAGTCTGCGAATCAGAAAGAGGAGAAGACTACAGCAACTGCCCTTCTGACTGCTCCAAGCCCGGTGCTCCGGGAGGAGGGAGAGTTGATATTACAGCCCCCGTGATTTACGACCTTGTTGTCAGCGGGATTACCTTGGATTCGGCTGAAATATTCTGGAAAACCGACGAAAAAACTCTCTGTCAGCTTTATTGGGGGAGAACAATTGACTATAGGGAGAAGGCCTCTTCAGAGGATGGTTTTTCTTTGGCGCACTCTGGTCTGCTAACTGATCTTTCTCCTGATACCATTTATCATTTCAAGATTTACTGCGAAGACAGGAGGGGAAACGATAACGAAACCAGAGACCAGAAGTTTTCTACGCTTTCTCCTCCGGATCTTGTTCCTCCGGCTAATGTGAGTAACTTTGAGGCAGATCCGAGAGATAAAAAAATAATCTTAAGTTGGCAGAATCCTCCAGACTCTGACTTTGAAGGGGTGAGGATTATGAGGGGCGAGCACTTTTTCCCTTCAGGCCCCCTTGACGGAGATTTGGCATACGAAGGAGACGGTGTTTACTTCATAGATTCGGGACTTGAAAACGGAACCAGATATTATTACACGGCCTTCGCTTTTGACAAAAACCGTAATTATTCATCAGGAGCCGGGGCTGTCGCTGTTCCCGGAGTTCCCTTTGAGCCGATTAAACCTCCTCTTGCCCCCGAAATTTCCCAAGAGGTGAAAGATCTTAAATTATCGGATTTTGACTTTTTTCAAAAGGGGGAGGAACTTCCTGTTATTGAAGAAAAATTAGTGAGGGCGGTATCCTTAAAGCCTATTACTGTTTCCATAGACAAAGAGAGGGTGCCTCAAGATGTGAAAATGATTACTTTTTCTGTTGAGGGGAAAAGCAAGGTTTCTGTTTATATCTTAAGGCTGAATGCGAAAGAAACTGCTTATCAGGCCTCTTTTGTGTTAAGGATCGGCTATTTCCCTTTTGATATAGATCTTTTTAATAAGAAGAACCAAAAACTTAAAAGGCTGGAGGGTGCCTTTGAGGTGGAGGAGAAGCCTCCTGCGGTTCCTGTCCCCTGGCATAAGACTTTAAGATTTTGGCTATATGTTATAATGATATTGTTGATCTTCCCCTTTTTGATTCTGCTTTTTTTCTATCTTGCTAAGAAATTATTTGAAGAAGAAGATGAAGAAAATAATAATCGTCCTAATTTTGTTAACAATAATGATTCCTCTGACAACCAGGGGAGACATTAAAAGCCCCAACTATCAGATTATGCAGGAGGGGCTTGAGTTAAAGAGGGAGGCCCCTGATCAGGAGAGGTTACCTGAAGATTTGGCTTCTGGCGGCCGAGAAGAGAGTAATTGGGAAATATTAATAATTGCAGGGTTGTTCTTTATTCTGTTTTCTTTTTCCCTTTATAATATTCTTAAGAAGAAATGAAAAAAACGCTTCTTATCTTTCTTGTTGGATTGTCTTTGTTCTATTTCTATCCTATTTTCGCTTATGTCATGCAGAGCGATAGTTATAGAGTGGGGTCTGACTCCATTAACGTAGGGGGGAGTGATGATCAGACATCCAATAATTACAAAATGAGAGATACTTTAGGGGAGGTTTCCTCTGGAGAATCTGTCAGCGCCAGTTTTAAGCTGAAAGCAGGGTATAGAAGAATGCAGGAAGTTTATTTCAGCTTAAGCTCTCCCGGCAACATTGATATGGGCATCATTGATTTGACTCAAAACAGCGGGATAGGCACGGGAGATGCCTGGAATGTTAAAGCAGATAGTCCTGCAGGATATATCTTAACCCTGAAAACAGACACAGTTAATTGTCTGGAAGACAGCGGCACAGGAGAGGCTTTCGCTGACTATACGGAAGCCACTTCCGGGGTGCCCGAGGTCTGGAGTGTGGATTCTGGCAATTATGAGTTTGGATTTTCTGTTTATGGAAATGACGTAAGCACTGCTGCTTGGGGGAGTGATTCTAGTTGTGGCACAGATACTACTCCGAGCAGCAATCTTAAATGGCAGGGATTTAAGGGAATAACTGCTATAACTGTGGCTTCTTCTGATAGCAGAACCTCAACATCGGGCGCAGACACTGTTTTGTGCGTGGCAGCAGAGCAGAATAGCGTTTACGCCCCCTCGGGCTCCTATGCTGCAGATATTACAGGGACCGCGGTTTCTCAATAGAAAAACTTGCTATTTTTGGGAAACAGCCCTTTGGGCTGTTTTTAGGTTATCCACAGTTTTTCCCTTGACAAGAGGGGATAAAGCGACTATCATATAATAATTTGGAATCTTGTTTTGCCGAGATTTGAGAATAAAAATATTATTAATTACGAATAAAAATCTCGGTTTGCCGATAAAATATGGCCAAAAAGAAAATTTCATACTTATCTTTAATAGAGGCCAGCCAGATTTCTAAGTATAATCCTGATTATTTAGGCTATCTTATAAGGGCAAAGAAATTAGGCGGGAAGAAGATCGGAAGGGATTGGTTTACTACAAGAGAGGCTTTGGAGGCCTATTTAACTTCTAAAAAGTACATTTCCTTGGAGCAGGAAAGATCCTCTGAAACTTCATTTTTGTTCTCTGTGAGGCAGGAAATTGAGAATAAGGGCCTGCTTATAGTGATTTTTCTCGGGATAGTGTATCTTGCTTTTTTAGGAGGCATGGTATTGGGCGATTCTTCCGAGCAGGGAGTAAAAGGAGACTTTGGAGAACAGGAAAAACTTCAAGAGAAAAGAATTTTTATCGGAGAAGATCTTAAAGACAGGGTTCCTGATATTAAAAAATTGAATATTACCACTTATTCTTTAGATGAAGACGGAGAGATAGAAGTTTCTATGGGCATTGAGCCCTAAAACGGTTGTAAAAAAAGAAGACCCTTCTGGGCAAATCTTTCGCTTATGTGTGTTGCGCGAAATAAAAAAATAAAGACGAAAGATTGTAACCTTTTAAAGATAAGCGGTTTTTGCTTATCCGAATAAGGCTTTCGGGGTCTTCTCCTCTACTTTATATCTATTTTCAAAATAATTGTCAAGCATCGCTAATTAATGGCTTATCTCCCCCTATGCTACCAAGGCGTCCTCTCTATTATCTATTATTCACCTCTCTGATAATCATAGGGATGCTTTTGTCCGGGAATGGACTTGCTTCTTTCAATGAGCAGATTAATTTCCAGGGCAAACTTACAGACAGCAGCGACCAGGCAGTATCAGACGCCAGCCACTGCATGAAGTTTCGCCTGATGGATGCTTCTTCCGATGGAAATGAACTTTGGTCAGAAGAGTGGGACGACGCTACCTCAAAAATAACCACTTCTAGCGGTTTGTTTTCTGTTTTGTTAGGAACCCACCAAAGTTTATCCAGTATAGATTTTAATCAAGACTCTATTTATCTGGAAGTACAGTATGACCCCGGATGTGACGACACTTACGAAGAAGTCTTTACTCCTAGAAAGAAATTGGGTGCTGTCCCTGCTGCTTTTGAGTCAAAGAAATTGGCAGGATATACCTGGGAGGCGCCTGCTACTATTGGCTCCTCAACCCCGGGAAGCGCCTATTTCACTGCGCTTTACAACCAATCAGACAGCTCCAAGCATTACTTCGGGGCGGGAGATGACGCCTCTATCTACTACGACGGCACAGACTGGATATTCAATATAGAACAAACAACAGGGGTGGTGTCTTTCAACCCTGACGGAGACGACACAGACTTTGTCTTTGGCTCTTCGCAATTAGCAGATACGGGCTCTGCCACCCAGGACGCCAGGTTCTTCTTTGACAAGTCCAAATCAGCATTCAGGGCCGGGTCGGTAATAGGAGACCAATGGGATGATGAAAATGTAGGGAGCTACTCAGTAGCAATGGGACGCAAAACAACAGCAAGCGGGGGAGAAAGCACGGCAATGGGTCACTGGTCAATAGCGAGCGGAACCAGAAGCATGGCAACGGGCTATCATACAAAAGCAAGCGGATACACAAGCACGGCAATGGGATATGCCACAACAGCAAGCGAAAATTATAGCACGGCGATGGGCAAATACGCAGTAGCCTCTTCTGGCGGCTCCTTTGCCATAGGATACGGAAACGACTCAGACTCTATTCAGGCAGGCATAGCATCCACAGATTACGGAGCAATAGCCATGGGATATGCTTCTTCAGAAAACACCCTTAAAGCAGAAGGAGTAGCCAGCATAGCCCTAGGACAGGACATCAATGCCTTGACTAACAACAACGTCATAGCAATAGGAGAAAGTTTCACAGCCTCGACAGACAGCTCTTTCAATGTGGGGTTTGGACAGATAGACTTCCGGGTAGCCTCAGGAGAGATATCCTTCCCCAACAATGCCAGCCTTGATATGGGCTCGGGCAACCTCACCACCACAGGAACCATCACAGCAGGCTCTGGCTCTTCCATAGGAAACCTTACTTTAGCTGACGGCTCTATCACAGACTCAGGAGGGACCATAGATTTCGGGGACGAGAACCTCACCACCACAGGATACCTCACAGCAGGAGCTGCCACCTTAGACAGCCTGGTGTTCTCTG
>CAYZKD010000002.1:46099-68522 GCA_964479375.1 uncultured Candidatus Saccharibacteria bacterium | reverse complement strand
GGCTATTTCAAACTTTAATTTACCTGCAGAGTCTAAAAATGGGTGGCATTATACAGCTCTTTTCTTTTTGATATAAGTTTGATATAATCCAAACACAAAATAACTTTGGAAAATGACTTACCTTTTTTTAAAAACGAGAATAAAAGAGTTTATTTTATTTTTTGGAGTTTTGCTTTTTTTTCCTTTCGTTGTCTCCGCCAACGGCTATCAGACAGGGTTAGTCCCTTGTGGCGGACCAGGAGATCCTTGCACTCTTTGTGATTTTTTTGTAATGTTTGATAGGATTATTGACTTCCTGTTGGTTCCTACTATTTATAACAACTACTTCCCCTTAGTCCCCGCCATCGGGGCCTTAATGCTGGCTATCGGAGGATTTATGTATATATTCGCCTATAGCGGCATGGGAGAAATGACAGAAAAAGGAGGACCAAAGTTAGTCGGTCAGGCAAAGAAAGTTTTCACCTCTGTAGTAATAGGATTCATAATAATCTACGGCGCCTGGCTTCTTGTGGGCCTTTTCTTCCAGGCGATAGGCACATCAGAATGGACCGGCTTAAGAGAAGGGTGGTGGGAAATAGAGTGTGATTCAGAAAGCGTCACCCCGCCCTCCAGCACCCCGCCCGATTTCATTCCCAGAAATGAGGCTGCTTGCAGGCAAGTTCCTGGATGTTTCTGGGTCGAGGGTATATACGAAGACAAGTGCGTGTGTTCTAAATATACAGACAATTGCGCCGATTGTCAGACCAACAAAGAGTGTTGCGATAGCCTAGGAAGTAAATGTAAATGGGAAAGTGATCCACAAGGAAGTTTTACCTGCAAGAACAGACGATAAAAAGGATAGCCCACAATATCCTGTCCCCGCCCATAACTCAATTGGCAGAGTAACGGCCTCTTAAGCCGTGAGTTCCAGGTTCGACTCCTGGTGGGCGGACACGAATTTTCACAATTCAAGAAAATTCCACTTTCTTTTCTTTTTATTAAAAGGTTGTATAATTGAAATAAATAAGAGCACAGGATTTGAATTATCATCCTCCGAAAAGATAGAGAACAACTAATTTCTTCGTTGCGCCTCCTCAGACATTGCACAAACTGCGCCTTGTCAACAAGTCTTGAAATCATCTCATTTCAGGGAGATGAGCGATTTGACCCTGTGCTCTAATTAATAATTAAATATGTTAACAGCAGAAGAAAAACAGAAAATTATAAAAAGCCACAATCTCCATGATAGGGACACGGGATCTGCCGAAGTGCAGATTGTTTTGCTTACAGAGGAGATAAAAAGACTCCTTTCCCATTTAAAAAAACACCCCAAGGATCTGCATTCTAAAAAGGGGCTTTTAGATATGGTTTCCAAAAGAAAGAGGCTGCTCAGTTGCCTAAAAGAGAAAAGTGAGAAAAAATACAAAGGGCTTATTAAAAAAATAGGGCTTAAGAAATAAACCTATTTTTCTATTCCTATGATTATAAAACACAAGGGCCAGAGAGTGGGGGTTTTAATTGATGTACAAAACCTCTATCACTCTGCCAAAAACCTTTACAACAACGCCCGCGTCAACTTTGGAGAAATTCTGAAAACGGGAGTAAGCAACAGAAACCTGATTCGGGCTTTCGCTTATGTTGTCAAAACAAAAACTGGCGAGGAAAAACCTTTTTTCGAGGCCTTGATTAAATTGGGGATTGAGACAAGAGTGAAAGAACTCAAAGAATTTTACGGAGGAGCCAAAAAGGCGGACTGGGACGTAGGCATTGTCATAGATGCCATTAGAATGGCCCCGAGCGTAGATGTTCTGGTGCTGGCTTCAGGAGACGGAGATTTTGTTTCTCTTGTGGAATATCTTAAAAACCAGGGAAAAAGGGTAGAAGCTATGTCCTTTGGAAGATCAACCTCTTCAGAATTAATTGAAGAAGTTGATGAGTTTGTCGACTTGGATAAAAGTTCTGATAAATATTTGCTTAAAAAATAGTTATGCCGGAAAAAACATATAAAAAAACAATCGGAGATAAAGAGATTACTATACAATTAAAAGACTGGACAGAACAAACCAACGGCAGTGCTCTGGCAAGATGCGGAGACACTGTTGTTCTATCTACTGCGGTGATGGGAGAGGAGAAAGATATAGGGTTTTTCCCGTTAACCGTGGACTACGAAGAAAAATTCTACGCAGCAGGCGCCATTAAGGGAAGCCGCTATACCAGAAGGGAGGGCAGGCCCAGCGACGAAGCAATCTGTAACGCCAGGTTAATAGATAGAACTATTAGGCCTCGTTTTCCCAAAAACTTATCAAGAGAAATTCAAGTGATAGCAACTATTTTTGCCTGGGACGACCAAAATGACCCCGATGTTTTGAGCATGATGGCCACCTCTGTCGCCTTGGGTGTTTCCGATATCCCATGGCAGGGACCCATTAGCGCAGCAAGGGTATGCAGAACCAATGGAAAGCTTATTATCAACCCGACCTACGAAGAAAGAGAAGGAAGCGACCTGGATATTGTTTTTGCGGGAATTGCAGAAGGAGAGGACCTCCTTGTGAACATGATTGAGGGAGAGGGTCAGCAAACAAGAGAGCAAGACATTCTAGAGGCCCTGAGAGAAGCGGAAAAGCCCCTGAGAGAACTTTTTGCCTTCCAGCAAGATATTATTGAAAAAGAGGGGAAAGAAAAGACAATTCTCTCAGAGCCTGAAAAAGATAAATCTTTAGAAAAAGAAATAGACTCTTTCTTAAAAAAAGAACTGGAAAAAGCTATTTATCAGAAAGACAAGATCAAAAGAGAAAAAGATCTTTCTTCTCTGAAGAAGAATCTCACCGAACACTTAAAGCAGAACCATCCAGAAGACGAGGATAAAATAAAATATGCCAGTGATTACCTTGACCGGGAAGTTGATCGACTCATCCACGAGAATATTATAAAATACGAAAAGAGGCCAGACGGCAGAAAACTAGACGAAGTAAGAGATATTTCCTGCGAAGCAGGGGTTCTCCCCAGGTCTCATGGGTCAGGCCTGTTCTGCAGAGGGAAAACCAAAGCCCTTTCTTTCTTAACTCTAGGAGGGCCTGAAGACAGCCGCCTGATAGAAGGAATGGAAATAACCAGGGAGAAAAGATTTATGCATCACTATAATTTTCCCCCTTATTGCGCAGGAGACGCTAAGCCCCTAAGGGGGCCGGGGAGAAGGGAAATAGGACACGGACACTTAGCAGAAAAAGCGATCTTGCCCGTTCTTCCTTCTAAGGAAGAGTTTCCCTATGCCATCAGGATAGTTACTGAAATCTTATCCTCTAACGGATCCACTTCTATGGCCTCTGTGTCAGGAACTTCTTTGTCCTTAATGGACGCAGGCGTTCCCGTAAAGGGCTCTGTCGCCGGAATAGCCATGGGATTAATGCGAGGAGAGGACAAATACAAGGTATTAACAGACATCCAAGGGCCGGAAGACCATCACGGAGACATGGACTTTAAAGTGGCAGGAACGAGTCAGGGCATTACGGCAATCCAAATGGATGTTAAAATAGACGGCGTTGACGCCAAGATTATAGAAGAAGCTCTGCAAAAAGCAAAAAGTGCCAGAGAACACATCTTAAGCATTCAGGACAAAACGATAAAAGAACCCAGAAAAGAACTTTCTCCTTACGCCCCCAGAATAGAACGATTACAGATTAATCCGGACAAGATCGGAGCAGTTATCGGCCCGGGCGGATCTGTAATTAAAGAAATCATAGAAAAGACGGGTGCCACAGTAGACGTAGAAGACAGCGGGGAGGTATTTGTAACCACAAAAGATGCGGAGTCGGCGAATAGAGCGATAAAATGGATAAAAGACATTACCAAAGAGGTAGAGGTAGGAGAAGTTCTGGAAGGAGAAGTGAAAAAGATAACAGACTTCGGGGCCTTTGTGGGAGTATTGCCAGGACAAGACGGGCTTATCCATATCTCTAAATTAGCAGAAGGCAGGGTTAACAAAGTAGAAGATGTGGTAAAAGTAGGAGACATTGTTGCAGTAAAAGTGATCTCAATTGACGAAAAAAATAAAATAAGCTTAAAGCTTTTAGAAAATAAAAGCAAATAACGTTATGCCGGAAAAGGAAAACTTCATTAAAAAAACAGACATAAGAACGATGAAGAAAGACCTTGCTCGGCTAAGACGAGGAGAATCCCTAGAGGAAAAGGAGGAGGTTTCTAAGAATCAAAAAGCATCTCCTGCCCCGCAAGCAGAAGACCAAAGGCAAGACATAAAAGAAAAAGAAGCCAGGGAACAGATGAGAATAGAAAGAGAAAAACGAGAAAAGAGGAGAGAGGAGGAGAAGAGAAGAGAGGAGGAGGAGAAGAAGAGAAGAGAGGAGGATAAGGAGAAGAGGAGAGAGGAGGAGGAGAGAAGAGAGGAGGAGGAGAGAAGAGAGGAGGAAATCTCCAGAATAAGAAAAAGAAGCAAGGAGAAGGCTAAAGCAGAAAGCACCTCCGAGGAAAAAGAGGAATTCCTTACTTCCCAAAAAGAACTCCTAAGAGAAAAACAGGAAGAGATAGACAGAAAAATATCAGAACTGGAATCCCAAAAAACTCCTTTGGCCGTCCCAAAAGAAGAGCTTATCCAGGAAATTGAGAATATAAAAAAGAAATTGAGGTTTCTCACAGAAAGAGAGAATCAACAAGAACAAAAAGTGGCTAAATTGGAGAAAGAAGAAAGCACAGTCGAGGACCCTAAAAAGAAAAGGGAAATAGAAAAGAAAAGGTGGCGGGCCGAAGAAAAAAGACAAGAAATAGAGAAAAACAGGTGGCCCTGGGATCAAAAAATAAACGAAGTAGATAAAAAAGTTATTGAAATAGACAGGAGGTTTCAGGAAATAGACAGGAAAAAAAGCGCTCTTTTAGAGAAAAGAAAGGACCTGGAGGAAAAAACCCGAAAAGTAGAGGACAGCCTTAAAAAGATCGGCCTAAAGAAACTTTTGAAAACGCTCCAAGAAAACAAGAAAAATTTCCAAAAAGAAAAAAGCGGCCTTTTAGAGCAGTCCGCTAAATTAAGAAAGGAATTGGATAAGGCACTTTCTGAAGAAGAACAGATAGAAAAAGAAGTAAAACTGATATCAGAAGAGGAGAAGGCAACAGAAGAGTTGATAGAAAAGCAGAAACTAGAAAAAGAAAGATGGGCTGCCACTTCTAAGCGCAGAAAGGCAGAAGAGGAGAGGTGGAAATTAGAAGAAGAAAAAAACAAAATAGACGCCAGCATTAGAAAGATAGACAGCAAGCTTGAAAACCTAATTAATAGAGGAAGCGAGATAGTAGAGCAAATAAAGGAACTGGCCGAGGAGGAGGATCAGGAAAACGCTCTTTCGGGGGGAGAAAAGCCATCCGAGGCTTCCGAAAAAGAAATCCCCTCAGAAAAGAAAGAGCGACCTGCCCCCAAAGAGGAGAGAAAAGAAGAAAAGCCCTCTATTTCCGACTTGGATTTTAAGTTCTAAAAAATATGTCTATAGTAGAATCAATTAAAAGGGCCAGGAACAGGGGAATTTCTGACGTAGAGATCCTCCAGGAAATCAAAAAACAGAATCCTGAAAAGGCTTCTTTTCTAGAAAAAAAAGAAATTGGGAGAGCCACGCCTAGCGAAATCTTAAACGAAATCATTAAACAGAATACTCCCCGAGAAGAGAAGGAGGAGGAAGCAGGAAATAAAGACATCGAAAAAGCCAGGAAAAGAATTGAAGCCCTGAAAAATAAAGTTCAAGAAAGAGCCTCTCAAAAAAAGGAGGAGGAACCTAAAGAGCCAGAGCCCAAAGAAGAGCCTGTAAAACCCGTAAAAGAAGAACCTGCTCAAGCAAGAAGAACCCTCAGCCAAAAGAGGCGAAGTTTGCTAATGGGCCAACCGAAAGAGGGGCCTCAGGAAGAACCAGAAAAACCAAAAACGCAACCCGGAGGGCAGGCAAGACCCGCTCCCCAGAAGCCCATCCGAATGATTAGGCCTCTTCCTCAGAAACTCAGCTGGCACCAGAAAATCTGGGTAAGAACATTGATTTTCGGTTTAGTATTGGTAATTCTGGCCGGCCTTTCCACTTTTTGGTACTGGTATTTGATTATTAGAAAAGAGCCGCTCCCGGCCCCTCCGACCGCAGGGGAAGAGGAGGAGGAAGAGGAGGAGGAAGAGGAGGAGGAAATCGCTGTTATTCCTGCCGGCCTTTTTGCTGTTGAAGAGAAAAGAATCTTTAATATTGAAACTCTAGACGAAATACATCTCCTTTTAGAACAAACCTTGGGAGAAAAAGAGCAACAGGGAAAGTTTAAGAGAATAATAATAAAAAAGGATGAAGAAATAATTACTCTCAAACAGATTATCGACAGCCTCCAGATAAGGATAAATGACAGCTCTTTTTACGATAAAATAGAAAAAGATTTCACTTTATTCGTATACTCTCAAATAGACGGAAACAGAATAGGGTTTACTGCTAGAGCGAAAGACAGCAAGGGGCTGGAGGAATTTATGAGAGACAAGGAGGTGTCCATGAGAGAAGATTTTCTTCCCCTCTTTAACTTAATAGCAGAGGATCGGGCTCCGATTACTCATTACTTCAAAACTTCTTCCAACGTGGTGGGCTACCAAGGGCCTAATTTCAGGTTTCAGACTCTAGCCAAAAACGATATTGGTATTTGTTATTTAGTTTCTGATAACTATTTTGTGTTCACCAGTTCCTGGAAATCTATGAAGGCAACGATAGAAAGATTGAACATTGCAGGCAGAACAATAGAAATAACTAAGAATCTCAAATTAAACGACATTGGCTACGAAGTAGAAGTACTCCAAACTTGGCTGTCTCAGGACGCCACAACTTACCCCAAGGGCATAGTCAGCGGCTGGTTCGGGCCTCTTACCAAGCAGGCCGTTATCAGGTTCCAGGAAAAGTATGCTTCAGATATTCTGGCCCCTCAGGGCTTGTCAGAAGGAACGGGAGAAACCGGGCTGTACACCCGCATCAAATTAAACGAACTTTACGGAACTTCGGGCATTATTCCGCCCCACCCTCAGATAACTAAAGATTTGAAGTTTGGAAACAGCGGGGATCAGGTAAGAATGCTTCAGACTTGGTTAGCAGAAGACAGGCAGGTTTACCCCAAGGGTATAGTCAGCGGCTGGTTCGGGCCTCTTACCAAGCAGGCCGTTATCAGGTTCCAGGAAAAGTATGCTTCGGATATTCTGGCCCCTCAGGGCTTGTCAGAAGGAACGGGGATTCTGGACGGCTATACTAGAAGAAAACTTAACAGTCTTTACGGAGAATGAAAAAAGAAGCTATTTCCAAATTAAAAAGCAAATTAGAGCAAGAAAAAAAGTCTTTAGAAAAAGAATTGGGAAGTTTTGCTGAAAAAGATAAAAAAATGGAAGGGGACTGGGATGTCCGTTACCCAAAAACAAGCGGCGGATCGGGGGGACAGGCCCTAGAAGACGCTGCCGACCAGGTGGAAGAGTACAGCAACCTCCTTCCCGTAGAACACAGCTTGGAATTAGCGTTGCAAAGAGTAAACAAGGCCCTAAAAAAGATTCAAAGAGGAGATTATGGTAAGTGCGAGAAGTGCGGCAAAAATATAACCGAGGCGCGGTTAAAGATTCACCCTTCTTCTCTTTATTGTAAAAAATGCTCTCAGAAATGAGAGCGTTTTTATTAAAAAAGAGTATATTTTTTTACCAACTCACATGGCTTCCCAGAGGATAGGAAAGAAGAAAGTTTCTGGCTCCTCTGACTTCAAAATGGAGGTGGCAACCCGTTCTCCCTATAGCATATCCGGAGTTTCCAATGTACCCGACAACATCCCCCGCACTTACTCTCTGGTTGGGAACTACTGTTATAACGGAAAGGTGGCCGTAATAACTTACCACGCCGTTTGAGTGTAAAACTGTCACCCTGTTGCCTCCAATGCTTATATACCCCGCTCTCTGCACTACGCCCGAGGCCGCAGCCACTACCGGCTTGCCGCATGAATTGGCTATATCCACAGCATTGCCAAAGGCGCCATGAGCTCCTTGGCTAATCTTCCCCTCGGTCGGGAAGATGAAATAAGAGTCTGCTATCGGGGTGGAATTAATTTGAACAGGCTTTTTTGGCATCTTTCCTCCCGGTACCAATAAAACATCTCCAACAAAAATGTCATTTTCGTTTTCAAGTTCATTATAAGAAACAATCTCTCCAGAAGATACTTCGTATTTTTCTGCAACACTGCCTATGGTGTCCCCTTTCTCAACCAAATGGAGGACACCCGATGTGGGGAGAATAATTATTTCCTGCCCGGGCCTTATCGTTGAATTGCGGCTGATATCGTTTGCCCATAAAATAGTATTCGTAGAAACCCCAAACTCTTCTGCAATAGCAGAGATGTTTTCTCCTTCTTCTACCGTATATTCGATTATTTTGCCTCTTTCCGGCTTATCCTGTGTTGTTTTAGTAGCCAATGTTTGGCTGTCAGCCATAGCAGGCGGAATCATGCCTTTTACAGCGCTCTGCTCCACAAAAGTCATTTGGGCAGATCCTGTCAAAAAATTGCGGGTGGGTTTTAAAAAGACATCTCCCTTAGTGAATACTGCTTTCTCTGCTGAAGCAACAGACAGCAAAAGACAGTTCTTTAATAAAAGAGGCTTTAGGCTGGAGCTAAAGCCAAAAACAAAAGCGCTGAATATCAAAAGCGCTATCAGGGTAGGCAGGGCGAAAAAGAGTTTATGTTTTAAAATCTTTTTCTTTAAAAATCCTCCTATCTTTATAGAAATCTTCTTGTATATACTCGAAGGCTTCTCGTCAATCATAGTTTCTACTATTTTTCTATGATATTCTTATTACAAAACAAGTCAAGCGTCCTTTTCCACAATACTTTCTTTAAAAACAAGGTAAGATAATACAATGGCCTCCGATTTGAAAAGACAAGCAAAAGAAGCTCTCGGGAACTCCGGGCCCTCTAAAAAACTAGGGCAGTATTTTCTAATAGATAAAAAAGCCGTATCTAAAATAATAACCGCCGCAGAAGTTTCTTTAAAAGACACTGTTTTGGAGATAGGACCGGGAGCCGGAGCCCTAACCCGCTCCCTTTGCGAAAAAGCCAAAAAAGTGGTTGCTGTGGAAAAAGATCCTAAAATGGTAACTTTTCTCCAAAAGAAGATAGAGGGTCTCAAAAATCTCCAGATTTATCACGGCGACATCCTTTCTTTTAATTTGCAGAATCTTAAGAGATACAAAGCAGTGGGCAACCTGCCGTTTTGTCTTGCCAACCCCGCAATAAGGAAATTTTTAGAAAGCAGAAACAAGCCGCAAGACATGACCCTTCTTGTCCAAAAGGAATTAGCCCGGAGAATATGCGCCAAGCCCCCCAAAATGAACCTTTTAGCGGTTTCTGTCCAATTCTATGCCTCTCCTAAAATAATATCCTATGTAAAAAAATCCTCTTTTTTGCCCCAACCTAAAATAGACACCGCTATCTTAAAAATAAAACCGGACAAACAAAGGGGAAGCCCAGGATTTAATGACAAGTTTTTCCGCGTAGCAAAAGCTGGCTTTTCCCAGCCGAGAAAACAACTTGCCAACAATCTGGCAAAAGAGTTAAAATTAGAAAAAGATCATGCAAGGCGCTGGCTCGAGAAAAGCGACATTTCCTTTTCTAAAAGAGCAGAGGGCCTGTCTATTAGAGACTGGGCAAGACTGGCTAAAACATATTAACTTTTATTTTCTTTTTTTGTTAGTTATAATAGTTTAATGAAAGGAAAAACAAAAAAACTCTTTTCTTTTATTTATAGAAACAAGGGCTTCTTTATTCTAATAATTGTCGTCTCCTTTATCGCTCTTTTCCCTGTTGACGAAGCGCACGCTGCTGCCTGGTGGGACCTGGAGGGAAGGGTAAAGGAAACCGCCGCCTCTACTTTCACTTCTGCCATAGAGGGGCTTCTGAGCCTCGGTCTTTCCCTTCTCGGAACCGCCTTCTGGTTTTTTGGAGTGCTTGCCTTTCTCTCGGCAGATCTCGCCATGGCTATACTTAAATGGATCCTAAGCCCTGATTTTATTGGAAACGTAGGATACACTAACCCCGCCACAAATCCCATGATCGGTCTCGGCTTGCAAATCACTCAGGGCTTTGTCAATATGGTCCTTATTTTGGTGCTTGTATTTATCGCTATGGCTACCATCCTCAATTTGGCGGGGTACCAAACTAAAAAACTTTTAGTCACTTTTGTCATTGTCGCTCTTTTAGTAAACTTCGCTCCCGTTATATGCGGTCTGATAGTAGACGCTTCTAATATTGTAATGAATTTTTTCATTCAGGGCATGTCCCCGGGAGAAAACTTTTTTTCGAGAACCGAAAGTACTTTTAATGATTTAAAGAAGGAGGTTTGGGGAAATTTCAAAGACAGAGAGAAGTTGGTCAATGCAGTAATGAAAATGGCGACGTTGGGCACAGTTTATATTATATCTGCTCTCGTTTATATGATCTTCGCTGCCCTCTTTTTGGCGCGGTATATAGTAATTTGGATACTGGTTATTTTGTCTCCTATCGCTTTCGCTTCTTACGTTCTCCCCACAACTCGTAGTTTTTGGGATTTTTGGATAAAACAATTTCTCCAATGGTCAATCGTCGGAATAACATGCGGTTTTTTTCTTTATCTCGCAGAAAAGTTTGCTGAAACGGGAATTAACTATCTCAGCAATCCGGGAAGCACACTGGGCGCAGCTATGATGATACATGCAGTTCCTATCGTTTTTCTCGGCATAGGCCTAGTCTTCGGACTTCAAACGTCTGCGATAGGAGCTTCCTCTATAATCAACATGGGGAAAGGATTAGGAAAAAGAGGGGCAAGGGCCGCAGGCAAGAAAGTAGGAGGGGGGATTAAAAGAAGGCTTGTGCATAACAGAGCGACGAGGAAAGTAGCAGGGGGAATAGTAAGTGGGGCCCAAAAGGTTCCTTTCTTAAGACATGCCATACCAGAGGATCTTAGAAGGGTGGCTGAAACAAAGCCAAGCCTTCAAGAAGAGCAAAAAGGAATGGATTATATGTCTACAGAAAACATAGCCAAGGCCTCCGTCCCCGGAAAGTTTAAGACAGGAAGACCCTTTACCAAAGAAAGGGCCACAGCCGGATTGCTCACTGCTGTAAACCGGGGAGACGCCGATGATTGGCTCAGGGTCGCCCAAGAAAGATATAAAGCCGGAGACACTGCTGAATTATTCAAAAATGAAAAATTCCGCAAAGGGACCGCCTCTTTGCTAAGGGTTGCTAAAAACGGAGGCGAGCTTAATGCTATTACTAGAGGCGACCCCCGTTTTGCTGAAATTGCGTTCGCCCACGGTATCGGAGGATATAAAAAGAATCCAGAGAAGGGGATAAACACAAAAGAAGACGCAATCAGAAAAGCAGTTAACGAGGCCAGAGCCCAGCATATTAAAAATTGGGATCCTGGCGCCCTGAAAGACCCGGCAGTAGCAGAGGCGGCTATGCAAAAATTTGACAGGAATAGATGGCTTAAGATAAACGATGAGGTCAAAGGAGGGCAAGATGCAGCTCATGAGGGGATGGGCCGGGCTTATAATAATTTCTTAACAAAGCACGCGGAAGATCTCTTTGACAAAAACAACCAAGAAAAGCAAGACGCCTATAAGGAATACCTTAAAAGAGGAAATAAAGGGGCCGATCCGCGTTATTTCAAGGCCTTAGACGACAAAAGGATGGAACAAACAGGCTGGCAGGCCCCTTGGGATACAAAAACAGGAGGAGGAGAGACCTCTAGCACGCCCGGAGAAGCCGCGGGAATCCAGTTGACGCCTGGCGCTAAGTTCGAAATTGAAAAGGCAAAAGAAGCGAGAGGGGCAAAAGAGGGGCAGGAGGAGGAAGCGGAAGAAGAGACCGCAAAGGAGAAAAAAAAGAGGCAAAAGGAGGAGAGAAGGAGGCAAAAGAAGGAGAGAAAACGCCCCAGCGGGGTGTCCAAGAGACCCCCGAGCCCGCCCGCCGGGACGTCAAAAAGAAGTTAGAGAAATAAAAAAAGGAAGTCAGTTTATTGGCTTCCTTTTATTTAAATTTAGAAAGTTTTATCCCTCACGATCTCGGCGAGCCGCTTCAACAAGCTCCCGAAGATCTCTTATATCTTCTGGAGAAAGCGAGGAAATATCCTTCCCCGGGAAGAGCGAAGAAAGAAGATTGGTCATTCCGGGAATTGGGATAACCCACTTTGCTCCTTGCTCAGGAGATTTTTCTAATGCTTCAAGAGTTCGCACCAATTTTCCAAGATCTCCGAATCGCCGGACTTGTCCATAGATCCTTTGGATCCTCTGGCTCTCCCCCCTGGCAACGGTTTCCAGCCGCTGTCTTTCTGCGTCGGCTCGAGTCAAAATCTGCTCCCTTTCTCTCCGAGCAAGAACTTGCTGCATAGTAGCTTCTCGGAACTGCTCAACGGGATTAATGTCGTTAACCTCAATTCTTCTTAGTTCTATTCCGTAACGATTTTGAAGCTCATCCAAGATTCCTTCTTCTCTTAAGCGAGAGAAAACCCCAACCTCTATCCTGGTTGGCTTACTGGTAAACTCTTCGTAGGTTCCCGTAGTAATAAAATCTCGTACAAAAGGTCTGGTTCGGTTGATAAGCGTCTCAAACCAATTCTCTACGGCGAACAGAGCCTTATAAGGGTTAATAATTCTTGCCGTTAAGATTAATTCAACGTCTAGGGGCATCAACTCCTTATCTTCGGCTCGCTCAATTTTACAACCATAGACATCGTCTTTCACCATAATATAATCGAGGGTTTCTTGAGGATGGGGTTCAAGTTCGCCGTTCTCTTTTACTCCGGTCCATTGGAACTCATAGGTAAACACGTCGGTAATGGGCCAAGGCAAAGGGAATCCGTAGAATCTCAACCCACCAAGAAGGTGTCGTCTTTCTTTAAACCTTTTAGCGCCTCTTACTGTTTTTTCCATTGTTTTTTCTACCACTCTTTTTTTTCTTTGCAAATGAAATTTCTTTCTTATTTTCAAGATTCCTTTATCTTCGTCAATGGGGGACCCTACTACCTCTAACTCTTCCAGGGTCTCTCCATCAAGCCATTTCCCGGCAGGTACCACATTAACCGTTGTTCCGGGATCATCAAGGGTATATCCCTTAAACTGAATTAGGGCCCTGTGAAATTGATGAGCTTTGACAATAATTTTTACCGTCCCCTCCCGCACAAAAGTAAAAAAAAGGTTGTTCGGAGCCCACCAAAAGTAGACTAACAAAAAGGGGGCCACCGCGAAAGAGAACACTGCTGCTATAGCCCCTCCGATCACGGTGAGGGGAAAGAGAATCCAGAAAGTCAATCCGATCAAAGATGCCTCTAGGGCAAGAGAGATTGTCAAAATCCATCCGCGTCTCATTTTTCTGTCCTTTCTTTTGTCAAGGTTCTATCCAAGAAACCATTTCTTGGTACCTTTATTATATTACACAAACATATTTTTGTCAAGAAAAATGTGGGAGGACGGGCCTCCCACATTTCTTCCCACATTATTAAAAACAGGTAATTAACAATTAACCTACCTCTGACTTGCTCTTCTAAGAGACATCTTGCTCAACTATTAGAGGCGACATTTGGATTATTTATAACAGAAAAACCCCTTAATAAAGGGGTTTTAACAAAAAACATTTTTGGGTTTTTAACTTGCCTTGATGGGCATTACTACATATATATAAGTATTGTCTCCTACGGGCTTTATTACGCCGGGACCTGAGTCCTCGTTGAATTCAAAAATTATTTCAGAGCTTTTAATTTTGGCCAAGCCGTCCAATAAAAATTTATGGTTAAAGGCAACATCTACTGCTTTTCCTTTTATTTCTGCCTTAATTTCAGAATTATATTCTCCTATTTCAGAGCTCTGGCTGACAATCCTAATCTTTTCCTTTTTAGAATCAGTCTTAACGTTGATCTCGTTTGTTTTGCCGCTAAAAAGGCTGGCGGCTTTTATTTGGTTAAGAAACTCTGTTTTGTTTAAAACGGCCTGTGTCTTGTAGCTTTCCGGAATAATTTCCTGGTAACTGGGGTATTCTCCCTCCATCAGCCTGGAAATAACCTGGATCCGGGGATGGTCGGTTTCCTCCATTAGAGATTCAAACATTACTTGGTTGGGAGAGAAATAAACTTTAATTGTTTTTTCTTCCTCCCCGAAGATATTAATTATTTCTTTGGCGGTTTTTTGAGGAACAATCAAAGAATATTCTCTTTTTAGGGGAGTTTTATTCTTTTTAAGAGAGACCTTTTTTTCTGCCAAACGAAAACTGTCTGTGGCGGCCATGGTTAAAAGATCTTTTTGAAAACTTAAAAATACTCCGGATATTTCCGGCCGGCTCGTAGAATAAGAAACAATATCTGCAACCTGTGACAAGCTAGCACAGAAAGCCGGCGCGTCTAAAGAAACCGTCTCTCCTTCCCCTATTCTGGGAATTATAGGGAAATCGTCAGCAGGCAATCCTTTGATTTGGGTTTTCCTGTCTCCGCAACTTACCGACAAAACGTTCTCTTTTTCGTCTAAATTTATCTTTTGGTTAGGAAGTAATCCCACAAAACTGGACAAAATATTAGATGGAACTGTTATTTTCCCCTGTTTTTCTGCCTTAGCCAGCCCCCACCACCGAATTCCGATTTCCAGATCGGTGGCCGCTATATTTAAAAGGTTTTTTTCTACAGAAAGCAACACATTATTTAAAATGGGCAGAGTCAAGGACTTAGAGGCTATTCTTTCAACAACGGCCAAACCTTTTTTAAGTTTTTCTTGGGGTATTGATAGTTTCATAATAATTATTATATTTTTATTACTATTATTAGTGGGCGGGGATTCTGGGGATAAGTAGCGATTTTGAGTTGGAATAACGGTCTCTTTTTTATTATTTAATAGTGGATTAATATGTTAATAAACAGAGAAAATCTTTGATATTTGCTCGCTCCTTGTTTTTATCCCCTCCTTTTCCCGATAAATTCCCTCTTCTTTTCCACATATATTTAACTGCTATTAAAAACCCTCTCTTTTATCAAAGATATTTCTTCCTCTAAATTTTTATTGTCTTCCAGATCTCTTGCAATTTTTTTATAGGAATGGATCGCTGTTGTATGGTCTTTTCCGCTGAACCTTCTGCCGATGAAAGGAAAGGAACTATTTAACTCTTTTCTTAATAAATACATAGCCACCTGCCGCGGTTTTACGATTTCCTTTTTTCTTGAGCTTGTCAGCAAATCCCCTTCCTTTAAGTCATAAAAGCCTGCTACTTCTTGGATAATTTTTTTAGGGGTGGCTACTTGGGTGGGGGAGAAAATTAGGTTTTTGAGCAAATTTTTAGTCACCTCTAAGTCAGGCTTTTTGGCGTTTATTTTTTGGTAGATAATGAGGCGGTTTAGCGCTCCCTCCAACTCCCTTATATTCCTCTGGATCACAGAGGCAATATACTCATAAATTTCTTTAGGAAAGGCCTGGTTTCTTTCTTGGGCCTTGGCTTCTAAAATCGCCACCCTGGTTTCATAGTCTGGGGCGCTTATATCTGCTATCATCCCTCCTTCGAAGCGCGATCTTAGCCTTTCTGCCAAAGAGTGGATGGATTTTGGGGGCCTGTCCGAGGAAATTATTATCTGCTTATTTTTTTCGTACAAAATATTAAAGATATGGAAAAACTCTTCCTGAGTCTTTTCTTTCCCGGCCAAAAATTGTACATCATCTATTATTAAAACATCGAAAGCCCGGTACTTGGCCTTGAAGAGGTCTGCCTTTTGGTTTTTAATGGCGCCGATTACTTCGCTGGTGAACTTTTCCGAGGAGATATATTTTATCTTTTTCTTTGGAAAGCACTGGTTGATCTTATTTCCCGTGGCCTGGAGGAGGTGGGTTTTTCCCAGGCCTACTCCTCCGTAAAGAAAAAGAGGATTATAAACAGAGCCCGGCTTTTCTGCTACTACTTGAGTCGCAGCATGGGGAAGCTCGTTAAAGGGGCCTACCACGAAAGAGTCAAAAGTATATTTAGGATTTAAATTAGTGTCTTTATTAACTTGGAAAGCGCGGAATCCCAGCTGAGACTCTTCTTCTCTTGGCAGTACGTTCTGCTCTATCTGGGGCTGTTCCTCCCTTTTTCTTTTCTCCGCTACTGCATATTCTACTTTTTTAATATTGCTGTCTAGATTATATAGTATTTTAAAGATTTTTCTATGGTATTTATTTGCTAACCATTCTTTCACAAAAGAATTAGGAACAGATACTACAGCCTTGCCTTTTTTGACATCCTTCAGAGAAGTATTCTTGAACCACGTAGAATAACTGGTAGAAGTAATATCTAGTTGAATTTGGGCAAGAACTGCTTGCCAAGTTTCTTGGGTGTTCATAGAGAAATGGATTTATAATTAACCTCCCAATACTTCATTTAATACCTCTTTATTCGGCGTGTCAAACAAAAAAGAAATAAGAGAGAACAAGCGTTAATTGTTGAAAAGATGGGGAAAAGATGTTAAAGGGTTGTTGTTTTCTGTTAGCAATTGACCTCCTTCTGATTAAAGATTATACTGGAAATATTAATAAATTTTAACATCATTCCATGTCAACGACCTATCAACCAAAAAGAAAAAAAAGAAAAAGGGCGCACGGCTTCTTGTCTCGACAAAAAAAGGGAAACGGAAAAAGGATTTTGAAAAGAAGAAGGGCTAAAAAAAGAGAAAAGCTTTCTTCTTAATTCAAATTATGCTTCCTGCGGCCAACCGGCTTAAAAAAGAAAGAGATTTTGAGAGGGTTTTTAAAAAAGGAGAAAAAACAAGGGGAAGATTTTTTCTTTTGAAATTCGCCGATAACAATCTCTCCCAAACCAGATTCGGGATCGCGGTCAGTAAAAAAGTCTCTTCAAGAGCAACAGAGAGGAATAAAATCAAAAGGAAGATAAGAGAAGCGATAGGGCAGAATCTTTCTTCGGTAAAGCAGGGATTTGATGTTGTGTTGTTGGCATTCCCCCCGCTTCGGCCGGAAGAAGTTTGCGGGGACCTGATAAAAGACATTCTTAAAAAAGCAGACCTTCTAAGCGAATGAAAAAAACCCTTTTAAAAGCAATTAGGTTTTACCAAAGCGCCATATCCCCGCTGCTGGGGAAGAGATGCAGATTCTATCCTAGTTGTTCCGAGTATGCGCATTTGGCCATAACAAAATACGGAAGCCGGAAGGGAGTCTTAAAAGGAGTTATAAGAATCTTAAAATGCCATCCCTGGAACGAAGGGGGTGTTGATTTCCCCTAATGGAATTTTTAGTTAATCTTTTCAGAGTAGCTTTATACCAACCCCTGTTGAATATTGTGGTGCTTCTTTATCTTTACCTGCCGGGACACGACTTCGGAATAGCCGTTATTGTATTAACTTTAGCAATAAGGTTTTTATTCTACCCTCTGAGCAAAAAAGCCATTGAGTCCCAGAAAGCTCTTTCCAGTATCCAGCCCAAAATGAAAGAGATTCAGGAGAAGTACAAAGACAACAAAGAAGAGCAAAGCAAGAAACTGATGGAATTGTATAAAAAAGAAAAGATAAATCCTTTTTCCGGCTGCCTGCCTCTTTTAGCTCAACTTCCTATTTTAATTGCTCTTTATCGCGTTTTTTGGACCGGGCTGAAAGAGGGACAAACAGATCTTTTGTACGGCTTTATTAACTTTACCGGCACCATAGACCCCAGTTTTTTGGGGCTGATTGACTTATCAGAGCCTAAGATGGCAATCGCCGTTTTGGCGGGGATATCCCAATTCTTTCAGACCCGGATGATGAAAACTAAAATGCCCCAGCAATCCTCAAAAAAAGAGAGCGGGTTCGGGGAGGTATTCCAAAAACAGGCCCAGTTCCTTTTCCCCGTATTCGCTTTTATAATCTTATTGCGCCTGCCCTCTGCTATCGGTCTTTATTGGATAACCACTTCTTTGTTCACAATAGGGCAACAATATTTTGTTTTTAAAGACAAAGAAAATGTTCGGGGATAAAACATTAAAAGAAATAAAAAAGATCACCCGGGAGTTTTTTGAGAAAGCCGGATTTGAGGTGAAAATTGAATCAGAAAAGAAAGAAGACGGGAAAATAACAGTAAGAATTACAACAGAAGATCCTAAAACATTAATAGGACAGGGCGGGGAAACGCTAATGGAAATTCAGAAACTAATAAAATCTATGGCAAGAAGAAAAATAGAAGATAATTTTTATCTGGATTTAGACATTAACGAGTACAAAGAAAAAAAGGAAGACTATCTGAAAGAGTCTGCCCGCTCTTTAGCGGATGAAGTTGCTTTAAGCCAAGAAGAAAAAGCAATGCTTCCGATGTCTTCTTATGAAAGGAGGGTTATTCATCTGGAGTTGGCGGACAGAAGCGACGTAATAACAGAAAGCAAGGGAGAGGGGAGAGAAAGAAGGGTGGTTGTGAAGCCCCGCTAACGCATAAAAAGTTAATAGATCTCTGCGCTAACAATAATCATCCGGTCGGCGCAGGGATAGCTCCGATCGCGGAATGAGCCCGCCGGACCGCCTTTTTCTTCTACGCAATCTTCCCGCCAATCCCCCATTTTGTTATTATTTAAATCAGTGTCGCTCTGGGTGTAAACATCGATCTCGCTTTCTAGGGTCCAAGAACCCGGGTTCTTAAAAAATATAGCGATTAAATCTCCTTCAATTTTAACAGATCCGGTTTCCTGGAAAGGGCCCAGCCCAGGATTTAAATAGTATGTGACTCCGTCGATATCCATATCATCACATCCAGCAAATTTTCTTACAGCCCAGCATTTGCCGTCGGCTGCGGGTTCGCCGCGATTGTAGTCGATTAATTGAAAAACCGAAACGTACCAGGAGGGGTCAGGACGGAAGTTAAAAAAGAAAGGCTTTGCCGAAGAGGCGAAAAAATCGTCTGGCAGAAGCCATTCGACAGGGTTTTCTAAATCCTTGATCTGGTTTCCGTCGCCGTATATCACCATAGAGCTTCCTCCAAAACCCGTTTCTTCATAAAGAACAACCCCATATTGCTTTTCTCTGAAGGCCGGGACAAAGTAAACCCAGTCCACTTCGTCGTTAAATGTTTTTCGAATGCCGCCTTGGCCGCCAACGATATAGCAATTATTATCGATAGCCTTTTGCTTCTGTTCTAATCCTAAAACAATCCTTTTTTGCTCTTCTGGAGACTGGGACTCAGCTCTTTGTCTTTGGCGCCAAAAACCTTCAATATCCACTCTTTCTTTGCAAAGGTAGACGCCGGGGTTTAGGTTTGGTAAAATGGGCGGCAATTCATCCGGCAATCTTAACACTACCAGTTGCGGGTTTATTGTGCTTAAAATTATCCAAGAGAGCAATAAAATTCCGAGCCCCAGAATGGCCGAAAAGATTCGATTTTTAGAATCTTTTATTTTTTCAGGATCTCCCGCCGAAGAAAAATATTGAAAACCGGCGTAAACAAGCACTCCTAGGGCCACAAATCCGCAAATGCCAAGGGCGCCGTGATAGAGGTACTTAACATATGCGGGCAAAGAAATCGTTTTTGTGGGGGCGGGTTCTCCGGCGAAAGGAATATAAGTAACTTCTAGATTTCGGCTAGGTCCTGAGACGGCGGCGGCTATGTCGGGCAGGCAGACGATAGTAATTATTGCCAAGAGGCAGAGAATAATAAGCCTTTTCATAAGTTAGTCAGAGCGCTTAAGCGTTTGTTCTTCTTTGATATTATTAACAATGGCTATTATTTGGTCACACAGAGCGATAATTTTTTTTGGCTGAGAGCTAATTTTAGAAATCTCGTTTTGGATTTCGCCCATAGGACAGGGATTTCCGCCTTGACATTTGTCTGGCTGGCATCCCTCTACTCTGTCGTGACAGCCATAGGTTGGGCCCTGTTTGCAGGTGGCGGCGCATTTTTCAGAGACGCTGGCAAAGCATTGGCTTGATAGTTGGGGTATTTTTTCGGCGGGAGGGCCCAAAAGAGCGATCTCTGATGACAGTTCGTCTAATTTTTGAATAAGATCTTCTTTATAAGACCTCTTTTCTTTTACCCAATCCCTTTTTTGCTCTAATTCGTACGCTCTTCTTTCGTGAACCTCTTTTACTCCTCTTTCTGACTGAGAAATGATTTCTTTTTCGACTTCTATTTGTTCATTATACCACGCTATTTCGTAGTTTAAAAATTCTTCTATGTCTCTCTCCAAGTCTTCCTTTTCTGAAATAGCCCTGGTCCGAGAGTAAAGAATAAGATCCTTCTGATCTATTATGTTTTTTTGCAAAACCTTTATTTCTTCAGGCTGGGGACACGGATGGGCCGAGCCTCCGGCATAACAGCCTCGAGGTTCGCATGATGCTCCCGGGGCCCCTCCCGTGCAAAGGCAGATTGCGCGAGTGTTTTGACAATCGCATTCCATAGTTAGGTTTTTTAATTCCAAAGAAGCGTTCAGCAGAGGCTGAGGGGCGCTTTTTATGGCTTCTGCCAGACTCCTTATCCTTCCCAAAAGATCTTTGGTAGGGAAGGGAGTGTTGGGCGGAGGGCTGGGCTTCGGGTAAGATATTGGCGGAGGCTCCTCCCATGGGGCGGAAAGCATTTGAGGGTTTATCGTTGTTAGGAGGATATAAGAGCCGAATAAAATAGCTATTCCCCAGAAAACAGAAAGGATGCGTTTTTTGGCCCCTTTCATTTTTTCGGGAGACCCTGTTGAAGTGAGATATTGGATTCCTGCCGTCAAAAGAACGATAAGCGCTATAACTCCGGAAGATATGATCGCGAAATTATAAACATATCTAACATAATAAGCAAGAGGAGCATCTGTGGTTTTTAAAGGGGGGACGCCTGATATTTCGGGGTAATCGATTTCAAGGGGCCTTCCTTCAGAAAATTCTCCGTTATTGCCGGAGAAAACAGGGGCAGTTAAAACCAAACTCACTGTCGCTAACAGGACACCGGCCACAATTTTTTTGTTATTTATCATTTTCACAATTATGGGTGGCAGCAGTAAAAATTAAATAAATGACGGCCTTCGGCAATATCTCTTACATTGTAGCGAGCGCCCGTTTCTTCTAAGCATTTTTTAAGGCAGGCGCTGTATGATTTTTGACCTACTTCTAGATAACATTGAGAAACGCAGTCTTGGTACCAGCCTTCTTCGCGGTGGCAGGACTTAAGGGGCTCTCCTTCTGGACCGATTTGTCTAAGAGCGCTTGGACAAGACAATAATGCTGTGCCCCCAACGCACTTTTTCATTGGCTTTCTGACCAATACCTCTAAATCTTCCAGTATCTTGGGCACTTCTTGGTCTATTATTGTAGCCAGCCCTATTTGTTCCCTTCTGTCCGGGTCTCTTGTCGCCTCCGGGGTATTTTTCTTCTTGGCGCGCACAATATCCCTTATGCCCTCCTTTTCCTTTTTTTCTTCGCCAGCGGGTCGGTTCGGCATTCCTTCAATAATATTAATAATTTGCTGAAAACTCTCTTCAATTGATTTATCGGGGCAGGGCTGTCCCACGCACCTTTCTATACACCCAAAGGCTGTCGGGATGCAGATAGAAAGGCAGCCTTTCCGGTTTGAGACAGCAGGATAGGGAGCCTGAGAAGAACATTGGCTGACCAGGGTATGCAGTTCGTCTACAGCCTCTATTAGCTCTTTGTTGGCGCTGATTATTTTTTCTAATCTTTCTACTATTTTGTATGCTGTTTTTTTTGTTCTTTCAAACACATCCCCTGCGGGGACTTCTATAGAACAAGATATGGGAGCTATTTCAAGCGCAAGGGATTCTTTTTCTGTTTCCTCTTCCTCTTTTTCTTCTGCCCGGTTCATAGCCGACTCTGCTTCGCCCCAATAGGTGCCGCTGACCGGGCAGTAAAGAGTTGCCCATTCATTATCTTTAGCAATGCCAACGATTGTTTCCCAAAAACTGATATTAATAAGGAACCACTCATTCTCTGAATAAATGATTTTCTTATCCAAAAATTCTGCCAAACTGCTTAGGTTCCAGATGGGGCAACCTAAAATAAGACTTTCCGCCCTTTCCAGTTTGTCTATTTCTTCTTTAATGAGGCGTATTTCTTTTGTCGCCTTATTCTGTTCGTCTTTTAAACTAGTGGTTATTTCTGTTTTATTTCCCAAGGCGTCTGTTTGAGCAATTTTTGCACCCGAGTACATCGCGCCGAGGTTTTTGGCTTCTTGCTCTTGGATATTTCCCCTTACATCTTTGCAGGGGTCGCAAGTGCAAGACCCGCCCAAGAAGGAACCCGCTATTCCTCCGGGCCCCATGGGCATGAGATTTCCTAAATCGCTTAGGTTTCCCAAAACATTGGCAAGGGATTCAGGAAGAGGAGCTATCTCTGAAAGATCTGCCATAGAAGCCATTATATTGGAGATGTCAGTAGGATCTTGGATAATGCCTGTTATTCCCTCCAGATTACCCAGAGCCTGTGTTAACTGGGAAGGGACAGGAAAGACTTCAGCCAAGTCTGATA
>CAYZKD010000002.1:45373-45999 GCA_964479375.1 uncultured Candidatus Saccharibacteria bacterium | reverse complement strand
CTGGATATTGCGCAAGTCAGTAGGATCTTGGATAATGCCTGTTATCCCCTCCAGATTGCCCAGAGCCTGTGTTAACTGGGAAGGGACAGGAAAGACTTCAGCCAAGTCTGATACCGCTGTCTGGATATTGCGCAAGTCAGTAGGATCTTGGATAATGCCTGTTATCCCCTCCAGACTATCTAATGCTATAAGAATGTCTTGGGGGACGGGAAGGACGGTTGATAGTTCCTCGACCGCCCGGCTGACATCTGCTAAGTCTCTAATGTCCCCGGTGGCATTTGCTATAAGTTCTATTTCTGCCAATGCCTGGCTGAGATTTCCTGATGGGATAATAATTGTAAATTCGGCATAGGTTTCTAGAAAATCTATAAGATCCTCAGGAGTGTCGACAGATCGGGATGCCTCTTCGGCTATGGCCAGAATTTCAGTAATGTCTTTTGGGCTTTCTGCCAAAGCAGACAATCTTTCGGCTGACCTTAAAATGCTTTGCGCGTCTTTGGGATTTTTTGCAATATCATTAATAATTATTGCCGTCTCTATTGCTTTATCTGCGTTTGCGGGAAGCGGGGCCTCCATAACACCTATTAAATGTTCCATCGAAGCAATAATTCTACTTGTGTCTGCGG
>CAYZKD010000002.1:0-45273 GCA_964479375.1 uncultured Candidatus Saccharibacteria bacterium | reverse complement strand
GGTCTTCTGCAATCTCGCTCGCCGCATTGGCTATATCAAAAACTTGGGCAAGGTCCTCAGAGGAGCCGGTTATGCCAGCCAGCCGCTTAACAGACCCCAGCACATTATTGAGGTCTGCGGGGTCTTCTGCAATCTCGCTCGCCGCATTGGCTATATCAAAAACTTGGGCAAGGTCTGCAGGAACGTCTGCGATGTTGGTTAATTCTTCGACAGATCCCAGAAGGCTGTCGAGATCTTCATAATTGGTGGCTATATTGGCAATTTCTGCGGTTGCTTCGAATGCCCGGGTTGCTTCTGAAATTTCATCAATTTTTTCCGTTATGCCCTCAATTCCCTCCAGCACATCAGTTAATCCTTCAGAAGAGATGATGGCGCTTGCGTTTGCTATATTAGCAAGGGGCTCGAGAGCTATATCTAAATTTCCAACTCCTACAATATCTGAAATTTGGCTTGTGAGATCAAGATAGTTTGCAAATCCGGCGGGGCCAAGAATGTCTGCGAGCGACTGCCCTCCGAGCGGATGGCATCCCGGACACAATGGGTTTGCTTGAGAACAGGAACACTCTTTAGATAAGTTTTTAAGTTCCTCGCTTTGGCCTTTAACTTTTTCAGCAAGAGAGAGCGAATTTTCTCCTATGTCTTTAACTCTTTCCATTCTCGGCTTTCGTTCTCCTTGCTCTTCCTCTGGAACTTCTGTTTCTAAAATTTGTTCTTCTATTATTTTTCCAAAAGGAATCTCGTTGTTTATTGAAGAAAGAAGTGTTTTTAGGGGAGGGGGAGAAGTTTCCGGCAACTCAATCGTTTCTATTTCAGGAATTTTTTTTACTTCGGGGGCGACAAATCGCGGGTCGATTGTTCTTAGAATAAGATAAGAGGAAAAGAGAATTAAGAGGCCAAAGAAGACCGAAGAAATCCGGTTTCTTGCTTCTAGCATTTGTTCTGTTTTTCCTGAAGAAACCAAGTAGCAGATCCCGGCATAAATTAGGGACCCCAAGGCTATTACGCCCGCTCCCCAGACAGATAAGCTTAAAAGGTATTCTATCCAGAGCGAAATAATTTGTTCGGGGGGGGAGCCGATAAAATCCTGGGGAGGAGTTGTGTTTGGCAGGCGCGGGTAGTTTATCTCTAAAGCGTAAGCAAAATTAGTTGCAGTGATTAAAAAAAACGACAGACCCGGAATTAAAAATTTTTTACTCGTTTTTTTCACTCTGATCTAGTTATTTTTTAATTCAAAATAAACTGCTATCGTCCAACAAAAAGCTATGTCGCCAAAAAGGGGAATTGCTTCTCCTAGAAAAGCCAGGCCAAACCGCTTTAAAAGTTTCCTTTCTGTTTTTCGGATGGGTTTTCCGGTTTTTTTGCTTATAGCAACGTGGCCCGACCTAAAGTACATCCAGCCGCCGAATAAGAACATGCCGGCTAGGTCGACGAAGACTGAGAGAATAAGGCCGATACCAAAAACAAAATTTAGCAAGAAGATAATTAATCCCAGGAGATCAAACATTATCGCTGTCCCCAGCATTACGAATCCCTCTGGGCTGGTGAGGCTTGCTTGTTTTTCGGCTTGTGTTTTTGTATGCTTCTTTTCGATTCTGGCATCTTGCTGTTTCTCCTTCCCTCGCCTTGCCGGCTCTTGTAGCGGCTTTTCCAGTTGCTTTCCCGGCCGTTGACGCGGGGGTTTTCTCGGTTGCGGTGATGACGCTGGTAAGGGCATGTAATATTAACTATTCACCTTTTAATGCTCTTTTGGCTCTTTTAATTTTTTCTACTTCCTCGGGAGCCGTAGTAATTATTTGATCTTCTGCGTAGGAAGCAATTACCTTAATAAGAATATGTTTTCTCCCTGCAAAAAATATTCCTTCGCCTACGGGAGATTCCAAGAGAATCAATTTTTCTTCTTCTGTAAGATTAAAAGTTTTCTGGATTACGTTAATAGTGGCCGTGCTTTGTTTCATAAGTATGGTGAGGGAGGAGTTGGTTACAATGGGCTGGCCGTATTCTGATTTCATGAAGTCATTAACGTCCTGGGTGATGGTGGCGACTCCAAGCCAGTATTTTCTAGCCCTTTTAACGGTTCCAAAAAGGAAAGAGGCTCCGTCTTCGTTGCTCATTATCCACCACGCTTCGTCTATAATAAGGAGCCTTTTCTTTAATTTAGAAGAAACTGACTTCCAAATGTATTTTAAGATCATAAATAGAGCAATGGGCTTTAGTTCGTCCTCCATATCTCTTACCCCGAATACAACCAGCCTGTTTTCCATATCTACATTAGAGGGCTGGTTAAAGAAGTTGGCATAAGTTCCTCTGGTGAACTTCTGGATTCTTCTGGCCAAAGATTCTGCTCCCTCCATAGTTGAAAGGATCTCTTCAAGGTCGCTCATTATGGGGAAGGGAAGCCCGCTTTCTTTTCCCCAAAGAGAGGGGTCGCTGTTTGCTGTGATGTCTTTGGCTTGGTAGGCGGCAGTAAGGGCCTGGTCAATAATGGCGTCTTCTTCCGGGGTAAGCCCCCCCAGCATTATTCTGATTAACCCCACCAAGTTAACCACGTTCGTTCTTAAAACGTCTTCTACGCTTTCGTCTTCTCTGGGCTGGGGCAGATCAAAAGGATTGACATGATACTTTGAAGAGAGAGATATGTTGAAGTAAGAGCCTCCTACGGCGTCAGATAAAAACTTGTATTCGTTTTCGGGGTCTACGATAATCGCGTCCACTCCCATCATCATATATCTTAAAACTTCTAGTTTAACGGCGTAACTTTTTCCTGCTCCCGAAACCGCAAAGATGCAAGAATTGGCGTTGGGCAAAGTAAATCTGTCAAACAACACTAAAGAACTATTGTGCTTGTTTACGCCGTAAAGGATTCCCTCGTTGGAACTTAGGTCAAAAGAGTCAAAAGGGAAGGCGCTGGAGAGAGGCACGGTATTTATCAGGGTGGTTACCATCAGAAGATCAAGATTATAAGGGGCAGAGCAGGCAAAGGCTTCTTTTTGCCGATAAAGGGCAGGCTTAATATATATCAGGCGGGATTCTAATGCCCCCCTTAATTGGGTTTCAATATCCTCTAACTCCTTTTCGCTTTCCCCGTAAACCGTAATATACAAACTGAAATGGAACATCTTTTCCTGGGCCGTCTGGAGATTATCTCTTAAGTCTTCTAGGTTTTGATAAGCAAACTCTAAAGAAGGATCTCGGACCAATCCCTTGTCCTCCCTTTCTGAAATTTCTGCCTCTACCTCAGTAACTCTTCTTCTTAATTTTTTTAATATTCCCTGAGTAGAGATAGGGTGGAAATGGAAACTAATATCAAGAGAAGTTTGCATGTTGATAATAGGAGACAGCCAGCCCGTAGTCAGGTAGCGGGGGTAGGAGAAGACAAAATAGGTCTTGGCCATTGTTTCTCCGATATTCAAATATTTGGACTTTATTTCAATAGATGGGGGAGAAATAATATCAACAATATTCATAGGCTCTTCGGCAAAGACCTCTCCCGTCATTTCTTCTTTTTTCCCAAGCAATTTGTTTATTAAAGGAATTTTCATATTTTTATTGAATTAATTCAGGCGGCAATTCCGGGTAATACCCCCCTTCTGCTTCTTTGGTATGGTGGAGAGCCCAGAAAAGTTCTGCGATTTCTGCGTTGTCTAAGGGGGCTGCCTGAAGGCCGCATTTTTTGAGTCCCAAGATAATAAACTCTGTTCTCTGAAGAAGTTGGATTTTTCCTCTCCGGAAAACCTCTTTGGTTAGTTGAAGGTTCTTTAATCCTCTCCCCCCCTTAATCTCTACGGGGGCGAAAGGCACCACTACGTAAAAGTTTTTCTGCATTATATTTCCTGCTCCGATGATCTCGTTGATAAAGGATTTATACTCTTCTATCTGCGTTCTCAGCAATTCGTTTTTTTCTTTGGAACGGATTTCACTTAACTTTTCCAGGTAACCTGTGATGTTTAATCTTCTGGACTGGACAATTATCTGGCAGGAAAAATCAAGGGAATTCAAAAAGTCTTGGAATTGATACAAGATTGACTGCTGCTCTTCTTCTGATTTAAGGGCAAAGTTTAAAGAGGAAACCATAAGGATTTTTCTTAATCCTTTGTTTTTTAAAATTAAAACGCCGTCTTTTATCTGGTTAAATTGGAGGAAGTCTTGAGTTGTGTTTTCTGCCATAAATTTTAAGATTTTATTTTATCTGACACTCTTTTAAGATGGCCCTCTTCGGCGATTTTCAGTTCAGAGCCCCGCTCTCTTTTCTTTTCCAACGCCCTTTTGGGCTTTATTTTTAAAACCGGGGGCGCGTTTTTTTTCTTCCAGAGATACATTTTGGGTTTGAAAACAAAAGAGAGGAGGTTTTTAATTATCAGATAGAGAGGAGTTCTGTTTATTTTTACAAACAACAGGGCAGCAGATCCTCCCAAAAAGAATATAGTGCCCAAGATGAAGACAGAGAAAGGCAGAAGGAAGTAAAAAGCAATACAAAGAGCAGTAGCAGTCCCCAAGACAATTAACTGCTTAAAAGTTAAGGGGCCTACTATTTTTGTTTCTCTTTCAATAAACTGGGGAACTGTGAATTGTTGCATAAACTATTCTACAGACTCTCTGTATTTGTCTTTTCTTCTTTTCTTCTTTTCTTCTTCCTTCTTGGTTTTAATTTCTTCCGGAATTTCAATCTTTATATCCAGCAGGTTTTCCAGGGTTTTTTTGACAGGAGCGAAAACAGACTTGGTTATTTCTATTCTTATTTTTCTGGCCGTTATTTTTTTAAGATCCATCTCCTCTGTCAGGATTTTTTCCATCTCTCCCGGCTTTATTATTCCCAGCAATACATATCCTACCTGTTCTGAAACCTTGTTAATACTTTCGTTTTTATCTAGCCCTGCGTTTTTACAGGCTCTTTGGATTTTGACAGCGTTTTCTTTGAAAAAAAGAGCCTCTTTCAAATCCTCTGGCAAGTCTTCGTAAAGTTGTTGAAGTTTTTTTTGGGAATATTTCTTCATGTTGGCTTGCTTTATTATATCACAAATGTATTTTCTCAACCAAAGTTATTCTATTAAAGGAAGGCTGTAATTAAGGAACTGGCGCCAGATGGGGCCTGCGATTACGAGGCCGGGCTGTTTAGCCATAGAAGTATTATCATTATTTCCCGCCCAAACCCCCACTGACAGAGAAGGAGTATATCCTATAATCCAGGCGTCTTTATAGTCATTAGTGGTTCCTGTTTTGGCTGCTACTTGGTAGTTTTCAAAATGCATCAAGGAGTTGGAGCCGAACATAGGGGCTCTGGCCCGGTTGTCAGACAGGATATCAGTAATAAGTTCGCAGACGTCTTCTGAGAGCACTTTTCTGGATCCCCGGCTGGTTCTTTCTATGACCCTGCCTTCGTTATTCTCTATTTTAAGCACAGAAACGGGATCGTGCTTTTTTCCTTTGGCTGCGAACACGCTGTATGAGGCAACCATATCTAAAAGCCTTACTTCTCCTCCTCCCAGCACGATAGAGAGCCCGTAAAAAGAGGGGTCTTTGTTTAACGTGGTAATGCCTATTTCTTTGGCTGTTTTAATAGAGTCTTCTTGTCCCGCTAAATAAGCAAGCACTTTTACCGAAGGAACATTTAGGGATTGGGCAAGAGCCTGCCTTAGGGTTACTTCTCCCCGGAAAAAGCCGTCGTAGTTTTGAGGGATATAGGGTTTTCCTCCGTAGATTCCAAAGTTTGTTTCTTCGTCCATGATTATGGTTTTGTCATCAAACCCTTTTTCAAAAGCGGTAGCGTAAACAAAGGGCTTGAAAGAAGACCCCGGCTGCCTTCCCGAGCCATAGGTGGCTATGTTAACCTTGGGGTCGAATTTGCAGTTAACCCCTGACTTGCATCCTTCGGGATAGGGATCTGCAAACCAGTCGGCAGACCCCGCCATAGCCAAGATTTCTCCGTTTTTAGGGCTCATGGCCACCAGGCTTGCGTTGTGGGCGTTGAAACTATAATTGACTTCTACTCCCTTTTTGACTGTTTCCTGCGCTTTTTTCTGAAGATCCCAGTCAAGAGAAGTGTAAACCTTAAGCCCCTCTCTTTCCAGAAAGGCTTGCCCATATTTTTTTAAAAGATAATCTTTGACATAAAAAACAAAATGAGGCGCTTTGATAGAAATATTCGGCTCTTCAAACTTAATTTCTTTCTCCTTTGCTATTTCTGCTTCTTTTTCTGTGATAAAGTTTTCTTCCGCCATCCTGTCCAGCGCGTAATCTTTTCTCTCTAAAAGTTCTGGTATATGGTGGCCATAAGGGGAAAGATAGCTGGGAGCCCGAATCAAGGCAGCCAGGGTTGCGGCCTCTTCCAGAGAGACTTCTTTGGCAGGCTTTCCAAAATAGTTTTGGGAAGCGGCTTCTACGCCGTAAGTGTTGGGTCCAAACGGTATTTGGTTTAGATACCATTCTAAAATTTCTTCTTTGTTGTGCCTCCTTTCCAGTTCCAAAGTTAGAATAACTTCCCTGACTTTTCTTTTTATTGTTTTTTCCCTGCCCAAAAAAGTAGAACGGATAAGTTGCTGGCTGATAGTAGAGCCTCCGTAAAGAGGCCTCCCGAGCTGGAGATTAATCTTTACGGCTCTGAAAATTCCCTCAATATCTATTCCGTGGTGTTCGTAAAAGTTAGCGTCTTCTGCTGCAATGGCAGCCTCTTTAATATAGTCTGAAATTCTGTCAAAGGGAACCAGCTCTCTTTTCTCGTCTCCGTAAAATTCATAGAGCAGAATTTCTCCTGTTCTGTCGTAAATTTTGGTGGTTTGGGCGATGGTTCTTTCTGTAAACTGCTCGGGCCTGGGGAGGTCTTTGGCGTAATAGATAAAAACAAAAAGACCTGCCACAAAGCAAGCCATTACAAAAAGGCCTAGGGATTTTAGAATCCAGAAAAAGGCCCTCTTTTTTCTGTTTATTTTGTAAACCTTTCTTCTTAAGATTCTTTTGACCATAAGTTTTTTTTATTCTATACTAAATCAATATGAAAATAAACAGGGAAAGAATCGAAGAATTTCTAAAAAGGGGGGTGGCAGACATTGTCAAGAAAGACAGTCTGGAGGAGAAGCTGAAATCGGGAAAGAAATTAAGAGTAAAGCACGGAGTGGACCCCACCACCTCCGATCTTCACATCGGTCACGCTGCGGTCTATTTAAAAATGAAGGAGCTTCAGGAAATGGGCCACCAGATTGTTTTTTTGATAGGAGACTTTACGGGAAGGTTCGGAGACCCCACTCAGAAACTTGCTGTCAGGCAGTTGAGATCCAAAAAAGAAGTAATGTCCTTGGCTAAAAACTATCTTAGGCAGGCAGGAAAGATTATAGATTTAAAGAAAACTGAGATAAGGCGCAACAGCGAATGGTACGACAAAATGTCAGCAGAGGATTTGTTGAAGTTGATGAGCAATTTTACGGTTCACAGGATGCTGGAAAGGGATATGTTTCAAAAAAGAATAGAACAGAAAAAGGAAATCCGCCTTCAAGAGCCCGTTTATCCTGTTTTGCAGGGTTATGATTCTGTGGTTTTGGAATCAGACATTGCTATCTGCGGCAATGATCAGCTGTTTAACGAGATAAAGGGGAGAGATCTGCAGAGAGAATTTAATCAACCCCCGCAGGATGTAGTGGCCACCAGGCTGCTGGTCGGTTTAGACGGTAAAGAGAAAATGAGCCAGAGTTTGGGCAACGACATCGGTATAGAAGAGGCCTCAAAAGAGCAGTACGGCAAAATTATGTCTATCCCGGACAGCCTTATCCGGGAGTATTTTGAATTGGCAACCAGAATCTCTTTGAAAGATGTTAAAAAAGGAAACCCCAGAGAATTGAAGGCGAGATTAGCCCGCGTTATTGTTGGAATATATCATGGAGAAAAAGAAGCCAAAAAAGCGGAACAGGAGTTCAACAGAATTTTTAGAGAAAACCAGGCTCCGGAGGAAATGCCGGAGGTAAAAATCCCTGAGAAAGAAATTCCTGTTTTAGATCTTTTAGTTAAAACAGGACTAGCGTCTTCTAAATCTGAAGCCAAGAGACTAATTCAGCAGAAAGGAGTAAAAATCAATAAAGAGGTTCAGCAGGACTGGGATAAGGAGATAATTATTGAAAAAGGGATGGTGGTCCGGGTTGGCAAAAGAAGGTTTGCCAGAATAAAATAGGAGTTAGATTTCTAAATTTTTTACTTTTTCCGAAAAAGAGTCTTTCAATCTTCTCTTTGCCAATCGGAAAAACAAAATGTGGGAGGACGGGCCTCCCACACTGCCTCCCGCATTATTAAAAACAGGTAATTAACAATTAACTTGCCTCTGGCCTACTCTTCTAAGAGACATCTTGCTTAACTATTAGAGGCGGCATTTGGATTATTTACAACACTAAGGCTTAATTTTCCTGTCTTTTTTAACAGCATAGCAGAAAGCAACTCCCAAGGCGTCTGTGGCGTCGTCTGCCCTTTTGTTTTTATCTTTGGGCTTTTCTTCCAAGCGGAGTATGATCTGGATCATTTTCTGGACCTGCTTTTTCTCTGCCCTTCCATACCCCGAGACGGCCATTTTTACTTCCAAAGGAGTAAATTCGTAAACAGGGATTTTCTTTTTGGCTGCCGTTAAGAGAACTACGCCCTTAGCCTGGCTTACGGGCATTGCCGTTTTCAGGTTTTTGAAAAAGTACAATTTTTCTATAGCCAAGACATCCGGCTTGTATTTTTTAATAACAGAGTTAAGATCATTGTTTATTTTATTTAATCTGTCGCAGGGCTTTTCTTTGGAGTCTGTAATAATGCATCCGTAGTCTAAGGCTTCAATCTTTTTTCCCTGGCTCTTTATAACTCCGTATCCCAGGGTGGCAGTGCCGGGGTCTATTCCCAAAATAACCATATTAATATTTTAAATTAGAATATATGTCCTGGACCGTTTCGCTTTCATCCAGTGCCTCGAACAGATTCTGGCAGGCCCTCCTTTCTTCTTCTCCGGGATCTACCATTTCTTTGGGAACCCAGTCCAGGGAGGAGGAGTCAATCTTGATTTTCTTTTCTTCCAAATTGCTTTTTGTCTCCTCCAGGTTTTCGGGTCCGGTATAGACGTCAAGATAATCGTTGTGCCAATAAGTATTCTCCGCTCCTGCGTCTATGGCTTCTAACTCTAAATCATCTTTGTCTTTTTCCTGCGGGGGCAAAACAATTACCCCCTTTTTTTCAAACATCCACCTGACAGAGCCCTCGTCTGCCAGTTTGCTTTTGTGTTCTGACAATATCTTTTTTATCTCGCCAAGCGCCCTGTTTTTATTATCCGTTATTCCTTCAATAATAAGGGCGGTTTTGCCCGGCCCGTAGGCCTCAAAGGTTACAGAGTCCAGTTTCTGGCCTTCCAGTTCGCCAGCCCCCCTTTTTATGGATTTTTCAATATTGTCTTTGGGCATGTTTATCTCTTTTGCCTGTTCTATGGCCATCCTTAATCTGGAATTGGTTTCCGGATCTTTGCCTCCTTCTTTTGCCACAACTGAAATCTGCCTGGATATCTTGGAGAATACCTTGCTCTTTTTGGCGTCAGCCATCCCTTTTTGGTGTTTTATGGTGGCCCATTTAGAATGTCCGCTCATAGTTTTGGTTTAGTTAATTCTCTTTAATTCTATCCCAAAAAAAAGACTTTGTCTAAGTTGTGTGGAAAACTCTTTTGCTATTTTTTTTGGCAATGGTAAAATAACAGAAGAAAAATAAGGCTTTTCCGCTTATCCGGAAAACTTAAAATTATATGGAAATGTCTAAAAATATATTTAAAAACATTCTTAAATTGTTGTTGGGGTCCGCTTTTGCTTTAACCTTTTCTTTGTTTTTCGCTTCTTCAGCCTCTGCCGACGAGTATATTTGCGAATGTATTTTAGAAAACGCAGGCTCTAGATGCGGACAAGAAGAGGCTGCGCATTCTATATGTATAAAGAAAAGTTTTATAGAAGGGGTTATTAACCAACCCGGCGCAAATTTTGATTTGAAAGATTCTCGGGGCAATGATCTTAATACGGTTAAGGTCACAAACAACCTCTTTGAGATAAAGGATACCAAAAAGGTGTACTTTAGCCCAGACCCCAAGGCAAAGATTAACAATGAAAATCTTGATATTGACATAACCGTTGAAGGATCTGAATACTCCTTTGTTTCTTTTAGGAAGACAAATATTGGAGGGTGTTCAAACTGGGAAGAAGAGGGGGGCGTTGAGTTCTGTCCCCTTGCCGACCTTGAAGTCGGAGCAAAAACGCTGGAAATCAAAGCCACTTACGGCGTTTTTGCAAAATCTAGGTGGATCGGAGTTAAAGAAAAGGTGGATTTGACAACAACAGGAGGATCAGACAAGGAAATGATAGTGTTTGAAGAAATTTACGTTCCCGAACCGGTCGCCGCGGGAGATGCTGTGAATATTTCTACGGCAGGCATTATAAAAGGAGGGAGGTGGGATTTTGACGGATATCATATTTCCTCTACCGGCGATATTTTTGCCCAGCCCGGGTGGCACCAGACAGGAGGGGCGGGGAGTATTAATCTTTCTGCTAAAACAGTTCAGGTTGGGACTATAAATGCCATGGGGTATCCGGACTCGGGGCAATTAAAAGTAGAGGCGGAGAATGCCTATTTCGAAGACATTGCTCTTCATTCTATTAAGGGATGGTTTCAGGACGGGGAAGGAAGCTGGCTTTTTTCTGATGACTTAACCGAGCCCGCCAACCAGTCCTTAACGGTTAATGGTGATATAAAATCTTTCAGGGCGAAGCAAGTTTATCTTCAGGCCGCAGACGGCATAACTGACATAGACATTACGGCCGAAGACAGGATCTATTTTGAGTCTATTGACGCCTATAGCGGGTGCCTTCCGGAAACAGTGGAAGAGATTGAGGACTATCCTGGCAAGCCGAAGAGGAAAATATGTCAGGTGGGAAACAGCGGGAACGTTAATTTAACAGTAACCAGAGAAATGGACAGCGAAGGAAGGGGAATCTGGATAGAAAATGGGATTTACAATGATGCATCTATAAAAGCGGGCGAAGGCTCTTATGATACTGTGCCTGACGGCGAAGACCTTGACGGCGGACAGAGCTTTACAGGAAAAATTTCCTTAATGGCAGAGGATGCTCTCGTTTATATCGGCGACGGTGGTTCTGGGCGCGGGAGTATTCATTCTTATGGATTCCACCAGCAGAAAGACAAGGACGGCATCGATATTTACGATATACATATAAAAGGACGCTTTATATACCTTCGGTCTTCCATTAAGGCCGACGGATACGGATATGATGACCATTATTCCGAGGACCTTCAGCAGGTATTTCCCGAAGAGGTTGACGAGTGGCCTGACGACTTTCTTCATTCGACAAGCGGGGATGAGGAAGGGGTAGCCGGCAGGAACTATATAGGAGGGGCCAATATTAAGATTGAGCCTGTTTCCGCAGGTGGTCTTGATGAGGGGTGTGAAATGAGCCAAAAAGGAGGATGCCTCTTGTTTAAAGATATTTATAATAGCGGGAAACATCCTTTTGCCCCGAACGGGGGAAGAGTGGAAATTAAAAGCGGCGTTATGGGACGATCCGCCTATCGGGTAGAGGCCTATGATTTCTCAATCAAAACTAACGCTGTGGACATGTCAAGGGGTTGGGATAAAGACTCTTACGAGGCTTGGTATGTCCGCGACGGTCTGAGAAAGAATCCTAACAACGATAATTATGTCGCCTATAACAACGATGATTTTGATGATTTCTGCGATGGGAGCAATGAATATATTGACGGAGCGGACGCAGGCATTAACAAAGATGGTGAGTCAGACCGGTATTCGAGATATGCAGAAGGCCTGGACGGAGGAAATGGAGGAGACGTTTTAGTAGCGGCCCAAATGATACAGCCTTATCGGTATGAATCTTCTGCTCCCTTGAGCATCGATTCTGCGGGGGGGAAGGGCGGCAGAGGAGGAAAAGGAGGAGCGGGCGAGTATTGTTATGATTTTGACGACCCCAGTCATGTCATTCCCCAGATTGGATACGGAGAGAGAGGAGGACACGGAGGTCAAGGAGGCGATATTACTTTTAAAGCACAAAAGATTTTAAATACAGACAAAGAAGAATACCATTGCTTTACTTCTTATAGCATTAAAAATAATGGAGGAACGGGAGGCCCTGCCGGGGACACAAACATGACAGGGCTTGACTTTGCTCCATTTCGAATGGGCACTTGTGACTTGGCAGGGTGGGGCTCGCTAAATAACACAAATCAAATCCCTGAAATAAAAAGCGTTGAAGGTCCCGGCAAAGGAGGAGACGCAGGGAATATCACCCTAAGTCCTATGCCCACAGACCTGAATACTCCGGTGGAAAGCGCGCAAATATACTCTTATGGGGGAAATGCTAATAATTCAAATGTTGTTATTTATCCCCCTTATCCCTATTACTGCACTGGCGTCAGTTTTGAAGAAGAAAACCCCAAGGCAGGGAATGGGGCGCACGCCCAAAAATATATGGATGTTTACAAGAATGTGGAGATGTGCTTAGAGGATATAGAGAGGCAAGGCAGAAAGTGCTCCCTACATTGTGAAGAAAAGTACTCTATGGGTAGTGCTGATTATTCTACCTGTCTGGGGGAATGCGGAGAAGCGGAGAGCAAAGCCAAAAGCCAGTGCCGCTATACAAGCCAGACCCTGACTTTCAAAACAACATTTTCAGCGGACGACGGGGACTTCGTGATCAAATATTATAAAGATGGGACAGAAGGGGACTTTAGATGTCATGACTGGGACCCTGAGAACTGCCGCCCCAAAGTTCCCCAAGCAGTCTGTATGGTTCCCGGGGCAGACAAAGGAGGATTCACTTCCAATGAAACACTAGTGGATCCGGACTATAAAATAGGCGCAGAAAAAGTCGGAAACGGGAAACTGCTTGAAGCGGCAGAAGCCAAGCCCCCGGGAGTGGGAGATGATATGATAGCAGGCAGAAATGGAAAAACAGGCGGCAAAGGAGGAGAAGTTGAAATAGACACTGAATGGGGCGACTATGGCTCCAAGCGGTTCAACGTTGAAGGAGGCGACGGGAGTTATGGCATTGGTGGACAGGATTTTTACATTAGCCAACCCGGGGAGGGCGGCGATGGAGGAGCCGGAGGGGACGCAGGCTCTGTGAAAGTGGAACAGCCGGAAAAATATGTAAGCAGTCGGTATCTCTCTGGCGGGAAGGGAAAATACGGAGGAGTCGCCGGAACAACGCCGGGATTGGCGCTCCCCCATGGTAATTATTTCTGCCGGAATTCTGTTGACTCTGTTCCTTTTTGGGATTGGAATTATGTTTCTAGTTCGGGGAAAGCGTGTGATAAAGACAGCGATTGCGACTTGGATAAGGACTGCTCTGGAGGAAGATGCGTTGAAAAGTTTGCCTGCTTCACAGAGGACCAATTAGATTCCTGCCGTGAAAGAGAACCTTTCGGTTACGAGTATAATGCTCCAATCGAAAGCCTTATTAAAATTGATCTTGCCGCCAATAACGGAGAAAAGGGGAAAGATGGCGAAGAAGGAAACAAAAAAGAAAATACTGTCAATCAAGCCTCCTTTGGAGTATGCGAAAATGAAGACCCTATCCCCGATCCCCTTTGGGTAGAGAGTGAAAAAAAATGTTGCGACGGCATAGACAATGACAAGGACGGGTTTGTCGACTGCCAGGATCCAGACTGTAAAAAGGAATGCTATATCAACCCGGGGCTCTTAATGAAAGGGCTGGGAACAAAATTGACGGATCCGGATCATGAGACTTGGGAGAAGATATGCGAGGTGGTTATCTGTAATGACGATCACGACAATGACGAAGACGGCCCAGTAGACATAGAAGACAAAACAGATTGCGAAATCAAGGCAGAAAACACCCCCCCAAAAGCAGAGGATCTTACCGTACAACAAACAGGAGGATGTGAGGAAAAACCGGAGGTTAAGCTATCATGGACATTTAAGGATGATGACGAAGGAGACAACCAGCAGGGATACGAAGTCGAGGTGGAAGACGATGATGGGAATATTAAAAAGGAAGGGATGGTAGACAGCCCCTTTAACTACGTGGAGTATTCTGATCTGGAATATGGAGACTATCTTTGGCGAGTTAGGGTTTCAGATGGCAAAGATTGGGGTCCTTGGGCCCTAAAAAAAGAGTTTGCCCTTGAGAAATGGCCTTGGCCACAGTTTGATTACCGGATTTTCCAAAAGATAAGCGGGGAAGATTGGGGTGAACCGAGCGCTTGGTATTCTTGTAACTATAATCATCAGACAGGGCCCTGCACTACCATTGAAGATGTCTACGACCTTAAGATCGGGTTTAATAATACTACTCAGAACTGTCCAAACGGATGCGACTTTCTTTGGGATTTTGGCGATGGCGACGACTCTGTCGATAGAAATCCGCCAGATCACGTTTATCCTGCTAACGATCGATACACTTTAAATCTAAAAGCCCAGGACAAAGAAAACCCGGCGCGCGAGTGTTTTCAGGAAATGGACATAGATTTGGGAGGGGAGCCCCTAGAGCCTCCCAAGTGGCGGGAGATAACGCCATCTTACGATTTTAACCGCTAAAAACTATTTGCAAAGCGCCCGCCAAAAGGCGGGCGTTTTGCAACAGAAGTTAAAAAAGCATATTTAGCCCTTCTTTTTGTTGGGAATAAAAAGAAAATATGCCTGTTTGGTATAAGAAAGTTCTTGACAGCCCCCTTTTCCGGTGGTATTTTTAAAGTAGAAGTATTCTTGAACCTTTAAAATTCCATAAGGAATAAGGAGAACTGAAATGAAACGCAATACAGTGGCTGTTACAATGATTTTCTTTCTGCTTTTTTCTGGCGCCGTTTTTGCCGAAAACGCCAAGGCAGGAGATTCTGAGGCGCGGTATGTCTTGACTAAACTCACCCCTCAGGACGGTTATATCTTGGACTCAGACATATTCGCCGCCGCAGGCCAGGTTAAGATTAACAACCGGGGCCAGGTGGTCTGGTTTTGGACAGACGAGAAAGTGTTCATCGCAGGACCGGACGGCAAACTTCGTTCTGATGATAATGATCATAAGCTCTTTCTGTGGGAGAACGGGCAAACAACCGTTCTTGACAAACTAACGACTAAGGACTGGACTCTTGCCCTAAGAGACTTCAACGATTCAGGCCAAATCGTCGGCTATGTGTTCCGGGGGAGCAAGGCTTTTACAGAAAAGGCCCTGCTCCAAGAAAAATCCGGATGGCCCAAGCATTCAAAGTGGTACCAGCCGGTAATTTGGGACACTGAAGGCAATGTCCACTATATTGGAGAAAAGTATAAGTCTATAGTGTGGCAAACTCCTTTCCTGCGACGAGAAAGAGGCCGGGATGGTCTGGTTAATGTCCTTCGTTTTTCTCCAGAACATAAAATGTTTTATCCTTTTCGTTCCGCCGCCATTAATAATCAGGGATTGGTCGTCAGCGAAGGCTTTTTCCCCGAGAGGAGAAGCAGTCGCGGTTGGCTTTTCGGCGAGAGGGGCGTCTTCGTGTTTTCCTGGGATTCGCCGGCAGCCAAGCGCCACATTGACTTTACTTCTCTTATCCGCCAGATTCCGTCCGGGGTGAGGCTAAGGAACAATCCTTTGGTAAGCGCTATCAATAATCATGGCAACGCAGTGGGTCAATTCCATGGCGGCTTTATCTGGTGGAAGGAAGAAAACAGGGTTGAGAGAATCAATCTCTTGGAAAACTCATCTTCGCCAATGAGCAGTACGGGTCCCGGCTACTTTTGCCTGCCCATTGACATTAACGACGAAAATCAGGTTGTAGGAAACGACACCCTTAGATTCTACGAAATAGAAGGCGTAAAGAGAGAAGACAGGGGCTTTCTTGTTAGGAGGGCTTGGATGTGGCAGGACGGCCGGACTTCCCAGCTTCCCGTTCTCTCCCCGAGCGATTTTCTCGAGAAAAGCTATTACCATTTCCTAGTAAAGAAGTACAAAAAGCTCAAGGAGGCAGGCCTAAAGATTGTTTCTACCCACGTTCTGGCCGTTAACAACTTGGGCCAGGCCGTAGGCGATGCCTTGCTTGAGTGGAAGGACAGGGATAAAAACAGAGAAGTGATAGTGGCAAGAACTCCTGTGGTTTGGAAGGACGGAGAAGTCAAAGATCTTAATTCCTTGGTTTCTCCTGACACGCCCCTCCTTTTTACCGCTTACGATATCAATGATTACGGCCAGATTGTCGTTTCGGGCAAAATCGGCGTTGGTCTTTTGACTCCGGTTTCTCTCCTTGAAGGCAAGTCGGTTGCAGAACTTGAATTTTCCGGCAAGATTGAGACGGAAACAGATAAAGAAGAATCAGTTGTTCTTAAGAGCAATTAGCAAAAACCAAAGAGCCTCTTAAAGGGGCTCTTTTTTATTCAGCGATATTTTGAGAGAAAGCATCAGGGTTGCGCAAACAATTGCCAAAAAAGACGCTGTGAACAGAACCGAAGAGCCATCGCTGTTTTCTGCAGAGGCTTTTAGAGAAGACTTGGCAAGAACTGAGCCTTTTTCTTTTCTAGTTTTTTCTTTATCTTCCCGGCCTATATTCCCGCTCCAGGCCCACTCAGCCCCTGTTTTTTTAAAAGATTCCCCAATAGGCGCTTTGCCGTAACTGACAGAATCTACAATTTCCCCCGCCGGGTTTTTTAATTCCAGAATATCGCCTGAATTATTCAGGGTTATGCCTGTTTCGGTTCTTTGAAAGACAAAGAATCCTTTTGGAGGAATTTCTCCTTTAAGGATTATGTAACTTTTAGTATTTCCTATTTTATCTAAGACCTGCCAGTCGGCCAAATTAACTTCAAAACTATTTTTATTGTAAAGTTTAATCCATTCCTCTTCTTTGTCCGGGCCCTCGGGAGAAGGCATTATTTCGTCAAAAACAATGCCATCCGGATAGATAATGGGAGTTTTCAAAGGAGGGATATCTTCGTCTTGCCCTTGGGGTCGGACATAGGCCAGCCCCTCTTCTTTTATCTTTTGCAGGGTTATCTCTCCGATACCCTTTACTCTTATCAAATCGTCAACCGAAGAAAAGGGCCTTGCGCCTGTTATTCTTTGAGATAACACCGGGCCTATCCCTGTTATTCCAGTCAGTTGGCTTTGGCCAGCCGAGTTGATGTCTATTTTATTTAATGCGAGAACGGGAGCGAAGCATAGCAGAGAAGACAAAGATAACAATAAAAATCTTTTCATTGAAAAAAGTCTGCTATATCAATTTAGCATGGTCTCTGCGGGGGATTTCAAGATATTTATAGGCGCTTTCTGTGGCCATTCTCCCTCTGGGGGTTCTTTCTATAAAGCCCAGTTGGAGCAAGTAGGGCTCATAGATATCCAGCACAGTATCTTCTTCTTCTGAGGCGGCAGCAGACAGGGTCTGGAGCCCCACAGGCCCCCCTTTGAATTTATTGATAATGGTAGAAAGTATTCTCCTGTCTCCCGGTTCTAGTCCAGACCTGTCTATTTCCAGAAACCGGAGCGCGCTCTCTACGACCTCTTTGCTTACAACATCCTTTTCTTCTACCTGAGCGAAATCCCTCACTCTTTTTAAGAGGCGGTTGGCTACTCTGGGAGTTAATCTGGAGGCTCGGGCTATGATTTTTACGGCCTCTTTGTCAATCTTTACCCCCAGATTTTTAGCGGATTTTCCAATAATCTCTTCTATTTCTTCTTGTTTGTAAAAATTGAGCCTGAAAATAGCCCCGAACCTGTTTCTTAAAGGAGTGGAGATCATAGCAATTCTGGTAGTAGCCCCGATGAAAGTAAATCTTGGCAGTTCTAAGTCCATTGTTCTGGCCATGGGCCCTTTGCCCAATACCAAGTTCAGTTTAAAATCCTCAAGGGCGGGGTAGATGAATTCTTCCACGGATTTATTCATTCTGTGGAACTCATCGCAGAAAAGGATGTCTCCCTCTTCCAAGTTAGTAAGGACGGCTGCCAGATCCCCTGTCTTTTTAATAGAAGGCCCGGTAACAGTTTTTATCTTGCTGTTCATTTCTTTGGCCATGAGGTAAGAGAGCGTGGTTTTTCCCAGTCCGCTGTTTCCGTAAAAGAGAATATGATCGCAGGAAGCGTCCTCTCTTTTGCGGGCCGCTCCTATTATAACCCTGAGATTTTTCTTTATTCTTTCTTGGCCTATAAAATCCGCCCATCTCTTGGGGCGCAGAGTAGCATCAATTATTTCCTGTTCAGGGCTAATTAAGGAATCTGGTTTTGGAGTATTTTCCATGGGACTTGACAAATTTGTAATAAAGTATTAAAATTAGAGATTATAGGATAGAGTTTAGGGCTGGGGGGTTGGGGTTTTCTGCTAGATGGGTTGTTTGGCTCCGGCGAAGCAATTCCTCGGGAAAATCCTGAAGGTTGGTTCCTAAAATCAAGTTAACCCCCAGCCCTAAGCTCTTTTTTTAATAAATTTTGTCTTCTTCCGCTTCTCTGGTTACTCTCTCTACTTCTGCTATCGTGGTGCTTCCTTCCAATACTTTTATAAAGCCGTCTTGTCTCATTAAAACCATGCCTTTTTCTACGGCTTTTTCTCTCATATCGGTGATGGAGGGCGAGGTTAAAATAAACCTTTCCATTTCATCGTCTATCACAAAAGCCTCGAAGACCCCTATTCTTCCTTTATATCCTGTGAAATTACACTCTTTACATCCTTCAGCGTAAGGGATCTTTGTGTCTTTGGTTATCTCGGGAGAGTCTGCTTGATCCGGGAGGTTTTTTAACGCCTTTCTGATCTTTTTTAAGTGATCGGGAGCGGGCTTTTTCATTTTGACGCACTTAGGGCAAACTTCTCTGACCAGCCTCTGCCCTATTGCTATATTCAGGGCAGGAGCAACATTGGAGGCCTTTTCTCCCAGGGCCTGAAGCCTGGCCACTGTGCCGGCTGCGTCATTGGTATGGACCGTGCTTAAAACCAAGTGTCCGGTTAAAGAGGCCTGCAAGGAAATTTGAGCGGTTTCCAGATCGCGTATTTCGCCCACTAGAATCACATCAGGGTCTTGTCTGACAACAGCCCTGAGGCCGTTGGCAAAATCATACCCGTGAGACTCGTCAACCTGGCTTTGAGACACTCCTTTCAGGTGATATTCAATAGGGTCTTCGATGGTAATAATTTTTATTTCAGGCGTTATAATTTTCTGCAAGAAAGCATACAGGGTAGTAGTTTTACCAGATCCCGTAGGGCCTGTGCAGATAATCATTCCATTGGGTTTTTTTATCTCTTTGCGGAAAAGCCTTAACAAGTCTTTTCTTAGCCCAAGTTCTTCCATGCTCACTACCCATTTTGGGTTTAGTATTCTCAAAACCAAAGATTCTCCGTATTCTGCCGGGATAGAAGAGGTCCTTATTTCCACGGAGATATCTTCTATTAAAATAGAAAAACGACCGTCCTGAGGCCGATTTGTCACATTAAGTTTTAATCTTGAAAGGAGCTTGATGCGGGCGAGTATTCTCTTGTAGGTTTCTAAATCCAAATCCATGGCATCGTGCAGGACGCCGTCTATTCTTAATCTCATTTTCGCTTTTTGCTCTTCCGGCTCAATATGAATATCTGATCCCTCCAGATAAAAAGCCCCCGCCAGGATAATCTCTACCAAATCAGTGGTTTTTCTGCCCAAGCTTCTTTCTATCTTCTTTTTGTAGTCAGCAATATTGGTTGCCTCTTTTTTTGTGTCTTTCTCAATGTAAGGACTGATCTTAATCTGTCCTGTTATTTTTTTGATCTGGGCTGCGCCAGAATTTTTAGAGGCCATATTTCTTGTTTCTGTCTGCCTGACAAGTTACAATGAATTAACCAATTACTTTAATTTATCCCAATTCAGTTCAATAGTCAAATCTAATGGTAAAGAGACAGAAAACCGAATCTCCGGCTCAAACAAAAAAGATCGCCTCAGGCATAGCCAAAAATATTTTAGAGGGCAAACTCCCTCCCGTTGTCGCTCTGGAAGGAGAGTTGGGGGCCGGAAAAACCACTTTTTTGCAGGGGCTGGCTGAGTCGTTGAATATAAAAGAAAAGATTTTAAGCCCCACTTTTGTCATAATGAAAAAATTTAAGATTCCGGAGGGCCCCTTCAGCTTTTTTTATCACCTTGACTGTTATCGCGTTGGAAATTCCGAAGAAGTGCTGGGACTCGGGTTTAGGGAAATAATTAGAGGTAATAATATTGTGGCAATAGAATGGGCGGATAAGATAAAAGAGATTCTGCCTCAAAAAACTCTGAAACTGAAATTTGATTTTTTAGACAGAAAAACAAGGGAAATAAAATATTCGTCCATTATATGATAATTTTCAAAAAGCTATAATCTAACACATGCCCGAGGAAAAGATTTTAGTCATAGACAGCAATGCTGTCATTCACAGGGCTTTTCACGCCCTTCCAGATCTTACCGCCAAGAACGGCTCTGCGGTTAATGCTTTATACGGATTTCTATTGGCTTTCTTTAAGGCAATAAAAGATTTCCGCCCGGACTATGTGGCTTCGGCCTTTGATTTTCCCGCTCCTACTTTTCGACACAAGCGATACAAAGAGTATAAAGCCACTCGGGAAAAGGCAGCGGATGAACTTCTCTCTCAGATCCCCAAAGTTAAAGAAGTTTTGGAGAAGTTTAAAGTCCCTGTTTTTGAGAAAAAGGGTTATGAGGCAGATGATATTATCGGAGCAATTACAGAAAAGACCGCTGATATAGAGACAATAATCCTGACCGGAGACTTAGACATGCTTCAGTTGGTAGACGGAAAAACCAAAGTCTATAACCTAAGAAGAGGCGTCAAAGACGCTGTTTTATATAACATTGAACAAGTAGAGAAAAGATACGAAGGCCTGGGACCCGAACAACTTATTGATTTTAAAGCCCTAAGAGGAGATCCCTCGGACAACATTCCGGGAGTGGGGGGGGTAGGAGAAAAAACCGCCTTAAAACTAATAAAAGAATTTAGCGATCTAGAAAATCTTTATAGCATCATAGAAGGAAATTCTGAGATAAAGAACTCCCTTAAAAGAAAACTGATTTCCGGGAAGGAAGAGGCTTTTCTTTCGTATGATTTGGTTAAAATCAAAAAGGATTTTCCCCTTGATTTCAAGTTGAAACAATGCGCCTTTGGGAGGTATAATAAAGAAGAGGTGAAGAAAACTTTTGAGAAATATCAGTTCAAGACTCTCATTCTTCGCCTTGCAGAACTCGAAGATAAAAGCAACTTGGAATTACTGTGACCATGCTTTGGGATAAAAAGAAAAAAGAAACTCTCCAAAGAATGTTTCAGGGAGAAGAGGAGGAGGTAGAAAGAACCCTGACCGTTATTGACTATTTCACAGACGGAGTGATAGTTTTTAGCGTAGATAACAGGGTTTCTTTGATTAATCCTCAAGCCGAAAGAATGCTTGGCATGAAAGAGAAAGAGGTATTGGGAAAGTCAATCCTTCGGTTAACAGAATTTCCTAAGGCCAATCTGCTGGTCAGTTTGCTTGGAGGAGGAATAAAAGAGGTTTTTAAAAGAGAGTTGAGAATAGAGGAGAATTTTGTGGTAGAGGTCACCTCATTAGCCATAAATAAAGGAGGGAGAAAAGTAGGGACTCTCGTGATGTTGCATGATATAAGCAGGGAAAAGTTAGTGGACCGCATGAAAACCGAATTTGTCACTCTTGCCGCTCACCAATTAAGGACTCCTACTTCTGCCATTAAATGGTCCTTAAAAATGCTTTTAGAAGGAGATCTGGGAGACATTAACAAGGAACAAAGAGAATTACTGGAAAAAATCTTTCAAACCAACAATAAGACAATATCTCTAATGAGCGATTTACTTAATGTGGCAGAAATAGAAGAGGGAAGGTTTTTATCTGAAATGGAATTGGGAGACATAGAAGAGGTTGTCAGGTCTTCTCTGGATCTATTTAACCATCAAATAGAAACAAAAAATCTGGATGTAAAAGTTGAGAAACTGGACGATCAGATGCCCGGGGTGATGATGGATGAGGGCAAGATAAAGATAGCAGTAAAAAACCTTTTAAACAATGCTATAACTTACACCGAAGAGGGAGGCAGGGTCGCCATTTTGTTAGGGAAAAAAGAAAGCAACAAAGAGATACAGGTTGAGGTTAGGGATAACGGAATGGGCATTCCCGAGAGCCAGCAAGACGAAGTTTTTAAAAAGTTTTTTAGAGCAGAAAATATCAAAAAAGTGGAAACAGAGGGCACGGGACTCGGTCTTTACATTTCCAAAAACATTATAGAGGCTCACGGGGGAAGGATATGGTTTAGGTCAAAAGAGGGAAAGGGGACATCTTTCTATTTTACCCTCCCCGTTAAAAAGAAATACGGGGAATATTTAAGCAGCGAACTTTATTAACTTGATTTAACTCTTAGATTAGTTAAAATAATAAATAGGTGTGGCCAAGAAAATTTTAATAATCGAAAACGAAACAGATATAAACGAGATTCTGGAAAAAACTTTTACAGAACAGGGGTATGAGGTGGTGATAGCACCCAGTGGCGAAGAGGGCCTTTCTAGGATTAGGGCTTCAAAGCCCGATCTCGCTCTTCTTGATCTTTCTGCGCTTAGGGGCGGATTAAAAATACTTTACCAAATAAAAGAAGATTTTAATAATCTGCCTATAATTGCTATTTCCAACTCAGGGGAGGAGTTTGAAGTAAAACAGGCCAAGGAGTTGGGAGCAGAGGATTTAGCGGTTAAAACTCGGTTTAATCCTCAGCAGATAATAGAAAAAATTAAAAAATTAACTTAATAAATTTATGGCCCAAAAAATCTTAATAATCGAAGATGACAAGTTTCTCAGAGAGCTTATTTCTCAGAAATTAAAAAAAGAGGGCTACGAGATTGTCGAGGCGGTAGACGGGGAAGAGGGCGTGAAGTCTGTCGAAAAAGAAAAGCCCGATCTTGTTCTCCTCGACCTTATTCTTCCGGGCATAGACGGCTTTGAGGTATTAGCCCGCCTTAGCCAGGAATTTTCAGATCTTCCGGTGGTTATTCTTTCCAATCTGGGTGCCAAAGACGACATTGACAGGGGGCTGAAGATGGGAGCCAAGGATTACCTTATTAAAGCCCACTTTACCCCGACAGAAATAATCGACAAAGTGAAGAGCATTTTGAAATAATAGGGCATGCCAGAGCTTCCGGAAGTAGAAGTAACAACAAGGGGGTTAAAAACAAAGGTCCTGGGAAGGACCTTTGTTGATGTATGGACCGATTTTCAGAAAATTGTTAAAAAGCCCGACTTTAAAGAATTTAAGAAGAAGATAAAGGGGAAAAAAATTAAGGGAGCGAGGAGCAAGGGAAAGAACATCATTATAGATCTATCGCAAAGACATTCTATCTTAATCCATCAAAAAATGACAGGCCATCTTTTATACGGAGAATGGGAGAAGAAAGGCGGGCAGTGGGACCCTAAAGGAAATACGTCTATGAAAGACAGAAATAATGGCTATATCCATCTGATGTTTTTCTTTGATAACGGGAAAATGCTGGCTCTGTCTGACTTAAGGAAATTTGCCAAAGCGGAACTGTGGCAGACTAAAGAATTAGAAGAATCCGATGTGTTTACTAAACTGGGGCCTGATCCCTTAAAGATTTCTTCTGAGGAATTTAAAAAAGCGATAAAATCAAGAAAAGGCAAAATTAAAAAGGTTTTAATGAACCAGGAAGCGCTGGCGGGGGTGGGCAACATCTATTCTGATGAAGCTCTTTTCCGAAGCAAAATCCATCCCCTTAAAGAGGTTTCCGATCTGTCTGACAATGATTTTGAGAATCTCTATAAAGCCCTGCTCGAAGTTTTAAAAAAGAGCATAGAAGCAGGCGGGGAGAGCATTTCAGATTACAGAAACATCAAAGGAAAAAGAGGCGGCTTTGACGAATTTAGGAAAGTGTATAGGAGAGAAGAATGCTTCTCTTGCGGTGCTGCGATAAAAAGGGAAAAATTAGGAAATAGAAGCACCTATTTCTGTCCTAGGTGCCAAAAACCATGATCATATTCCTTTACGGAAAGGATAGTTACAGAATAAGAGAAAAAATTAGAGAGATTGTGGAAAAATATAAAAAAACCCACAAAAGCGGGCTTGACTTGAAATCTATCAATTCCTTTACCAGAAATCCAGAAAAAGAATTTATCGATTTTGAAAACAGCATCAAACAGGCCTCGATGTTCAAAGAAAGAAAACTGTTGGTAATCCAAGATCCTTTCAGCAATCCCTCCTTGGAACAGGAAATTTTAAAAAACAAAAAAGTTATCAAAAAAGGAGACGACGTTGTCCTTGTATTCAAACAGGGGAAGGCAGATTTTAAAAGCAATCTTGCAAAGTTTCTGAAAAAAGAAGCCAAGTGCCAAAAATTCGATCTTTTGGAAAAAAGCGAATTGAAGAGATGGGCCTTGAAGGAAACAAAGAAGAACGGCGGGAAGATATTTTCCGAGGCCCTAGATAATTTGATTGGATACGTGGGGAATGATCTCTGGCGGCTTAGCCAGGAAATTAATAAATTAGCCAATTATAGGGGCGGGGAAGAGATTACTTCAAAAGACGTGGAGTTTTTAGTGAAGCAAGACATAGAAACCGATATTTTTAAGACAATTGATGCCATGGCCCGGAAGAATAAAAAAAAGACGATTAGCCTTTTGCACGGACACTTGGAAAAGGGCGACTCCCCCCTTTATCTTCTTGCCATGATGGCTTATCAATTTCGGAATATTCTTTTGATTAAAGACCTTGTCGAAAAAAAGAATCCCTATGCTCTTTTGCTGAAAAAGAGCGGGCTTCATCCTTTTGTGTTTAACAAAAGTTATTCTCAATCTCGCCAATTCAGTTTTGAAGGATTAAAAAAAATCTACCGCATGATTTTTAAGGTAGATTTGGATATAAAGACGGGTCAGGTTGCTCCAGAGCTGGCTTTGGATATGCTGGTTGCTGAGATTTAACGCTTAGAGGATGATAGTTCAAATTCTGCACTCTTTAGCGAAGCGGGACTTTTTTCTGGCTGCAGTGTTCTTTTTAATTACCCCCTTTTTGGCTGCCTTGTCTATTGCTTTGTAAAGATTGGGTATTAGTTTGTTAGCCTCCTCCTTTCTATTTTCTTCAACTAAACTCTGGACTCTTTTGCTAAGGTCTTTTATTTTCTTCTTATGGGCCAGATTTCTTTCTTCTCTGGTTTTGCTTTGGCGCAGAGCTTTTTTGGCAGACTGAGTAATTGGCATAATAAGCACAATTTATCACGGATTAATAAAAAACGCAAGGGTTTTACCCCTGCGTTTTGGTGTATCTGAGCGTTAAGCGCTCCGCTCCTTCTTAAGAAGATGGCGAAGAAATCTTTTTGATCTTTTTTCCAATCGGCCGATTAGCGTTCTAATGTAAAATTTAATTTGTACCTCCCTAAGGTTTCTGATTAAAATTTTTCGGTCAAACAATGCGGTCAAGTATTCTTTGAGAAAATCTACCCCTCCCTTCAAAAGAAAGAAAGCGATTGTGCCTAAAGAAGAGAATTTTCGTAAGCCGGAAAAAACGCTTTTTTGCAGTTCCTCCGGGCTCATTCGCGCTGGCTTGAATACTGCTCTTGTTCCGGTATGGTTGCCGGGGTCGTCAGTCAGGATTCTTCCCTCATCTTCTAACCTCTGATGGAGAGGAGTCCCGAAAAGCGGAGTCAAGACGGTTATCTGAATGGAGGGAATACCCTCTTTTCTTGCCCATTTGGCTATTTTTTTTGCTGTGGTACTGTCGTCTGCGTCAAAACCGACGACAAAAGAGCCGTGAACTGATTTTAAAAGGCCAGCCTTCTTAATTTGGGCCAAGCACTCCTCAGTTTCTTCCAAGGTCTGGCCCTTGCCCATCTCTTGCAAAGAATCGGGGGTAACAGACTCAAGACCCATGCATAAAAATTTGCAGTTAGTTCGCCGGGCCAGCCTTAACCACTCTTCATCCTTGCCCACGCTCACTCTTGTTTGAGCAGCCCAAGGAGGAATCCGGTCTAATCTGCGGATCATCAATTCAAGGATTTTTTTACTATTCTGTCTGTGGCCTGCAAAGTGATCGTCGCAGAAGAAGACTCCCGGAGGATCCATTTGCCTTATATATTCCACCACGCTTTCCGGATCTCGCTGTCTGGGGGTTTTAAACATTCTGGGGACGCAACAGAAGTTGCAGTTATGCGGACACCCCCTGCTGGTTTCCAGGGAGATAAAAGGAAGAGACTTTTTTCCCAAAACAATATCATAATCAGGAAAAGGAGAGTCGCGGTCTAGATCAGGTATTTCGGCGGGGACCGAGTTGTAAATTGTTTCGCCGTCTTTGTGCCAACAGAGGTTGGGAACCTCTTGGACGGCCTTCTTTCCCTGCATCATTTCCAACAGTGCCGGGAAAGCAAATTCTCCCTCGTAACGGACCACAAAGTCTGCATCTTTCATTCCGTCTTCTGGGCGGAAAGTTACATGAGGCCCCCCCATTACGATGGGGGCTTGGCTTATTGTTCTGGAGAAAGAGGCAAATTCTTGGGCTCTCGGGAAAGTGGCAGAGAGCGAAGAGATTGCCACCAAGTCAGCATCCTTTAGTTCTTGGTTAATTTGTCGGGAAGGAAGGCCAGAGATTTCCTCCATTATCAGGGCTACCCGATGCCCTTCTTGCTTGGCTTTAGTGAGTAAGATCAGCAGTCCGATGCTGGGGATTCTGAATTTAGAAAAATAGTGGGGCTTAGGCAGGGCCGGCACAAATCCGAGAATTTTCATAGCGCATATCCTTTCTTTGGAGTGCGGGGTTTGCATCCTGCACCCTAGCGTTCAGAGGATGATAGTTCAAAGCCTGCGTTCTTTTATGTTGTTAAGGTTCTAATTTATTATTAATGAAATAAAAGAAAAGATCAACAGCCCCTCATCTTTTTAAGAATGTCCCTTATTTCAGCCGCCCTTTCAAAGTTAAGACTCTGGGCAGCCTTTTTCATTTCTTTTTCTAAAAGTTTTTTATCTTTTACAAGAAGAAATTCTGTCTCTATTTTTTCTTCTTTTTTCCCGAAAAGCCATTGTCTTATCTCTTTGGTGACGGGCCGGGGTTTTATGTTGTGCTTCAGGTTATATTCTTTTTGAATCTTTCTTCTTCTTTCTATTTCTTTGACTGCTTCTTTCATAGACTCTGTCATTTGGTCTGCGTAAAGAAGAGCCTTTCCCCCAGGATGTCTGGCAGCTCTTCCCATAATTTGAATCAAGGTTGTTTTGTCTCTTAAGAAACCTTCTTTGTCGGCGTCCAAGATGGCGGTTAAGGAGACCTCTGGCAAATCCAGCCCCTCTCTTAAAAGATTAATTCCTATCAGCGCGTCATATTTTCCTTCTCTAAGGCTTTTGAGAATGCCCGGTCTTTCTAGGGTTTTAACCTCGGAGTGAAGCCATTTAGCTTTAATACCCTCTTCTGAAAGGTAGTCAGACAAAGACTCCGCCAGTTTTTTGGTGAGAGTTATAACAAGAGTCCTCTCTCCCTTAGGCGCTCTTTTTTTGATTTCCCTAATTAGATCTTTAACTTGGTTTTTAGCAGGCCTTATTTCAACTTTAGGCTCCAACAGCCCGGTGGGCCTTATTAATTGTTCTACTATCTCTCCGGATTTTTTCTTTTCATATTTTCCGGGGGTGGCGGAAACATAAATAGTTTTGCCTATTCTTTTCTCAAATTCTTTTAAGGTCAGGGGGCGGTTATCAACGGCAGAAGGCAACCGGAATCCGTGTCTTATCAGAGTTTCTTTTCTTATCTTGTCCTGTACAGACATTGCTTTAATTTGAGGCAAAGTCATATGGGATTCATCTATAAAGACAAGGAAGCCTGAATTATGAACGTGTCTGTAGTAATCAATTAAAGAAAAGGGGGCTTCTCCCGGCTTTCTGAATTCCAAATGGCGGGAATAGTTCTCAATACCGTGGCAGTAACCGGTCTCCTCCATCATTTCCAAATCATACTCGGTTCTTTCCTGCAGCCTCTGAGCCTCCAAAAGCCCATTTTGTTTTTTAAGAATCTTTACCCTTTCTATTAATTCCTCTCTTATGTTCTGAATAGCAATCCTCAATTTTTCTTCGGGAGTAGTCCAAAAGACAGCAGGAAAAATCTTAAAATTTGATATTTTTTGCTCTTTTAAAGAAACAGTTTCTTCTCTTGTTGAAAGACTCTCTATTTTGTCTCCGCACATCTCAATCTTCAATATTTTTTCTCCGGTGACTAAAAACAATTCAATGATATCGCCTCTTGCTCTAAGGTTCCCCGGAGTAAAGTCGTAGTCGTTTCTTTGGTAATGAAGAGAGGTGAGGATAGATAACAGCTCTCTCCGTTTTATCTTCTGCCCCCTTCTTATTTCAAAAGAAACCTTTTGGTAGTTGGAAGGGGAGCCGATATTGTAAATACAAGACACAGAAGCGCAAATAATAGTGTCTTTTCTGATTAGAAGGTCTTGAACGGCAGCATGCCTTAGCCTGTCTATTTCCTTGTTTATTTGGGCATCTTTTTCAATATAGGTGTCTGTCTGGGGGATATAGGCCTCTGGTTGGTAATAATCGTAATAACTTACAAAATAGTGAATTGCATTATCGGGGAAGAATTCCTTGAACTCTTGGTATAATTGGGCGCATAGGGTTTTATTGTGACTTATTATCAGCGCGGGCTTTTGGATCCTTCCAATAGTTTCAGCTGCTGTAAAAGTCTTCCCGCTTCCCGTAACGCCCAAAAGCACCTGGTCTTTTATGCCGGCCTTAATATTCTGAGTAAGGGCCTTGATTGCTTTGGGCTGATCGCCCGTGGGCCGGAATTGGGAATGGAGTCGGAACATGCTAGAATGAGTTAATGATAAGTTATTTAAAGGGAGATGTAGTTGCCAAAAAGGAGAAATTTGTGATTTTGGATGTGAACAATGTGGGGTTTAAGGTTTTCTTTTCTCAGAAGGCTCTTTCTAAGATATCAGAAAACCGGAGGGGCCTCAAGTTGTTCTCTTTTTTGGCCGTAGGAGAAAACAGGTTTGATTTATACGGATTTCTAGAATACAAGGAACTGGAACTCTTTGAAATAGTAGAAAAGATAAAAGGAGTAGGCCCCAAGGCAGCCCTGGAGATATCTGCCCTAGGTCCTCTGGAAAAGATAAAAGAGAGAATAAAGAACAAAGACAGCAGTTTATTTAAAGACATTCCTAACATCGGGCGCAAGAAAGCCATGGCCATTATTTTAGAACTCTCAGGGGAGATTGAAAGTTTAGATAAAAATAATCCTAAAAAAGACGAGGCAGAAGACGCTTTAGTCAATTTGGGATTTTCTCGCCAAAGAGCCAAAGAGGCCCTCAAGAAAATTCCCAAGGAGAGCCAAGATGCAGAGCAAAAAGTGAAACAGGCTCTAAAAGTATTAAGTAAAAGTTGATAAAGCAAGCCCTCTTTACTGGCTTTAAACAAGAACATGTTTTTAGAAAGAATAGCAAACATCATTATTATTGACTCTCTTTTTAGAAATGGGCATTCTTGACTCTAATTTCTAAAACGGCGGGGCTGGGCCTCTTTCTTAGAAGAGGCTTTTTTTAGAAAGTAAACAGTTTTTTGTAAAAATAGTGGGAGAAAGGTATGGAAACCGGAGCCCTGATAAAAGAAGCGAACTGCATCCATGAAGGCCACCGTTTTTTGTTAAATGAGAAAACTGAAAACGGAGGGATTTGACTTTGGCGGAGGGGAGGATCTCTTGGTTGTTCTGGCTTGGAGAATAAAAAAAAGGGGGGGGTTATCTCGCCTTTGATATTTTAGATTTTGAAACAGCGGCACTCGCTGAGGGTCAGGCCAAAATTTTCTGGGAGGCAATAATTAAAGTCGGGCCGGGAAAAGAGAAAAGAAATTTCAGAGAGGAACGGCTTGGTTGGCGCTTTAGATAAGGCCCGGAGGAAAACTCTTTTTGGGCGTTGTCTTTGGGGTGAATATTCTGGACGGGGAAAGAGGCGCGGATCCGAGGATGAGAGCGCCCTTAACTTCTTAGAGAGAGGAGAATCCTAAGTTGCTGTAGGCTGCTTATAATGTTATTGAAGCCGATCTCATGCCCTGAAGGACGGACTGGAGCGCGAGGCGGCTTCTTTTTTAATCTCAACCTATGTGGTAGATTGAACACATGGACTTTTATTTCCTAAAAAGGAATATTAAGAAAATACTACCCGATTTTGCTCTCAGCACTTACCATTATCTGCTTGCTTTAATGGCAGCTTTTGTAAATTTGTTTCCTTCCCGGCACATATGCGTAATCGGGGTAACCGGCACTTCCGGGAAATCTACAGTAGTCACCCTGATTATCAGGGTTCTGGAAAGATCAGGGGCTAAAGTCGCCTCCATCTCTTCTATTAATTTTCAGATAGGGAAAGAAAAATGGGAAAACAGACTTAAAATGACAATGCCCGGCCGCTTTCAAATCCAAAGGTTTTTAAAAAAAGCAGTAAAAGAAAATTGTAATTTTTGCGTTTTAGAAGTTACTTCAGAGGGCATTAAGCAACATCGCCACAGATTTATAAATTTTAATACAGCAGTTTTTACTAACTTGAGTCCTGAGCACATAGAGTCGCACAAGGGTTTTGAAAATTATAAAAAAGCAAAATTAAAACTTTTCAAGCAGACCAAAAACAGCCATGTTCTTAATTTGGACGATGATAATGTTGAATATTTCTTAAAAGAAAAAGCAGACAATAAATACGGATATACTTTGGAGGACAGAAGAAGGGAGGGCTTTTCAGTGATAGGGGGGTCTTTAATTCCTTCAAGCAGAAAAGGAGTTAGTTTCAAGGTTCAGGATAAAGAGTTTAATCTTGATCTAATAGGAAAGTTTAATGCCTATAACGCTCTAGCCGCCATTGTCGTGGCAGTTTCTAAGGGCATAAGTCTGAAAGAATGCAAACAGGCTCTAGAGGAAATAAAAGAAATGCCCGGGAGAATGGAAATAGTGGTCAAGGAGCCCTTTTCTGTAATTGTAGACTATGCTCACACTCCCGCTGCCTTGGAAAAAGCTTACAAGAGCGTGAGGGTTAGAGGGAAAGGGAAAATGATATGCGTGCTTGGCGCCTGCGGCGGCGGACGGGATAAATGGAAGAGGCCTGTTCTGGGCGAGATAGCCTCAAAATATTGCGACCGGATAATTCTTACAAACGAAGATCCTTACGACGAAGATCCCCAAAAAATTATTTCCGATGTAAAAGCAGGGATTTCAGAAAATAATTGTCTTGAAATTTTAGATCGCAGAAAGGCCATTAAAAAAGCGCTTAATTTAGCAAATCCGGGGGATAGCGTCATTATTACAGGAAAAGGTTCTGAGCCTTGGATGTGCGTGGCAAACGGCAAGAAAATTCCCTGGGACGACAGAAAGCTGGTCGAAGAGGCAATTTGACATTTTATTTGCTGCAATTATAATAAAAATAGATCTTTCTCATATAAGCGGATAGGCAGTAAATTGCCGCAGGTCTCCCTCCGCCTGTGGACAGAGGCGAAAGCGCCTCCTGACTATCCGCGAATTAGGGCAGAGGACCCCGCCTTTTTCCTCTGCCCTTTTTATTTTGAAGCTTTTTGAAATTGTCCAGATTTAGAAACATATGATAAATCTCTAAACCTGTGAAATGTTTTCCGTGGAGATTTCCACGGAGGACGGGCCTCCGCGATTTTTGTGGGAGGCTTATGGGAGGTTTGTGGGAGGCCCGTCCTCCCACATTTTTCTGGATACCGTCATATGAACCAGCGCAAGGACTTGACGTTTTGAGCAGGAAAGATTAAAAAAGAATTAGGACTTTTATAACCAAGGGAAGGAGAAAAGAATGAGGACCTGCGTTTTTCTGCTGGCATTAACATCGCTGATTCAGTGGGCAGTAATAATTATTTTTATAATAAGGTTTCGCCGCGCTTTCCGGCGCCATGTGGCGAAATTGAAAAAAGTGCTGCCCAGCCTTAAAGAACTTCTCGAAGGAAAAATTGAAGGATTTCCCAGCCAGACCTAAACAGAGGGCTTTCCCTCTGTTTTTTTGTGAAATTACTAATCAGGGTTAAAATAATAATATGAGATCCGATTTTAAAAAAATAAAAGACTATTTATGGGAGATCCCTATGGGGATCAGACAGGATATGCGGGTTCCTGTTAGGCTTTATGCTTCAAAAAAAATATTAGAGGAGGTGGAAGAAATGGCCGTCAAGCAGGCGGTAAACGTAAGCACTCTGCCCGGCATTGTGAGTTATAGTTTTGCCATGCCTGATATTCACTCGGGATACGGCTTTCCTATTGGCGGAGTGGCTGCCACTGAATATCCAGAGGGGGCAATATCTCCGGGCGGTATTGGCTTTGATGAAAATTGCGGGGTTAGGTTGTTAAAGTCCGGATATTCTTTTAAAGAAATAAAACCATATATCGAAGAGTTAGCAGGCGGTATCCAAAGAGAGGTGCCCTCTGGCTTGGGCAGGGGCAGAAAATCTAAAATTTCTATTGGTGAGATTAATAAAATATTAAACCGGGGACTAGAGGCTCTTCAAGAAGAGGGGTATGCAGACGAGGGAGATCTTGAAAATTGCGAAGAAAGAGGAAAAATGGATCAGGCCCTAGATTCTGCTGTTTCAGAACATGCCAAAAATCGGGGGAGGGATCAACTGGGGACGCTGGGAAGCGGGAATCATTTCTGCGAAATTCAAAAAGTAGATCGTATTTTTGAGAAAGAGACGGCAGAGCAGTTCGGTCTTTTTGAAAATCAGGCAGTTGTAATGATCCATACCGGATCTCGGGGATTGGGGCACCAGAATTGCAGCGACTACCTTAAGGTTGCAGGACGAGAAATGGCTAGGGGCAACATTAGTCTGCCTGATAAGCAGCTAGCCTGCATGCCCTTTAATTCTTCTCAAGGGCAAAGGTTTTTTCGGGCTATGGCTGCTGCTTGCAACTTTGCCTGGGCTAACAGGCAGATGATTTCCTTTTACGTAAGGAAAGTTTGGAGAGAGGTCTTAGGAAACAACAGCTCTTTAGAACTTCTTTATGACGTGGCTCACAATATTGCCAAATTGGAAGAGCATGATTTTTTAGGAAAGACAATAAAATTAATCGTTCACAGGAAGGGAGCGACCAGGGCTTTTCCTGCCAGTCGCCCTGAAACTCCCAAGAAGTACAAAAAGACGGGACAGCCTGTTATTATTCCGGGCAGTATGGGCGCTTCCTCTTTTATCCTTGCCGGGGCTGAAAAATCGGGAGCATGGAATACTGTCTGTCATGGAGCAGGAAGGACGATGTCCAGAAGAGAGGCAGCCGGAAAGTTTAAAGGGAAAGAATTAGTCAGCAACCTAAAAGAGAGAGGAATTTTAGTAAAGTCCCATTCTATGGAAGGAATTTCAGAAGAAGCGCCTCTTGCCTACAAAAACATTCAGGACGTAGTGGATGTAGTGCACAAGGCAGGTCTGGCGAGAAAGGTAGCCCGGCTCAGTCCCTTGGCCGTGATTAAGGGGGAATGACTTGATTTTTTACACTTTTCTTTCTAGAATATAAATATGAGTGGTTTCTTGTTTAGAAAGGTATCAGAATTAACTTTCTTTACCGGGGCTATCTTTTTGTATTATGAGGAAATTTCCCAAATCAGTGAGGAAAAATATAAGAAGAGAGAAAGCACGGATAAGAAGAGAGGTTTTTGACTACAAAGAGCAAAAAAAATTAATTAAAAGGTTATACAAAAAATATTTACCGGATAAGAAAAATGAAAATAAAGCAAATATTTGATCTAGCAATAAGCAAGGCCAGAGAAGCCGATTTTAGGAGCGAGGAACAGATTGAAGAGATCTTGGGCAGGAGAAAGAAAAAATATGATAAGGCGTCAGATAAGAAGAACTTTGATACAGAACTGCTGGGAAATCCCTATCCTGATTCCAGAATTTTAAATATTTCAGAAGACAAAGAAATCAAGAAGGTTTTGGCGGGTATAGACATAGAGCCTGCAGAAATACTTCTGGCTAAAGAACTGGGGGACATAGACCTGGTTCTGTCTCACCATCCTCTGGGAAAGGGTTTGGCCAATCTGGCAGGCGTAATGGATCTTCAGTGTGATGTTTTGCATCAATACGGAGTTCCTATTAATATTGCAGAAAACCTGATGAAAAAGAGAATTTCAGAAGTAGCCAGAGGGGTTAATTCTGCTAATCATCAGAGGACAGTAGATGCTGCCAAACTTCTTAGATTTAATCTTATGTGCCTTCATACTGTCTGCGATAATCTGGCAGCGGATTTTCTTAGAAAGAAAATCGAAAATAGTAACATAGGAAGAATAGAGGACTTAATGAAAGTTTTTGAAGAAATACCCGAGTATCAGGAAGCAGCCAAAATAGGGGCAGGCCCTAAAATATTTGTAGGAAGCAAAGAAAATAGGACAGGCAAGATAGCTCTTACCGAAATCACGGGAGGCACGGAAGGATCCTCCAAACTTTACGAGAAAATGGCTCAGGCCGGCATAGGAACCATAGTGGGCATGCATATGTCAGAAGAGCATAAAAAAGAAGCAGAGTCTGCTAATATCAACGTTGTTATAGCGGGCCATATGTCCTCCGACTCTTTAGGGGTCAATTTGCTGTTAGACGAATTAAAAAAACAAGGCGTAGAAATAGTTCCCTGCTCTGGATTAACCAGAGTTTCAAGGATATAAGCTCTTTTAAAAACTTCTGCGATGAAAGAGAGGTGAAAAGATGCTACTAAGAACAACGGGGATTATGCACCCGGTGATTAATTACAACTCTTCTTTGCGAGAGACAATAAATAACCTTTTCGGCCTCAACTCCAAAGGGAAAGTCAACGCCGAAATTACAGAAGAGAATTTTCCGATCAAAAGGAAAGGGCAAGTAAGCGCCGAGGTAATTATGCTTACTCCGGAAACTTGTTTGACTACGGGTCAGGTATTTCGCGAAATTTTGGCAAGAAACCAGCGTCCCGCCCGAGTCGAGGAAATGCTTGCCCTTGTCCTCTTTATTCGGATTGGAGAACTTTCTGCTTCCATGTCTCTTGCTGAAAGATTTGTTTTTGTGTCTCTGGGTTCTTCTCATCCAAAGAAAACATCTTTTCCTGCTCTTTACGTCATAGGAGAAAGACTTATTCTGGATTTATTTGACCCTTCTCATCTTTGGACAGAAAGAGATTGTTTCCCGGTTCTCTAAGAACCACAGCCTCAATAGCAATGCTATTGAGGCTTTTTAATCATATAGGTTTCTTTTAGCCTGTAGCCTAATTTTCTGTAATAATCCCTCACTCCTACTCCTGAAATAACAGATATCCTTTTTAGATCGTGCTCTCGGCTAATTTTCTCTGCCTGTTTCATCAGTTTTTTACCCAGGCCCTTGTGCTGGGGCGAGATTATTCCTTTTTCCAGAATGGGTTTTAACCGCCCATAGGTGTGAATTTCTCTGACAATAGCACTTTTTTTAAGGACAGGAAGAGAGCAATCAGAGGGGATTCTCAATCTTAAAAGACTATAAAGCCTGGTTCTGTTTTTGTTTTCAAGACTTAAAAACACTTCTTTGCCTCCTGAAGCCCTGTAGTCTGCTCTGAAAAGATAAAGTTTTTCTTTCGGGTTGTAGGCTTCCTTCACTTCTCTGCACCTAATGCATTTGCACCTTAACCCTCTTTTATTCATTTCTTCTTGAACGAGCTCTCTAAGGTTTGAGGTCTTAGTCCCTCCTTCTACAATATCTTGAGAGGGTATGTCTCTGATTATTCTTTGGATTCTACACCAGTAAGGCACTTGTTGCTTGATCTTGATCAAAAGTTCTATTAATTTTTGCTTGGAATAGGGACTGAATTTCCCCTTAAAATAATATTTATAAAGAGGAGAGCTTTTCACTAGGGCCAGAGGATATATTTTTAAAAGGTCGGGTCGAAAGTCAGGATTAGAAAAAATCTCTTTGAACATTTTAATATCCTCCTTAAAAGTAGACCCCATTAAATTAGGCATTATTTGATAAGAGATCTTAAAGCCCGCATCTTTTAACAGTTTTGTGGCTTTAATGGTGGCGCTGACCTCATGGCCTCTTTTGTTGATTCTTAAAACTTTATTATAAATACTCTGCACTCCCAATTCCACCCTTGTTATGCCCATCTTCCTTAGTCTTTTTATCTCTTCTTGCGTTATAAAATCAGGCCTTGTTTCTATGGTAATCCCTATTATTTTATTCTTTGCCCCCTCGTTTTTTATTTGTTCTTTTTCCAAAGAAGGCCTGTGATTAGTCTTTTTGGGGAAATTGTTGGCTGCTTGGAAGCATTTGGCCACAAACCAAGATTGGTATTTTTTGGGGTAAAAGCTCCAGGTTCCTCCTATTATCCTTAACTCTATCTTATCTACGGGATGCCCCGTTTTAATCAAGGATTTCAGACGGGTCTGTATCTGAAGATACGGGTTGAATTTAGTTAAAACAGCCCTTTGAACAGCAGGTTCTTTTCTTAGATAGCTTTGGGGGATGTTATCTTCCCTGGGGCAGTAAATACATTTGCCAGGGCAGGGATGGGGCTTGGTTAAAACAGATACGTTTACAATGCCGGAGAGCGATCTTACCTTGCGGATAGTGAGCAAATATTCAATTTCCTTGTCTCTCTTTATCCTTTTATTTTTAACTAATTTGTGATATGATTCTAACAGTTTGACGTTGGGGGCGGGTCGGGAATTGAACTTTTTCGCCATCTCTCTTTTAACTTTATCTAAATTCTCCAGAGCATTTTTTCTGTTTTTTATTATTTCTTTTATTATTTCTTCAGTTTTGTTCATATTCTATGGATAAAGAATGCGCCCAGTGCCTTTTGAATAAAACAAGGGAAGACTATAACCTTATTGCTCGAGATTTTTCAAGAACCCGAAGCAGGATCTGGCCAGAAATAACCTTTCTTTTTGATTTATTGGAAAAGGGAGACAAGGTTCTTGATTTGGGGTGTGGCAACGGAAGGCTCTATCCGGCCCTAAAAAAGGGAAACTATACAGGCGTTGATTATTCGGAAAAGCTGATAGAGGCAGCGAAGGAAAATCACCCTGAAGCAAAATTCCAAAAAGCAAACGCTCTCAATTTGCCTTTTAGCGATAATTGCTTTGATAAAATATACAGCATTGCTGTCTTGCACCATATTCCTTCGGCAGAATTGCGGACAGATTTTTTAAAGGAAGCAAAAAGGGTTTTAAAAAAAGAAGGGAAGGTTATTCTAACTGTCTGGAGATTTCATCAGAAAAAAGAGATATTTTTACTAATTAAATATACCATTTTGAGGATTCTCGGTAAAACAGGGATAGATTTTAAGGATTTTTTGGAGCCTTGGGGTAAAAAGGTGGACAGATACTACCATTGCTTTTCTTTAAGAGAATTTAAAAAAGCAGTTAGAGGGGCGGGGTTTGAAATTAAAAAAGCCGGCATTGCAAAGAATAAAAGAAAAACCAGACAGAACTTCTATATCATAGCCGCCCCTATGGTTTAACGGAAAAAACACGGGCTTCCGGAGCCTGGGATATGGGTTCGATTCCTATTAGGGGCACTAACTATTTACAGAATAAAAATAAAATTGGGCCTTAGGGGGCGGGAACATCTAATTCAAAACATTCTGATAAACTTAGGCAATGTTTTAAAAACAAAAACGGAGAGGTACCGAAGTTTGGTCACACCGGCACGGTTTCGAAAACCGATGGTCGCTAAAGCGACACGTGGGTTCGAATCCCACCCTCTCCGCCAAATTTCACTTTCAGAAGAATTGGAAGGTTGCGCCTCGCGGCGAAGCCGCTCGGCGCGCCATTTTGCCGCCAAAACAAAACGATTTTTCAAATTGATTGCGAGCGTGCGCTCGCCAATGCGGGGGTTCGAACCAATCTTTTTCAGGAAATCCCGACATTGTTCGGGATTTCCTCGCAAAGAGATATTTTCGGCTTGGTTGGCCTCTTTTATAAATCGGGTCAAGGGTTCGAACCGATTATCGCTCTTTCGCTCAAAAGCGGTTAAATTCTCGCGAAGCTCCTTTTTGCGGTTGATGAGCTTGTGTTTCTTGTTGGCGTATTCTTCCTGCGAAATCTGATTGTCCAAGACCATATCAAGCAAGGTGTTCAGCTTGTCCTCAACGCCAACAAGTTCATCTCTCATCTTTTGAGCGAAAGAGCTTTCGGCTTGGGCGGTTTCCATTTTTTCGTTTTCTAATTCATTTATACAGTTGTCCGCCCAAGCCGAACACAAAGAAACTTTTTGAATTTCGGTGCGGATTTGCTCGGTGATGTCTTCCTCGCGGGTGTACTTTTGCGAACATGCTACTTTGCGCTTGGTACATCGTAAATAGTTATGTCCTTTCTGCGTCTCGGTAGTGATAAAACACCCGCACTCGCCGCACCGAAATAGTCCGCGGTAGAGATAGGGTTTCAGTTTGCGTCCTTTTGGTTTGCTCTTTTGGTGCATAACTTCTTGGCACCGATCAAAAAGTTTCTTTGTGATAATCGGTTCGTGCTTTCCGTCATACAGTTCTCCGTTGTATCTGATAACGCCGTAGTAAATCGGATTTTTGAGCATGTACTGATAATTGGAGACGGAAAGCACCTTGTCCTTTTTGCCAACCAAGCCAGCGGCGTTGATAATCTTTCGGATTTCGGACAAGGGGTATTCGCCAGTGGCGTACAGTTCAAACGCCTTGCGGATGTATTTCGCCTTTTCTTTATCCACCACAACGCATCGCTTCTCCTTGTCGTTTATATAACCAAGTGGAGCCCACGCGGGCCAAATACCATTTCGCAGTTTCTGGCGAATACCCCTCTTTATATTTTCCGAAAGATTATCAACGTAGTATTTCGATTGCCCAAAAGCGATTGAGAGCATGAATTTTCCTTGTGGCGTAGGATCGAACCAAAAAGTAGGGAATTTTAGCGCAGTGATTTTTCCGGTATCAATCAGGTAAATTATCCGCCCACCGTCTATGGAATTGCGCGCCAACCTATCGGGATGCCACGCTAAAATTCCTTCGGCTTCGCCGCTCTCTACGCGCGCGAGCATATCGTTGAAAATATCCCGCCCCGGCTCTTTGGCGGTTTTGTTCTCCACAAACTCACGGACGAGCGAGAGATTTTCTTTCTTGGCGTATTCCCGCAATTCCGCCAGTTGCGCTTCAATACTTAAAATCTGACGCTCCGGCTCGTCCGTGGATTTGCGCGCGTAGAGAAAATACTTTTTGTCGTCATTCATGTTCATATATGTTTGGGCAATCGAAATGAAAATATCGCTTTGCTTCCACCGAAGGCGGAAAGAAAAAGATTGGTTGCAAAACTTTCGTTTTGTCCGCGCTTCGCGCGGCGAACCCCCGCATTGGCGAGCGCACGCTCGCAATCAATTTGAAAAATCGTTTTGTTTTGGCGGCAAAATGGCGCGCCGAGCGGCTTCGCCGCGAGGCGCAACCTTCCAATTCTTCTGAAAGTGAAATTTGGCGGTGTTTCTTGGACGAAGTTCGAACAATGTTTGAGCGAAATCCGCAGGATTTTGATGATTGAACCCGCCCAGCGACGGCGTACCGCCTGACGGCGGGAGCACACAAAAGCGTTTTTCCATTCATTTCTTTTTCGCGAGCCCCTTCCAAATTTTTTTCAATTAAGGAAGGAAAAACGCTTTTGTGCGCTTTTCTCCTAACGGAGAAATCGCCGCCGCTTTCCACCCCAACCGCGCCTTCGGCGCGGAGGAGCAGGCGGGCAAAAATTCCTTCCCCCAAACCCCCTTCCTTTTTGCCCGCCTGCTTGGGCTTCGCCCTGAAATTTTTTTGCGGGGCTATCTTTTTTGTAGTTGCGCTTGCCCCACACCACCCGTGCGTGCGCAACGAAGCAGAACTCCCTTTTGGATTGATTGAATTACGAAAGTTATGTATCATATTAGTATAGATAATTTTTGAACGATAAAATACTATCAATACTATCGTATATATATTATCATATCACAATGTCAAAACCTACTACAATAGTCGCAAAGAACATAAAAAAGTACCGAAAAGAACAGGGCTTATCGCAAGACAGGCTCTCAAGATTGGCGGACGTGGCTAATGCCACTATTATTAAAATCGAGTCCGGCGGCATACAAAGTCCAACAATCGATACTGTCCAGAAAATAGCGAACGCATTAGACGTTAGTTTGGATACCTTAATGAAAAAATAATCATGCCAATTTTTAATGATTTAAATTTAGATAATTGGAAAGAATCAGAAATTTTGACAGATAGCCTTTGGATTATTCCAGAAAGAGATAAAACAGGAAAGCATAACGGCTTTTATCACGGTAATTTTATTCCACAAATTCCACACCAGTTAATTTTAAGATATACAAAGAAAAATGAAATTGTTTTTGATCCATTTCTAGGGAGTGGAACAACAGCTTATGAATCGGAAAGTTTAAACAGAAATTTTATTGGCGTAGATATTCAAAAAAAGCTTGTTGATTATGTCGGGAAAAATATTGAACCAAAAAATAATTTTTCTGATTTAATTACTGGTGATAGCACAAAAATTGAAACATTTGAAAAAGTAAAAGAAGTTTTAAAAAAGCAAGGAAAGAAAAATGTTCAGTTGGCAATTTTACATCCGCCTTATGCCGATATTATTAAATTTAGTGAATCAAAAGATGATTTATCAAATGCAAAATCGCTCAAAGAATTTTTAGAAAAGTTTTCCGAAGTTTTAAAAAATACAATTGAAATTTTAGAAAAAGGTAGATATTTGGCAATAGTTATCGGTGATAAATATACCGCAGGACAATGGATCCCTTTAGGTTTTTATTGCATGAATGAAGCGCAAAAATTAAATTTAACTCTAAAAAGTGTTATAATTAAAAATATGGCGGGCAATCGCGCTAAACAAAACAAAGAAGGGATTTGGCGATATAGAGCGCTTTCAAGCGATTATTATATTTTTAAACACGAATATATTTTAATTTTCAAAAAATAATTATGGAATACATAAAATCAAAACTTTCAGATGATTTAGCCCGAAAAATTATAGGCAATCAAGAAAAAGCAACGGAATATTTATTGCGCTTAAATGATATTAAGCCAATATCATCTTTAAAATTCAAAACTATTAGTCGGGGGAAAAATGCAGGCAAAAAAGTTTTAGACCTAAATACCAAAGAACTTTGGAAATCTATTGTTGATAGCTGGGATTATGAAGAAAGCAAGAAAATCATCAGAGATATTTTCAAAGAAACTGAAAAATATAAAAGCGGAAAAGAAGCAGATAACGCAATGGATATACTTATTAAAGAATGGCAATCTTTAAAATTAGGCGATATTGCTTGGCCATTTTCTCAGGGTGCTTTTGATGAATTTGTACAAAGAGTAAATTCCGAAAAAGAAAATGGGTTTGTTAAAGATGATAAAGTAAAAGTTGCCGCGGTTAAATACAGACGGATAAAAGAAATCAACACAGTTAGAAATGATTTTATTGAAACTTTGATTTTTGAAAAAAATAATAATATTTTGCCAACATTAAATCATAGACGGGGTGTGGATTTCTTTATTGACGGAGTTTCCTTTGATCAAAAAGTTGCGAAAAGTCCAACGAACGAATTTAAGAGAAAATTTAAAGATGAATGGCGAGATGTTGCAATTAAAAAACCAGAACTTGTCGCTGAACATCTTTATAAATATCAGGATGAGGGTAGATTTGGTGCTGACCCAAGATTATTGGTTGTATATATTGATGAGGATGTTTCAATCGACAAGATCAGAGAAATTATAAACAAAACTGATTTGAATAATCCGATTGAAATTAACTTTACCTATAAGCATAAAAATCTTGGAGAAAAAAATTATAAAGTGCCTTGTTTCGTAATTTTATTGCATAACTAAAATGAATTATATCGGCTCAAAATTAAGCCTTCTAAATTTTTTGGAAGAATCAATAAATAAAGTGGTTGATAAAGACTGCAATACTTTTTGTGATTTATTTGCGGGGACTGGAATTGTCGGAAGTTATTTCAAAAAGAAAGGATATAAAGTTGTAGCAAATGACATTCAGTATTACAGCTATATTTTAAATAGACATTATATCGGAAACCATAAGGAATTAAATTTTGCAAAATTATTAAAAGAAATTCCAGATTTGAAAAATATTGAGGTGAAAAATCGGAAAAATTTTGTCTGCAATTATTTATCAGACTTGAAAGGAGTAAAAGGATTTATTTATAAAAATTATTGTCTTGGAGGAACAAAGAATAAAGAGGAATCGCGACAATATTTTTCCGATGAAAACGGAATGCGTTGTGATGCTATCCGCCAAAAAATTGAAAATTGGAAAAATCAAAATTCAATTTCTGATGATGAGTATTATTTTTTGATTACCAGTTTAGTTGAGTCAATTGATAAATACGCAAATACAGCTTCTGTTTATGGCGCGTTTTTAAAAAAATTAAAAAAATCTGCTCAAAATAGTTTGATTTTAAAACCTGCTGAATTGATAATAAATGATCAAGATCATGAAGTATTAAATGGCGACATAAATGAAATTGCTGAAAAAGTTGAAGGCGATATTTTATACTTGGATCCACCCTACAATCAAAGACAATATGCAACAAATTATCATATGCTTGAAACAATAGCTAAATATGACAACCCAGAAATTCATGGGAAAACTGGCTTGCGAGAATATCAAGACCAAAAGTCGCTTTATTGTTCAAGAACGCAAGTAAAAAAAGCGTTCAAAGATTTAATTTTGAAAGCAAAAACAAAATATATCTTTTTAAGCTACAACAACGAGGGTTTAATGACTTTAGATGATATAAAAGAAATAATGAGCTTACGGGGCAAATATGGGAATTTTACAAAAGAATATAATCGTTTCAAAGCTGATAAGTCAGAAAATAGAAACTACAAAGCAAATAAGACGGTTGAATATTTGCATTATGTAGTTTGTAAATAAAAAATTTATGAGTACAAAAAAACAATGGAAAGATGATGTTATTGATGTTGAAAAATTGGAATTGGACCTGCAAAATCCAAGACTCCCAAAACATGTTAGAGATCAAAATGACATCACTCAAATTAGAAACTACCTTTTGGACAAAGAGGATGTTTTGAGAATCGCTAGAAACATTGCGAATAACGGCTATCACCGAAGTGCTGTTGCAATTGTTTGCAAAGAAAATGGACGAACAATAGTTCTGGATGGTAATCGTCGGTTGGCGGCTTGTCAGCTTTTACTTAAACCAGGACTCGCAACAAACGCTCGTGATAAAAATGAACTTGAAGAATTAAGCAAAATTACCGATAAGCAAGAATTTAAAAAAATGAAGATTGCCGTTGCTCCTTCTCGTAAAGAAGCAGAAAAAGAAATTTGGAATATACATGTCAGCCCACTTTTAAAAAAATGGCAAGTATTACAAAAACTTCGCATGTATAAAAATCTTATTGATTCTGGAGAATATGATATTAGCTCAGCTTCTTTTGAATACGGTTTAACTCCAAATAAATTTAAGAAAGAAATTGAAAAGCTATTTTTTTATGAGCAAATTTTAGAACAAATTAGAACAGAAAAAGATGAGGAAGAATTACTTAAATCCGGTTTTAACAAAATTGATAGATTAATTTTAAGTAGTAACGGAAAAAAATTGCTTAATTATTCTATTGATAGTAAAGGAAATATAACTTTTCAAAATAAAAAAGATTCAGACGATAAAATTAAAAAACTTATCCCGTATATCATTAATCCAGGTAAAGTCCCAGCTCAAGCTAATAAAGATTTTCTTATTGAGAATATATTTTCAAAAATTGACCCAAAAAAATTCTCTATCAAGAAAACAGAAATACAAAAGAAAGAAGGTAATGAAAAAAATAAGATTGAAAATACAGGAAAAGGATCGTTAACTAAAACAGACTGGGTAATACTGGATGAATATCGGTCATATAAAGGAGCTAGCAGGGTTAAAGATGTTTTAAAAGAGTTAAATAAAAATAAACCAATTAAAGACAACAATATTAATATTCTCGCCGTATCTTTAAGGGTCGTTATAGAATTAGCGGTTTATGACAAGTTAAAAAATAAGGGGCAAATAACAAAAATTGTTAATGCTCAAAAAAGTCATTATAAATCACAAAGTAAGATTTTGGCACCTAACTGGTCTCCCAGTCTAAAAGAGATGTTAAAGTTTATGCTTGATGAAGCTAATAATATTGTGACTGATCCACAAGATAGAAAAGCAATAAATAAAATTATACGAGAAAGAAAAGATTTTATAGACAATCTTGATTTCTATATTCACAATGTTTCATATTCTCCAACAGAAACAAAGATTAGAGAAATTTGGAAAACTTTTTGTAGACCAATTTTTGATATAATAAATAAAATATAATATGAGTTTTTATTCACCATTAAGGTATCCGGGCGGAAAAACTAGATTGGCTAATTTTTTAACCTCGGCAATAGAAAAAAATTTTTCCGAAAAGGAAAAGATTATTCTTGTTGAGCCATATGCAGGTGGAGCCGGAGCTTCTTTGAAATTATTGTTTTCGGGTGAGGTTAATAGAATTATTATCAATGACTTAGATAGAGCTATTTTTGCATTTTGGAAAATTGCCATTGCCAATACGGATTTTTTGATAAATAAAATAAAAAAGACGAATATTAATATTGAAGAATGGAAAAAACAAAAAGAAATTTATAACAATCCATCCTCATCAATAAAAGAGTTGGCTTTTGCCACCTTATTTTTAAATAGAACAAACCGCTCTGGAATTATTGAAGGCGGGCCGATAGGCGGAAAGGAACAAGCTGGTTTTTGGAATGTTCAAGCCCGTTTTACAAAAAATACTATTATTTCAAGATTGGAAAAAATCAAAGAATTTAGAAATAAAATATCGGTTAGAAATTTAGACGGAATTACACTTTTGAGGCAGTTAGAAAAAAATAAATGTAAAAATAGATATTTTATTTTTCTTGATCCTCCATACTATCAAAAGGGGAAATCTCTGTATCTAAACCACTATATTGATAAAGATCACAAAAAATTATTGAGACTTCTTGAAAAATCTTCGTTAAAATGGGTTATGACTTATGATGATGTTTCCTATATTCAAAATCTTTACGACAAATTCAAAAAGAATAAATTTACTATAAATCATAGTGCGTTTGAAGCAAGAAAAGGTAAGGAAATTTTGATTTTTTCCGATAATGTTGCTAAAGTATCAATTAGTTAATTCAAGTCTATTCACTGCCTTTTTATTTATTTTGTAGCCGCCGCCGCGCCCGCCCTGCGGGCATTGAAGCAAAAGGGCAAAAAGGAAGGGGGTTGGGGGGAAGGAATTTTTGCCCTTTTGC
>CAYZKD010000001.1:0-72243 GCA_964479375.1 uncultured Candidatus Saccharibacteria bacterium | reverse complement strand
TTCCGGACGACATCTTGCTTAACTATTAGAGGCGACATTTTGAGTATTTACAACAGTAGTAATTTTACTCCTTCTTTTCCTGTTCTTGAGGCTGCTCTTTTTTAGACTTTTTGTCTTCCTCTTTCTTTTCTTCTGCGGATTCTTGCTTGGGCTCTTCTTTTTGGGAAGCCTCTTCGGGCTTAGATTCTTCCTGGGATGAATCTTTTTTGGGAGCCTCCTCTTGTTTGGCTTCCTCCTTGGAAGATTCTTCTTTCTTTTCTTCTGCGAGGGCGACTCCTTCAGCAGATACCCCTTCTTTCGGAGTTTCTTTTGCCTTGGCCTCCTTCTCTTCTTCCCCAGATTTCTTTTTCTTTTTATGAAGAGGAATTTTTTTGCCGTCTATAATATTCTCTTCTATGAACAGATTATACACCGTGTCTGAGGGTTGAGCCCCGACAGAAAGCCAGTGTTTCGCTCTTTCTTTGTCCACTTTTTTTTCTTTGGTCAAGGGATTAACAAACCCTATTTCCTCTACAAAACGCCCTCCTTTGGGCGGATTTTCTTTGGGTGCGACAACAATTTTGAAAAACGGTTGATTTTTTCTTCCTTTGGGAAATAATCTTATTTTAAGCATGTTTTTAGAGTACAAGGTTCGAACTGATCATCTCTCTGAGAAGACAGAAAATGATAGTTCAAGTCCTGCACTCTTTACCAATTCTTATTCTTAAGAGCTTTTTCAGCTGCTTTTTCTTCTGCTTCCTGCTTGGAAAGGCCCTCCCCCTTGGCTGCCAGCGCTTTGCCGAGATAGGCGCCAACAATGAAGTGCTTAGCGTGATCTGGACCCCACTCTTTAAGAACCTTATAGACCGGGGTTATTCTTTTCCTTTCTTGGGCCATTTCCTGAAAATGCGATTTGGAATCCAGAAAAAGATTATTCTTTATAATCTCGCCTAGTTTTGTAAGAAGGTTTTTGCTAATAAATTTATCGCATACTTTCAATCCTTGGTCAAGATACAAAGCGCCAACAAAGGCCTCAAAGGTGTTTGCCAAAATATACTGTTTGGATTTCCTGCTGTCGTTATTCTCTCCCTTGGAAAGCAAAAGAAAATCCTCAAATCCCGATTCTTCAGAAACTTCGGCCAAGGTCTTGGAATTAACCAAGGCAGCTCTCCAAGCGGTTAACACTCCTTCTGACTGGTCTGGGTACTTCCTGAAAAGAAAGTCTGTGACAATGTGCTCCAAAACGGCATCCCCCAAAAACTCCAACCTTTCATTGTGCCTTAACCCTTTGTTCGAAGCTTCATTTAAAAAAGACCTGTGAACAAAAGCACGAATAAGAAGGTCTTTATTTTTAAATCTTATGCCTGTTTTCTTTTCCAGCCGGCCAAATTTCTTTTTCAAAGACTCTTGGCTGGCAGGAACAGAGGAATTACTCATCTTCTTCTTGCATTTGTTTGTAAACTGTCCCCAGAACTCCATTAATAAACTTCCCAGAGCTCTCCCCTCCAAACTTCTTGGCCAATTCAATAGATTCATTAATGGCCACCTTTGGGGGGACTTCTTCCTTGCTGCCAAAAAGCAACTCATAAAGACCCAGCCTTAATACATTTCTGTCCACTATGGTGATTTGTTCAACGGGCCATTCCGGGGCTGCTTTCCCCAATATTTTATCGATTTTGTCCAAATTAGAAACTACCCCATCGACCAACTTGTTCACAAAAGAAGTGTCTTGGAGACCGGGTCCAAATTCCTTTATGTTTCTTTTTGTAATTTCTTCCAAAGAACCTTTGGTCTTGCCGTAAAAGTCCCACTCGTAAAGACTTTGCATTGCAATAGAACGAGCTAGATGACGAGAGGCCATATTATTATTTCTGAGACAATTTCTCCATATTTAAAGGTTTTTTCTCCTGCTTTTCCTGTTCTGCCATTTCTTTTTCCTTTTTCTTCCTTTCCTTTTTATCCATTTTTTCCATAATATTTATTACCTCTCTCCCTCTGTAAAAACCGCATTTTGAACAAGCCGTATGGGGCCTGACCAAACTGCCGCATTTGGGGCAAGCGGTTAAATCAGGTTTTTTGACAGAAATATGCATCCTTCTTTTATCTCTCCTCGATTTTGTTTTCCTCTGCTTTGGAACTGCCATAATATAGTATTAAAAAAAATATGTCCGGAGAAAAAAAGTAATCAAAATCTCAACAAAATCGGGGTTTCCCCCGTGTAGGAAAACAGGCTTTTGGCCGAGCGGAGCAAAGCCAAAAATGTTAGAAACCGCGGGTTTCTAAAAGGGGGTCGGGGGAAACCCTGTGATCGTGATTTTGTTTTCCTCTGCTTTGGAACTGCCATAATATAGTATTAAAAAAAATATGTCCGGAGAAAAAAAGTAATCAAAATCTCAACAAAATCGGGGTTTCCCCCGTGTAGGAAAACAGGCTTTTGGCCGAGCGGAGCAAAGCCAAAAATGTTAGAAACCGCGGGTTTCTAAAAGGGGGTCGGGGGAAACCCTGTGATCGTGATTTTGTTTTCCTCTGCTTTGGAACTGCCATATTATCTTATAACCTAACAAGAAAATCGTCTTTTGGCAAGGGCTTGCCGGCAGGGAGCGTAACTTCTCCTATGGATTTTGCATAAACCGTATTGTTCAATATTGCTCTGATGCAACCGAGTGGAATATCCCTTGTGCCTGTCAAAGCCGTAACAAGAATATTTTTTATGGTATTTTACCATGGCCTTGTCCCTGATGACTTTTGCAAAAACAGAGGCCAGGGCACAGGAGAAAATTCTGTCGTCTCCCCTAACAACATATTTCTGGGGGATATCAAGATCTAACTTGATTATCCCGTCTATAAGGATAAAATCTGTCTCCAGGCTCAGCACCGCTTTCTTCATGGCCAGTTTTGTAGCCTCAAAGATGTTGATTCTATCAATCACTTTTCCTGAGACCCTGGCAACACTCCACTTTACTCTCGGGTCTAGACGAGCGAGTTTAAAAATATCCTCTCTTTTAGAAGCAGAAAGTTTCTTGGAGTCTTTCAGTCCCGGAAATTTATTTAAAAAATGCTTAGAAGGCCTATCCAAAGAAACAGCCGCTGCCACAACCGGACCTGCCAGGCAACCTCTGCCGGATTCGTCTACTCCCAATATTCTTCTGTGCCCCTTCCTCCAAGCAATTTTTTCCTCTTTAAGATCTGGTTTTTCCATTGCCTTATTCTATAACAAGAGCAAAGAAAAAAGAAACTTGCTTTCTCCACACAATCAAGTTAAAATGCTATAATATAAATCTGGACTTATGTCTAAATTTACCCACCTGCACGTCCACTCCCACTACTCCTTATTAGACGGGCTAGCCAAGCCCGAAGAACTTTTAGATTACGCAAAGGAATTGGGCATGGACTCTTTGGCTCTTACCGACCATGGGGTAATGTATGGCGCAGTAGAATTCTTCCAAAAAGCCAAAGAAAGAGGCATAAAACCAATCATAGGGTGCGAGGTCTATCAGGCCTACGAGAGCAGGCAACAGAAAAGACCCAGAATTGACGATACCAGATATCATCTTCTCCTGCTTGCCAAGAACAAAAAGGGATACGAAAACCTTGTAAAATTAGTGACCAAAGCCCATCTTGAGGGCTTTTATTATAAACCAAGAATAGACGAAGAGATTTTAGAACAATATTCCGAAGGGCTCGTCGCCTGTACGGCCTGTATACAGGGAAAAATTCCTCGCCTTATTCTGGCTAAAAAAGAAGAGGAGGCTAAAAGAGTGGCTTTAAAATACAAAAAGATTTTCGGAGAAGATTTTTATCTAGAAATACAGCACCATCCTCAAAACGAAGGCCAGGTTAAAGTCAATAAATCTATAATCCCCATGGCAAAAGAGCTTGATATCCCTCTGGTAGCCACTAATGACGTTCATTATTTGAAAACAGAAGACGGACAGGCTCAAGATATTTTAATGATGATAAACACCGGGGCCGACCAAAACGATCCCGAACGTCTCACCATGAAGACCGAAGACCTCTCCTTAAAGTCTCCCGAAGAAATGAAGAAAGCCTTCAAGAACGTGCCTCAGGCCATAGAGAATACCCAAAAGATAGCAGAAAAGTGCAATTTTGAACTTGAACTGGGAAAGACGAAACTACCTAGGTTTGACTTGCCAGATAAAAAAACAACAGAGGAACATTTAAAAGAATTGTGCTATAGGGGATTAGAAGAAAAATTCGGGAAGAATTATAAAAAAGAAATGGAAGACCGCCTAGAATACGAGTTGTCTGTAATCAAACAGACGGGTTTTGCCTCTTATTTTCTTATTGTTCAGGACTTTGTTAACTGGGCAAAAGAAAACCGCATCATTGTAGGACCGGGAAGGGGCTCTGTGGGCGGATCTTTGGCCGCCTATCTTCTGAATATCACTAATATTAACCCCCTTAAATACGATCTTCTCTTTGAAAGATTCTTAAATCCGGAAAGAGTTTCTATGCCAGATATTGACCTTGACTTTGCAGACAGAAGAAGAGACGAAGTAATATCTTATGTCGCCCAAGAATATGGAAGAGAAAGAGTAGCCCAAATTATAACTTTTGGAACAATGGCAGCCAGGGCCGTAATAAGAGACGTGGGCAGGGTTTTAAATTACAGCTATGGCTATTGCGATAAAATAGCCAAGATGATTCCCTTTGGGTTCTCTCTGGAAGAAACCTTAAAGAAAGTAAAAGAGTTCAAGGACTTATACCAATCAGACGAACAGGCAAAAAGATTAATAGATTTGGCTCTGAAATTAGAAGGAGTGGCCCGGCACGCCTCTACTCATGCCTGCGGCGTAGTGATATCGGCAGACCCTCTTACTAATTCAGTTCCTCTTCAACGCCCCACCCAAAACGATGAAACTATAGTAACCCAGTATGAAATGCACGCCATTGAAGATTTGGGATTATTGAAAATGGATTTTTTGGGCCTAAAAAATCTTACCATCATTGAGGACACTTTGGCCAGAATCTATGTAGTAAGAAACAAAGAAAAAGTAGATATCGAAGAAATACCCCTAGACGACGAGAAAACCTTTCAACTTCTGCAGCAGGGAAATACGACAGGAGTATTCCAACTGGAAGGAGGCGGGATTAGGAGATTTCTCAAGCAGCTAAAGCCTGTTAAGTTTGAAGACATCATCGCGATGGTTGCCCTTTATCGCCCAGGACCCATGCAGTTTCTTCCTGATTTTATTGAAAGAAGACACGGTCGTCAGAAAACCGAGTATCTACACCCAAAACTAAAACCCATCCTTGAAGAAACAAACGGTATCTGCATTTATCAAGAGCAGTTGATGAGAATTGCCAGGGAAATAGCGGGGTTTACTCTCTCAGAAGCAGATATCTTGAGAAAAGCGGTGGGAAAGAAAATAGAAAAATTGCTTCATGGCCAGAAGAAAAAGTTTATCGAGGGCACTGTAAAAAACGGTATAAAAAAAGAAGTGGGCGAAAAGATCTGGCAATGGATCTTGCCTTTTGCCCGCTATGGCTTTAACAAGTGCGTAACCGGCGACACAAAGATAATCAACCCGGAAACAGGCGAAAGGGTGAAAGTAACAGACCTTTTAAACGACAAAAAACGAGCCAAAGGAGCTTTCTCCCTTTCCAAAGATCTCAAGATAAAGAAGTCAAAAATAGTTGATGTTTTTTCAAATGGCAGGAAGCCTGTATTTGAAGTCAGAACCAAAACCGGAAAGAGAATAAAAGTTACCAAAAACCACCCCTTCCTTACAGGGGATGGCTGGAAAAAGCTCGAGGAAATCAAGGTTGGAGAAAGAGTTGCAACTCCGAGAATTGTTCCAGAGCCCTCAAAGCCTGTTGACATTGAAGACCACAAGGTCGCCATTTTGGGCTATCTTCTGGCCGAGGGCAACTTCTGCCATCCTCGCGGTTTCTATTTCTATTCAAAATCAAAGGAAGAGATAGAAGACTACATTCGTTACCTGGAAAAATTTGATAATACTCTTGGAAGAAAAGACTACAAAAAGAAAGCCATTGCAGTCTACTCAAAAAGAAAAAACAGAAAAGAAAAATCAGAAGCAGTAGAATGGATCAGGGGTCTGGGATTACACAACAAGAAAGCAACCCAAAAATTCCTACCAGAATTTGTTTTCCAGCTTCCCGAATCAAAGGTTGCTCTTCTTGCAGCCAAGATGTTCCAGGGTGACGGTTGTATTAATTTCAAAAACAAGCTCCCTGCTATCTTTTACTCCACGTCCTCTGCTGCTATTGCCGAAGCCTTCCAGAGCCTGCTGCTCAGGCTAGGCATCATCTCGGTTATCCACAAAAAGAAATTCAGATACAGAGAAGGGGTGAAAATAGGATATACAATTAATATCAGCCGCCACGACAACATCCAAAAGTTCATCAAGCACCTCAGCCCCTATTCACTGAAAGAAAAAAAGGGGGTGTTAGAAGAGATAAAGAAAGCCCACCCAATTCTAAACGGAACCATAAAACCATGGCCAGCCCGGGGAAGCAGAGATATTGTACCGGCAAATATTGTAGTTGACATTATGCGACAGACAGCCGAGAGAGAAATGCTAACTTTCGCTCAGATAAGCAGAGAAAACAGTTTTTCAAAGAGATTGTTTCTTAAAGATCCCGAGAAAAAGGGATATTTAAGAGAGGCCGTTTCTTTTATTTCTCAATCAATGCATAGCAAGGAATTGGAAAAATACGCCACCTCTGATGTTTTTTGGGATGAGATCGCCTCCATTGCGCCCAAAGGAACAGAGGAAACCTTTGATCTGACCATTAAAGACACTCACAATTTCATAGCCAATGATATTTTTGTTCATAACTCGCACTCGACAGCCTATGCCATGATCGCCTACCAGACCGCCTATTTGAAGGCCCACTACCCGGTAGAATTTATGGCTTCTTTAATGACCTCTGAAAGAAACGACGTAGAAAAGATTGCTATACTTATAGAAAACGCACGCGAAATGGATATCGAAACCCTCCCCCCCAGTCTCAACGAAAGTTTAAAAAACTTCACTGTAATCCCTGATAAAAAACAAATCCGCTTCGGGCTTTTGGCTATTAAAAACGTGGGAGAGAATGTAGTAGACGCCATTGTCAAAGAAAAAAAAGAGAGAGGCCCCTTCAAGTCTATTGGGGATTTCGCAGAAAGAATGGACAGCGGCGTCTTAAACAAGAAGTCCTTAGAAAGCTTAATCAGAGCCGGGGTCTTTGACGAGTTTGGGGAAAGAAACCGCTTATTCCAAAACATGGAAAGAGTCTTAGAGGCCGTTAGAGAAAAAAGTAAATCTAAAGAGAACGGCCAAAAAGGATTGTTTGACGGATCAAAGTTTAATAACCACCTTAATCTGGCTTCGGCAGAACCCGTTTCCAATTTCAAAAAACTAGGCTGGGAAAAAGAGCTTTTGGGGCTCTATATCAGCTCCCATCCCCTAGAAGACTACAGGAATGTTTTTAAAGAGGGAGCGCTCTCTCTGGCGAAAATTGGAACCTCCTTAACCAATAGAAGAGTAAGGGTCGGCGGCATTATTTCTGGAATAAAAAAAATACTTACCAAAAACGGAAAATCAATGCTCTTCATGCAATTAGAAGATCTGACCGGCAAAAGAGAGGTTGTTGTTTTCCCGAGCATTATGGAAAAAAACCCTGACGTTTTTGAAGAGAATAAGGTTGTGTTTGTCTCAGCCAGAGTAGACGACAGGCAGGGAGAAATAAAGCTTATCGCAGAAGCGATCGAAGAAATTGTAAATTCTTCCTGATTTTATGAGGTGGCCTATTGGAAAAGTAAAGAAATACAGGAAAAACCCCGTCCTTAATCCCTATAGAAGCAACAAATTTGAAAGCGCTGCAACTTACAACGGAACCGCTCTAAAAGAAAATAACAAAGTCTATCTTTATTACCGAGCAGAACAACACTATTACAATGACTATATTTCCAGTATCGGAATGGCTGTCAGTAAAAACGGATTAGAGTTTGAGAGGAAAAAAGAGCCCGTAATAAAGCCAGAAAGAAGATATGAAAAAAGAGGGTGCGAGGATCCAAGAATAACCAAAATTGAAGATACTTATTACCTGATCTATGTGGCCTTTACCGGAAGAAAAAGCCACATTGCCTTAGCCGAGTCTAAAGACCTGCTCCACTGGAAAAAGAAAGGTTTATTGATGAAATACGCAAAATCGGGCGTTCTTTTGCCAAAAAAGATAAAAGGGAAATATTACCTTTACTACGGAGATACGAACATCTATCTGGCCACCTCTAGAAACTTGAAGGATTGGCAGACCCAAGAAAAGCCCGTGTTAACGCCAAGAAGAGATCATTTCGACTCAAGATTAGTAGAGATGGGTCCTGCCCCCATAATCACCAAAAAAGGAATTTTTGTAATTTATAACAGTTTTAACGGCGAAGAATACAGCGCAGGGTGCGCTATGTTAGATAAAAATGACCCCGGTAAGGCAATAGCCAGGAAAGAGGATCCTATCCTCTCCCCCACCAGTTCCTGGGAAAGTTATGGAAAAATTAATTACGTAGTTTTTGCAGAAGGGTTAGTACAAATGAAAAATAAATATTTCATTTACTACGGAGGGGCCGATAAAAGCATTGGTGTGGCTTTTGCCAAAAAAAAGTATTAAACTAAAAGTACTAAAAAATGGAAATAAATATTATTAGACATTCCTTAGCCCATATTCTGGCTTCGGCCGTTCAAAACCTCTATCCAAGAGCCAAATTTGGCATAGGACCCGCTATTGAAAACGGCTTCTATTACGATATAGAGTTCCCAGAAAAAGTCACCCTTAAAGATTTGCCCAAGATAGAAAAGGAAATGAAAAGAATTATCAAGCAAAATATTTTTTTCAAAAAAAGGGTAGTTTCTAAAGAAAAAGCAAGAACCCTCTTTAAAGATCAGCCCTATAAAAAAGAACTGATTAAAGAGATGCCTGCCAAGAGCGTCACTATTTACGAAAGCGGAGATTTTATTGATCTTTGCAAGGGGCCTCATGTTAAATCTACCAGAAAGATAAAATTTGATAGCTTTAAGTTAACAAAGGTGGCCGGGGCTTATTGGAGAGAAAACGAAAAGAACCCCATGCTTACCAGAATTTACGGATTAGCTTTTGAAAATAAAAATGAGCTCCAGAAATATCTTGATCTTCAAAAAGAAGCAAAGGAGAGAGACCATAGGAAACTGGGAAAAGAATTAGATTTATTCTGTTTTTCAGATATAGTTGGAGCCGGCCTCCCCCTTTATACTCCCAAGGGAACAATTGTCAAAGAAGAACTGCAGAAAGAGGTAGAAACAATCTGCTACGACTATGGGTTCCAAAAAGTAATTACTCCTCACTTGGCGAAAATAAAGTTGTTTGAAATTTCAGGCCATGCAGAAAAATTTAACGAAGAACTGTTTCATGTTTCTTCTAAAAGAGGACACAAGTTTGTACTAAAGCCCGTCCAGTGCCCCCACCAAACTCAAATCTACGCTTCCAAACCACGCTCTTACAGAGATCTCCCTATTAGATACATGGAGTCTGAAAAACAATACCGAGCAGAAAAGCCAGGAGAGGTGGGTGGCTTAAACAGGGTCTACGCCATTACCGTAGAGGATGGTCATTCCTTCTGTGCCATCGGACAGATTAAGAATGAAATAAAAGACATGGTAAAAATTATCAAGAAGTTTTACAAATCGCTCGGATTGTGGGGAAACCACTGGGTATCTTTGTCTCTCAGAGACTACGAACATCCTGAAAAATACATCGGGGAGAAAAAAGACTGGGACAAATGCGAAAAGATCCTGGAAGAGGTTTGCAAAGAAATGAAACTCGGAGCCAAAAAAATAGAAGGAGAGGCTGCTCATTACGGCCCTAAAATAGATTTTATGTTTAAAGACGCTCTCGGCAAAGAAATCCAGATACCTACTGTCCAGATTGATTTTGCCACCGCGAAAAGGTTTAATCTCTCCTATGTCGACAAAAAGGGAAGGAAGCAGCCGCCGGTGATGGTTCATAGGGCTATTTTGGGATCTTACGAAAGAATCATGGCTCTTCTTATCGAACATTTCGCAGGCGCATTTCCAGTCTGGCTCTCCCCCGTCCAAGTATGGATAGTTCCAGTAGGATCTGACCACCGAAAATATGCAGAAGACATCCAGAAAGAATTAAATAGCAGTAACATAAGAAGCGAATCAAAAACCCAAGCAGAGACTGTGGGCAAAAAAATAAGAGAGGGAGAGAAACAAAAAATTCCTTATATCTTGGTCGTCGGAGATAAAGAAAAAAAGGGTAATTCCGTAAGAGTACGAAAAAGGAAAGAGGGGGACGATGGAATGATAAAACTAAAAACTTTCATTAGAAGAGTCAACAAGGAGATTGAACAAAGAAAATGAAGGGAATTTCAGAAGAAACTCAAAAATTAATAGACAGATACAAGGCCTGGTATTGGTCCTTAAGGCCTTCGAAAGAAGCAAATACCATCCATGTAGACGAAGTGGCCTCAAAGGTCGCGACTTTTTATGAAAAGTTAAGGGGGATTATTGACTGGAAAGAAGAGCATCTCCTTAAAAGAGGGGCGATAGAAAGAATACTTAAAAGAAGGGTCTATTCTAAAGCAGACCTGCTAAGCGGGAACTTTTCAGTGGGGGATTTGGCAGAGCCCATGGTTTTAGATCTTATCAGAAGCGGTCACTTTCCTAATGACAAGATAGAAGAAGAAAAAATAGCAGAGGCTCAGAAAGCGATTGAAAAATACACAAAAATTATCAACAACAGCCCCGCTTCAAAAAAGAAATCCAAGATAAGGCTTTATAACTGGCTTTTTTCTATAGCGGCCTGCGAGATAGAAGAAATTCTTACTTCGGTTTCCAAAGAAAGAGCGCTGATTGATTATATGTTCTCTCAAATGAAAAAGAAAATAAGAGTAAACGAAGGGCTGATAGTAAAGAATGGTATGCCCGAAGAAGAAAGAAATATCCAAACATATATTGCCTCCCAAAGAGCTCTGTTTAATTTGGATTCCTCGGTTATTAGTTACCATCTATTAAAATACTACTATCCTACTTGGAAGAACCAATCGCAGGAAGGAACAGAAAAAGTTACTAAAAATATCTACTCTATTTGGAATCGGGTAGAAAAAGACTTAAATCACCCTCTGGGAGACAAATTTTATCAGATTTGTGAAAAATACGACACTCCCTACTTACTGCTAGGCGACATTATTGAAGAGTCCCCTCCAGAAGCGGAAGAAAAGATAGGAAACCCTGAGGCCCTAGAGACAAAAGTTAAAGAAAAATATAAGGGGCGCCTTAAAACCCTGAAATCCCGACTGGGAAGGGCTGCGTTTTATTCCACTCTTTCTATATTTTTAACCAACGTCGTTTCTTTGCTCGCCATTGAAATTCCCTTTTCAAAATATGTAATGGGTAACTTTAGTTTATTCGCCATTGGGGTGGACATATTTATTCCCACCCTACTGATGGCTTGTCTGGTAATCTCCATCAAGCCCCCCAAGAAAGGAAATCTTCAGCGGGTTATAGTTGAAGTCATGAAAATAACTTACAAAACAGAAGAGGAAGATATCTACGAGGTTAAAGCTTATCGCAAGGGAGGTGTTGTTATTCGCTCTATAATCAACTTTATTTACCTTTTGAGCTCTGCTGTCTTTTTGACTTTAATAATATGGGGGCTTTACCAAGCAAACTTCCCTCCCCTCTCTTACGTTATCTTTATCGTATTCCTATCCTTAATCGCTTTCGCCGGGGCCAAAATAAGGCAAAGAGCAAAAGAGCTACAGATAATCGAAAGAAAAGAGACCTTCTTCCACTTTATTTTCGATCCCTTCGCCGTCCCCGTAGTCCAACTTGGCAAATGGCTTACTACTAGATGGAAAAGGTACAATGTAATCTCTGCGGTATTCAATGCTCTAATCGATATGCCCTTTATGATCTTCATCGAGTTCATAGAGCAATGGCGTTATTTCCTTAAAGAAAAAAAAGAAAAAATCCATTAACTTCTTACAAAAACAGCCCTCAGGTAGGGCTGTTTTATTATACTCTCTTGTCTTCTATCTTCTAAAAAGATAAAATGCTCAGTATGAAATACCACATAATTACTTTCGGTTGCCAAATGAATAAATCAGATAGCGAAAGAATTTCTGCCGCGTTCAAGGGGTCGGGGCACAAAATGGTTTCTAGCATAAGAGAGGCGGACTTGATAATAGTTAACATGTGTTCTGTTAGACAAAGGGCAGTAGACAGAGTTTACGGCCTAGCACCAAAATTAAAGGATAAAAAAACAATACTCACAGGCTGTATTTTGAATAAAGACAAAAGAAAACTGGCAGAAATATTTGACCATGTGCTAGACATAACGGAATTACCCAACTGGCCCGATTTTTTAGCAGAAAATTCTTGCGGAAATTATCTGGAGATTAGACCAAATTATTCCAACAACTTCTCCGCTCTTGTTCCTATTATGACAGGATGCAACAACTTTTGCGCTTATTGCGTAGTCCCCTACACCCGAGGAAGGGAAATCTCCAGATCTGCAAAAGATATAATAAAAGAAATCAAAAGTCTGGTACAGAAGAATTATAAGGAAATTTGGCTATTAGGACAAAACGTAAACGCTTACAAGGACAAAGAAACAACCTTCCCTGATCTCTTAAGAATGGTCAATGATATTAAGGGAAATTTTTGGATAAGGTTTACCTCCCCCCATCCTAAAGATTTTTCGAAAGAACTTATCGAGATTATGGCTGACTCTGAAAAAGTTACGGAATACCTTAATCTTCCTGCCCAGTCGGGAGACAATAGCATCTTAAAAAAAATGAGACGCCCCTATACCGAAAAGCAATACAAAGATTTGGTAAAAAAAATAAGAAAGCAAATCCCGAATATAGCCCTATCCACCGACATTATAGTGGGCTTTCCGGGCGAAACCGAAGAACAGTTCAGCAATACGGCGAAACTATTCAAGGAAATAGAGTACGACATGGCATATGTCGCCAAATACTCTGCTCGATACGGCACAGTTGCTTCAAAATTAAAAGACAGCGTTTCTCCTGAAGAAAAGGACAGAAGAGAGAAAATGTTAACAGAAATTCTGAAAAGTTGCGCTTTGAAAAAAAACAAAAAACAGATAGGCCAAACAGAGAAGGTTTTGGTCTCTGATTGCCAACAGGGTTTTTGCATAGGAAAAAACAGGACTCATAAAACAGTGAAATTCCTGTCTGAAAAAGACTATACGGGCCAATTTGTAAAAGTTGAAATAACAAAGGCTCTTTCTTGGGGCCTTGCAGGGAAATTATGAAAAAATTAGTTGTAATTTTAGGTCCAACCGCTGCCGGAAAAACAGATCTTTCTATAGCACTGGCTAAAAAATTTAGGGGAGAGGTGGTTTCTGCCGACTCCAGGCAAGTTTACAAAGGAATGGATATAGGCACAGGAAAGATAACAAAAAAAGAAATGCAGGGGGTCCCCCATCATCTTCTGGATGTAGCTTCTCCTAAGAGAAAATTCACAATAGCCCAATTTAAAAAAAGAGCTCTTAGGGCTATAAAGAGAATCCAGAAAAAAGGAAATGTCCCCTTTCTGGTGGGAGGAACTGCTTTTTACATCCAAACTATAATAGACGGAATTAAAATCCCGAAAGTAAAACCTGACTGGAAATTGAGAAAAAATCTGGAAAAGAAAACCCCGCAGCAACTTTTCTCCTTCTTACAAAAGAAAGATCCGCGGAGGGCTAAAAACATAGACAGACACAATAAAAGGAGGCTGATAAGGGCACTTGAAATCGTCCATAAAACAAGGGGGCCCGTTCCTTTAATCGAGAAATCTCCTCCCCGATGGAGTATCCTGGTATTAGGCGTAAAAAGAGGCCCGAAAGAACTAAAGAAAAGAATAAAAAAAAGATTAAAAAAGGAGTTGCAAGAAGGATTAATGGCCGAGGTAAAAAGATTAAGAAACTCAGGCCTCTCTTGGAAAAGACTGGAAAGTTTTGGTCTTGAGTACAGATGGATAGCCAGATATCTTCAAGGGAAAATCAGCCGCGAAAAAATGGAAGAGAGGCTGCAAAAAGACATAGAGCATTTTGCCAAACGCCAAATGACTTGGTTTAAAAAAGAAAAAGAGGTTCATTGGATTAGGAACCAGAAAGAGGCGGAAAAATTGGTAAAAGAACTTGGAGCGCAGGACTCTGACCGCTCATCTCCCTGATAAGTAAAAGAATCTGACTCGCCAAAACTTACTCGTATCGCGGCAAAACATAATGGCAGGTTGGGCTCTCCAAAATAAGATGATTTCAAGACTTGTTGGCAAGGCGTGGTCTGCGCACTGCCCGAGAAGACGCAACAAAGAAATCAGCCATTATCTAACTTCTCAAAGGACGCTAAGAAGATAACGATTTCTTCAATATTCTGTTAACCGACTCAGGCTCTGCCATACCCTTGGTGGCCGCCATCACCTGCCCCATAAGGAATTTTAAAGCGTTTTCTTTTCCCTTTTTATAATCCTCAACCGCTTTTTCGTTTTTAGATATCACATCTTTAACAATTTTTTCTATTTCCGACTCATCGCTAACCTGGGACAAGCCCTTCTCTTCGATAATATGAGAAGGATCTGCTCCCGTTTTAAACATTTCTTTTAAGACCTGCTTTGCTATCTTGCTAGAAATTTCTTTTTTGTAAAGAAGAAGGATAAATTCGGCAAAGTTCTCAGCGGTTATAGCAAATTCTTTGCTCTCCACTGACATGCCGCTCAACAGCCCCATCAAGTCCGAAGAGATATAGTTGGCAGCAAGTTTGGCGGCTTTTTCAAATTCTTTTTCATCTTTTATCCCGGAATTTTTCATCCAGTTTTTCAATTCAGAACACGCCTGCTCGTAATACTCCCCTATTTCTTTGTAAAAAGTAAAAAACTCTGCCATATTCGGGTCCAAAAGATATTGTCTTTTAAGCCTTTCTCTTCTTTGGGCGGGAAACTCTGGTATTTCTGATCTGATCTCAGATAAAAGATCAGAATCCAATTTAAGAGTAGGAAGATCGGGCTCTGGCAAATACCGATAATCATGCGCTTCCTCTTTTTCTCTCTGGCTGCAGGTTTTGCCCTTATTCTCATCCCACCCCCTAGTCTCTTGGATAACCTCTTCTCCCCCTTCTAGAAGATCTCTCTGTCTTTCGATTTCATAATCAACCGCTCCTTCTACTGCTCGAAAAGAGTTAAGGTTTTTAATCTCTACTTTTGTTCCCTTCTTGGAATCTTTGCTTAAACTAATATTAACCTCTACTCTCAGCTGGCCTTTTTCCATATCAGCACTAGAAACATCAAGGTATCTCAATATCAATCTCAACTCTTCTGCAAATTTCCTTGCTTCTTTGCCAGAAGAAAGGTCGGGCTCTGTCACAAGTTCCATCAAGGGAATACCGGCGCGGTTAAAATTAACCAAAGAGGAGTTGTCTTCTGAAGAATGCTGCAGACTGCCGGTATCTTCTTCTAAATGGATCCTTGTTATCCTCACCACCTCCTTCCCTATGCTCAACTCTCCTTTTCCGCACAAAGGCATATCATACTGAGAAATTTGGTATCCCTTAGGGAGGTCGGGATAGAAATAATTTTTCCTATCAAATTTGGAATACTCCGGCACACTACAATTCAAAGCCATGCCCGTTTTTAGAACTTTTCTAACCGCCTCTTTGTTGGCAACAGGAAGAGTGCCGGGATGTCCCATGCAGACAGGGCAAACATTAGTATTTGCTTCTTTTATATCTTGATTATTCGGGCAAGAACAAAACATCTTAGAGCGCGTCTTCAATTCCACGTGTATTTCTAGCCCAATGACAGGAGTGTACTTCATGCTTAAGGCTTTTTTTGAGCGCCTTCTTCTAAAATTTCAAAGTCATCGAAAATAACAGGAACCCTTTCTTTTACCTCTTTTAAAAGGTTGGTCATCACTCTCCTTATTTCCCAATGAGCCTTGGGGGAACATCTTAAGGTAAAAATGTGGCGCCATTCCCTAAAGTTGGCTGTGGCTACAATCTGAGACTTTATCCCTATAGGTAATGTCTGCCTGGCGTCCTGAGGCACCCATTCGGCCTTTCTCAGTCCTCTGTACATTTGCTCGTTAAGATTAACCCAGTCTTCAAAAGAAACCTCTGATTTGTCCCCATTGGGAAGACCCAAGGTTACTATTTTTTTCTGAGGATCTTTGTCGGGAGGGACAACCACCCTAAAATTACTCTCGTCCACGTATCTTGTAGATTCTTGAGTGTAAGCAACTAACCTATGGCGAACCATCTCGTGGGTATTCCCAGACCAAAACGCCTTTCCGTTTCTTCTTACATAAAGAGTCCCGTTCGGAACCGTCACGCAATATACTTTACCCCTATACTTTCTTTTTGACCATAGTTTTCTATTAAACAAATGGGCATTGGTTCTTTTCGTAATAGAAACAATATATGATTTTCTTTTGTTTTTTATCGGAGCTTTACCAACTTTATGCGCCTGACCCCTTCTATCGTCCATCCTCACCGTAGAACACAGTCCCATCTTGAATATACATTCTTGGTAATCACCAGATAATTTTTGAGAACCAGAATAAATAACTATGTGTTTGTTCCCCTTATGAATATTCCCGTCTCCGACAATAACGCCGTTCATAAACTCTCTGATATATTCCGGAGATGACATCCTTATCCATTCGGGGACCCGACCGTCTTCACTTTTTTTCTTTGTCTCAGGAAAATATTTCCTAAGAAAATGATAAAGCTTAGTATCATTTATTCTAAAACCGTCCCTGCGTTCCTTAAAATTCCATCCTAAATCACTCAGCGTCTTCCTGATGAAATCTCTCCCTCCTTTTTTTGTCTGGCTTAAAACTATCCTGCCGCCGGTCTGCTTTCCTTTCCACAAAGAACCATCTGTAATAAAAACCCCCATAAATTTTGCAAAAGACAGGCTGTCTTGTTGAGAATATTTATTCTTAATTTTAAGTCCTGTCCAATTATTAAATAGCCCCCTCTCAAACTTTACTCTTTTACCATAAATTTCTTTTGCCTGAGCAATCCCCCACTCTTTATCAACCCGCTTGTCGTAAGGAAAATAGACCATTCTATGGTTAGGGGTGACGGCAAAATCAACCATAGAAGACTTCCCATAAATCAACTGACCATTCCAATCTTCGGCTGTAAAATCCTTACGTTTTTGATATTCTATTTTTTTGTTTTTCAAGTTTAAAGTCAAAAATTTATCTTTTTCTGTGGTTTCATAAAAATATTTCCAGCCTTCTTTTGTCAAAACCTCTGTTTTGTCGTCATAACAAAAACCACGGGAGACATTATTAAATTCTACTGTCATACAAGAATGCTCCAATACTGATTCGTGTCCCCTCTTCCTTATCATTTCGACAAACCTTGATGCTGACTCATCGCTGATCTTGTCCCTGCTTTGGTATGCAGTCCTTCCCGCAACCTCTATCAACTGAAGAGGACTCTCCCCCTCACTCCCTCCCATAATAGACAAAATCTTGTGAGAGCCTGCATTTTTTAGTATTTCTGCCATATTACTATTTAGTCAAAAGTTGCGAGAAAACGGCCCTTTCTATGTCTTCCGAGACTTTTTCTATCGATTGCTCGCCGTTTATAATTTTTACGTTTTCGAACCGAGAAGGCATTTTTTCGTAGTTTTCCATTACTTTTGTTAATCTTTCCTCCACCTCAAATAGGGTTTTCTTGCTCCCTCTTTCTGTAATTCTTCGAACGCAAACCTTAGGATCTGCTTTCAGTATAAAAGTGAGGTCTGGGAGCAGAAAATTTTTGTTCATTTTGATTAACTTCTCCATATCAAGTCCGGCTGCGGCCCCAAAACAAAAAGTTGAAAAGAAGTAGCGGTCAGAAATAACAAATCTGCCTTTTTTAAGGGCAGGAATAATCAGGTTTTCCAGATGTTCTTTTCTGTCATGGACAAATAATTGCTGAAGTTCTTCTGAGCTGATTTCAATTTCCTTTTCCAAAACCTTTTTAATCTTTTTTCCCGCCTCTGAGTCAATTGTGGGTTCTTTGGTCACAATCACTTGATATCCCTTTTCAATTAAAAAGCTCCTTAGCAAAGAGGATTGGGTGCTCTGGCCTGAGCCATCCGGACCTTCAAAGATTATAAATTTTCCTGGGTTGTGATTCTTGATCATTTCTAATTAATATTACTATACCAAAAAATCTTTCTAATTAAAAGGCGTATAAAAAAAGGGTCTTTATAGACCCTTTAAGGTAATTTAATGTAACGGATATAAAGACCGTTGTCTTCTAAAAATCTTATGGCTTCTCTCTCGTACTCCCCTTGCGGCAAAACCATTTCTTCTATGCCGCAAGCAATAATAAGAGAGGCGAAAGAGAGAATCGGGACAACATTAAGGTATGCCCTCGCTCCGGTCGTAGAAACACCAGATCCGACCTTCAAAAGAGCGCTGAGGGCCTTTCCTTCAGCAGAAATTCCCTTCTGCCCAAACAAGGTGTGGCTGGTCGAAATAATGTTTCCGTCTTTTACGATGATACAAGCGCCACCTTCTGCGGAAGGAAAGCGGGCAAGATCTTGAACAACCCTCATATAGGCCACATCCTCTTCGGCTACCCTTCTCCAGAATTCTGCCGTTCCTTCTTCTATCTCGTAGAGGCCTGTGGAACCAAAACCACCATTTCCCCGGATAGTCGAAGGAAGCGCATTGGTTTCCAAAAAGACAGGGGTTTTCACAACCGAGAAAATAATCTGGGCTACTCTCATCCCCTTGTCTACAATAAAAGACTTCTCCCCCCTATTTCTTAAGAGAGCACCAGCCTCTCCTCTGAAATCGGGGTCAATGGTACCGGGAGAATTAGAAAGTTCAATGTCGTATTTATTAGCCAGCCCGCTTCTTGGTCTAAGCTGGGCTTCCCAAGGCCACGGAATAGCAAAAGCTACGCCAATCCCGACAAGAAGACTCTCCCCCGGTCCGATGGTCGCGGGTAATTCTGATAAAACTTCTTTAGTTTCTTTGTCTAAAACACGAGAAGCATAAACATCGTATCCTACTGCAAAAGCAGAAGCCCGTCGAGGAAGCAAAGCGTCTGGCCTAACCCGCACTATCTGTACCTTATCCATCTCTCTTTCCTTTCTTTTTAAAGAACTTGGTTACAGGTTTTCTTTTTTGTTCAAGTCCTCACCAAATTTTTCTTCATCGTCAACTATGTCACCCTGCCGCCAGTGTTCTGTCCAGTCACGGGCATAAAATATCTTAATTCCCCCATCTTTTTTAGAACACACTACCCGATTTATTCCAGAATTAATTATCATTTTTTTACAAATAAAACAGGGAAAAGAATCTATTGTTTTTTCTTCCCTGTCTTCAAGATAAATATACATAGTTCCTCCCAAAACACTCGTTCCGGATCTGGCAGCATTGATAAGGGCATTTTGTTCAGCATGCACGCTCCTGCATATTTCATATTGCTTTCCATGGGGAATACTTAATTTATCCCTCAAACAGTTTCCTCTTTCAAAACAATCTTTTGTTTTTCTGGGAGCACCCACGTAGCCTGCGGAAATTAATTGGTCGTCTCTTACTATAAGGGCGCCGGCTTTTACTCTAAAACAAGTGGACCGCTTGGATATTTCCTTGGCTATACCCAAATAATACTCATCTTTTGGAGGTCTTTTGGTGTCCATATTATTTAATTTCAAGACCCATGTTTTTAGCGGTACCCTCAATTATCTTCATCGCCTGCTCCACATCATCAGTATTCAGATCTTCCATTTTCTCTTGGGCTACTTTTTTAAGCTGGTCTCGTGTTATCTGTCCCGCTCTCTTTTTATTAGGAGTTCCTGATCCCTTTTCTATGCCCGCCATTTTTTTCAACAACTCTGAAGCAGGAGGCTTTTTTAATTTAAAGCCGAAACTCTTGTCTTCGTAAACGGTTATTTCAACGGGAATGGTGCTCCCTTCCTTATCCTTGGTTTCGTCATTAAACTTCTGGCAAAAGTCAGAAATATTTATCCCGTGCTGAGCCAAAGAAGGACCCACCGGCGGAGCCGGGGTCGCCTGACCCGCTTTAATTTGAAGTTTTACAACTGCTATTATTTTTTTAGCCATGATTTTACAATTTCTTAATTTGCAAAGAGTCCAGTTCTACTGGAGTATCGCGACCGAACATATTTACCATTACCTTAACCTTGCCTCTTTCCTGATCAACTTCTGAAACCTTTCCGTCAGAATCCTTAAAGGGGCCGTCTGTAACCTTAACAGAGTCCCCTACTTTCACCTCAATCTTATAACTGGGGGTTTCTGTACCCATCCTTTTCTTGAGGCTATCTATTTCTTCCTGAGAAACCGGAACCGGGGTGGTGCCCACTCCTACAAATCCCGTAACGTTGGGGGTGTTTCTTACTACATACCAAGAATCGTCAGTAACTATCATCTCCACCAGAACATATCCCGGATAAATCTTTTCTTCAACATTTTTCCTCTTGCCGCTTTTAATTTTAATCTTTTTTTCCTTGGGAACCAAAACATCAAAAATCTTATCTTCCATACCCAAAGAATCCACTCTCTGTCTAAGATTCTTTGCCACCGACTCTTCATATCCTGAATAAGTATGAATAACGTACCAGTTCCTTTTTTGAGGCAATTTTTGCTTAGGCATAACTTAGAATACAAAAGTATTAAGCAAGACAGAGAAAATAAAATCAAGGCCGCCTAAAAAAGCGGCGACAACAAGAGAAGCCCCTACCACTATCAAGGTATATCTAATAGTTTCTGTCCTTGTGGGCCAGTTAACTTTTTTCATTTCAATCTTAACTTCTTTCAAGAAGGCTATTGTTCTGGAGAAAATAGACATTTTCATAGTTTTAAAAACGGCCTTCCGGCCTTGTGGTTTAATAATATCTAAAAGTTAGGACGAAGTCAAGTTTCAGTTAGATATCAAGATTCTGAGCTTCTTTAGCATAGGCCTGTATAAACTTCTTTCTGGGGTCAACTTCATCGCCCATTAAAACATCAAAAATCTTATCAGCCTGCTCTGTGTCCTCAACAGCTACCTGGTAAAGAACCCTATTCTCAGGATCCATGGTGGTTTCCCATAATTGATCTGGATTCATCTCTCCCAAGCCCTTGTATCTTTGAATAGAAACCTTATTGTTTCCCCCATCAATCTCCTTTAAAATCCTGTCTTTATCCTTTTCTTTATGCGCATACTCTATTCTTTTACCAGCCTGTATTTTATAAAGAGGAGGCTGGGCTACATACAAATAGCCCTTTTCAATAATAGGTCTGAGATACCTGTAGAAAAAAGTAAGCAGCAGAGAGCAAATGTGGGCACCATCTACATCCGCGTCTAGAGTGAGAATAACTTTATGATATCTGGCTTTCTCAATATTAAAGTCATCTCCTATAGCAGTGCCCAAAGCAATGATCAATGATTTAATTTCTTTAGAGGAAAGAATCCTGTCTAAGCGAGCCTTTTCTACATTCAAAATCTTACCCCTTAGGGGCAACACTGCCTGAAAGTGTCTGTCTCTTGCTGTCTTGCAACTATTATGAACGAAAATTCCTGATGATAAAGCGAAATTATGAGTATCTTCAACTTCTAGATCATAAACGTTGATTCTCTCTTTTAGTTTCACTATCCTTTTAATCCGATGGTTATAGGTTGAAACATCCTTCCTTAACTTGCTCTCGTTTTTATTGAAAAATCTACTGCAAAAATTATAATCATCAGACAAAAGATGAGTAAAAACCCATTTTTCTCTCTTGGGGTCAAACACCATTTCATAGCCATCAATTGTTATCGCACCCCCTTTCTGGGAATATTTTCTATAAAGAGGCATCAGAGAGTCTTTTGAGGTTAATTCCTTTGCCATCTTATATCCCCCACCCCTCAACATAAACCTATGATCAGGCGTGCAAACAATCTCTTCGTTGCTATCTAAAACAATCTTTATTGCTTCCGTATTTATCTTTGTTTTTCGAGGACTCTCTATTAATCCGGCGCCAATGGTGCCGTCTTTTTTTATAGTATAGCAGTAATTATTTTTCCCTTTTTTGTATTCTTCAACTAACCTTCTAAAAGAAATATTTCTTCCATCCAAAAGAGCTACCTTGGTGTCTCCAGAAAAACACCCTCCGGCCGAATCTCCCTCAACAATGAAAAGTTCTGATTTGGCAGGGTCTTTTGATATACAGTCTGCCAGTTTCCCGGGAAGAGCCAGTCCTTCAAGGGCTCCCTTTCTCAGAACAGTTTCTTTAGCGGTGCGGGCAGCCTTCCTAGCTCTTGAGGATAAAATACATTTTTCGATAATAGCCTTTGCATCTTGGGGATTCCTTTCTAAGAAATCGGTTAGGGCTTCGGAAACCACTTGGTCAACCATTGTTTTGGCTTCTACGTTGCCTAGTTTGGCTTTTGTCTGACCCTCGAATTGAGGCTCCTTTATTTTTACAGAAACAACGGCTGTCAGCCCCTCTCTAATGTCTTCTCCTGTAAAATTGTTGTCAGAGTCCTTGAGGAAGTCGTTCTTTCTGGCATAATCGTTAAGAGAGCGAGTGAGAGCAGTCCTGAATCCTGTTAAATGAGTCCCTCCTTCCCCTGTATAGATGTTATTAGCAAAACTTTCCTCTAGGGTTTCGTACTCCTCTGTGTAGCGAAGGGCCGCTTCCACTAAAACATCTTCTCTCTGGCTGGAGCAATAAAAAGTATTAGCGTGGCGAGGATTGGATCCGCCGATTAGATAGTCCACATAAGAAGAAAGTCCTCCTTCAAAATAGAAACTGTATTCAAACTCGTCCTTTTCTCTCTCGTCTTTAACGGTTATTCTCACTCCTTTTGTCAAATAGGCCTGTTGGCGGAGATGTCTTAAAATAGTTTTCCTATTAAACTCAGTTTCTTTAAAAATCTCAGGGTCTGGCTGAAATGTAACCGAGGTTCCTCTCTGGCGACACTTGCCATCTTTCTTAACTCTTCCCCTAGGTTTCCCTTTGGCGTATTCTTGAGCATAACGAATGCCCTCTCTACAGATTTCTGCTTTAAGGTATTTGGATAAAGCGCATACTACAGAAACTCCTACTCCGTGAAGGCCGCCGGAAACTTTATACGCCTGACCTCCGAACTTTCCTCCTGCGTGAAGGGTGGTCATTACTGTCTCCAAAGCTGACTTCTTGGTGCTTTTGTGGCGCTCTACCGGGATTCCCCTTCCGTCATCTGTAGTCTTAACCTTCCCGTCCGGAAACAGAGAAACTTCAATGTTTTTAGCATAACCTGCGATTGCTTCGTCTAACGAATTGTGAACACATATCGGAGAGAGGCCTCCTACAAAGTTCTCCCCCCGAGGAACTGAAATATCATATACCCAAGGTTTTTTGTATTCTATTTTTTTTATTTCCTTTACTCTCAATACACCCAAATCTGAATTCAAAAAAGCAAAAGCCCCGGGTCTTAAGGAAATTTTCTGTTCTCCTAATAGAGATACGATCTTACTCCTAGAAATACCACTTTCCTGCCGATTATAAATGCGGCTCAGGGCTGTTTCGCCGGAACATTCGGCGATTACTTCATTAAAGGGAAGGCGGTTGAAATAGGATGAATTGGTATTCCAGTAAAAATCAAGGGCGTAGGAAATCTTTTTAGACCTTATCTCTGATTTTCTCTTCCTGCCCTTGTAGGTTACTTCTATAAATCTTTTGCCCTTTTTTTTTCTTTCTCCATAAGAATATGTTTTGTTCAAAGAAGAGAGAAGATAGGAGAGCGTAATAATAAAATGTTTGCTTTTAGCAACAGCAGCAAATTTTCTTCTCTCTGACTCAGCGGGAGATCTATTCTGGGTCAGATGACCAATCCAGGTTTTGGTTGGATAACCGTCACCGGCCAAATAGCCGATTAGGTATCTTTTCCTTAAGTCTCTGCTTAGGTTAAATATCAGATTGGGAATTGTTTTATTAGAACTATTCTCTCCTGTCTTGATAATTTCTTTAAATATTAAAGCTATTAAATAAGAGTTGATGGCAACCGTTCTGGCGGTATCATGTGCATAGTTCGGTCTTGTCCCAAATCCAAAGACTTTCTCTATTATAGAACAGGTATAATTAATTAGTTCCTTCTCGTGGCTCCCAAAGCCGAATACTACTCTGCTGGGAAAACCAGAATTTTTAACAATCGAGCCTTCGGCCGCAAAGACTCCTAAGAGTTCGACCAACTCTCTGTTGATTATTAATTTAAAGGGCATCCTCCAGTTGTCACTCCTCTTATTGCCCAAGTAAGGATTTTCTTTTTTAACTTTTGCAAGTTCCTCTGCGCTTAGATTCCTTGTTAAATTAAAAGGCAAATAATTGTACCTCAAATAATCTTGCCAGATATTGGCCCGATGCCGCGATTTGTCGTACTGGGGAAGTTGAGATTTGATTTTTGAGGCAATATCTGAGTTGCTTCCTAAAAATATGTTTAGGTTGTATATATTTATCTTCTCCGTCTTTTCGGGAGGCAGTTTTAGTAATTCATCAATCAAATCAATTCCCTTTGCTGAATTGTTTACCTCCGGCCAAGTCTTCGGGACAACCACCGGCGTTCCAATTTTTAAGTCCGCACCTCTAATCGGTGTAACCTGACCATTGTTTAGGGTAAACAGAGAGTGATAAGGAGTAATTTCAACCTGACGATTATTCTGGAGAGTAACCTTGAAGATTTCGCTGTTAACCCTATGGCGAATTAAAGAGAAAATCGGCTGAAATTTCAGTTTTAACGTTTTAGGATCAAAACTCAAGGATTTAATCCCCAGGTCTTTTCTTAAAAATTCGATCTCGCTTTTTTCTGATCTTTTAACCAACCCGGGGTTCTCTTTAAACAAATTGTCAACCAACTCCCCGATCGGAGAGATCTTTATTTTATCTCTTTGTTTAAATATTACAGGTGTTTGATGGGTCAAACTATTATCTACACATTCCCAAATCAAGTGATGAAGTCCCTCGCTTCCCGTGGAGCCGATATACATACCAGGCCTTCTCCGCACCGGATCCAGGCCCTCTAAAACATAAATATCTTTTGCTGTGTATTCTTGCTCCTTAGGAGCAATCTTCTTTTTATTTTTTTTATTTACCATGTTTTTAACAAATTAATTATTTTCTTACCTGCCAGTCCGGCTCAGCCTCCAAAAACCTTATAATCCTGTCCTGTAGGGCGAGAATTGCTTCATTAGATAGGGTTCTGTCTTCTGCCTGATAGATTATATGAAAAGCCAGATTCTTCTTACCAAACGGCAGATTTTCTCCTTCGTAAATATCAAAAAGATCGATGTCTCTAATTAAAGATCCTCCCACAGCATTGATTTTATTCATCACAGCCTCCACCTTTACCGACCGGGGAACCAATACCGCTATATCTCTCACTGCTACTGGATACCGCGAAATCGGTTGATACTCCTGTTCTTCTGAAGCTATCTTTTGGAATTTCTCAAAATCAATTTCGAACAGAACCACCTTCTTTCCTATCTTCGTTTCATCTAATATCTCAGAAGAAATTTCGCCCAGGAAACCTATTTCTTCAAAGCCCACTTTGATTTCAGCGGCTCTTTTCTTTTCCCACACATTAATTTTACTGTTTTCGGGAGTGGCTTTAAAGTCATCGTACCACACTTCACTAATTCCCACTTTATTTAAAAGCGCGTCAACAATACCTTTCATGTTATAAAAATCTTTATGGGTAGAGAGGGCGGAAAGCATTTTCTTTTCCTTTTGAGAAGATTTGAAAACTTTCCCTATTTCAAAAATATCAACCTCTTTTTCTCCATTAGTTTTCACGTTTTTTAGAAGATTGGGAATCAGACTGGGTCTTAAATATTTGTGCTCATCGCTGAGAGGATTTTTCAACCCTGCCAGTTCTTTATACCCGAATATCTCCTTAACGTCTTCTCCAATGAAAGAATAGTTGTAGGATTCGAAAAAACCCAGTTCCTTGAATACATTTTTTGTAAAATTTTCCCAAAAAACAGAAAAATTCTTATCAGGCGGCGCCAAAGATATTAAAGGGAAAGAGGCTGTGATATTTTCATATCCGTAAATCCGTCCCACTTCTTCTACTAAATCTTGAGGTATTGATAAATCCAATCTTCGGGTGGGAATCTCTACTTCTATCATCTTGCCTTTCTTTTTATTCTTAAGACCCAATCTAGAGAAAATATTCCTTATATCTTTTTCCGGAATTATAATGCCGAGTAATTTTCTGATATCGCTAGGGTCTATCTTTATCTTTTTAGGAAACCTCTTCTGGGGATAAAAATCGGCCGTACCAGATACTACTTTTCCTCCTGCTTCTTTCTTAATCAAGAAAACGGCTCTGTTTATAGCCTCTTCTGTAAGGTTGGGATCTATTTCATTCTCAAATCTCCAAGAAGCATCCGTTTTTAATTGAAGCTTCCTTGAGGCGCGCCTCGTCAGCAAAGAGGCAAAATTAGCAGATTCTAAAACAATAGCGTTGGTTTCGGAGTCAATTTCTGCTTTTTTTCCTCCTTTTATCCCGGCTATAGCCAAAGAGCTTTCCGGGTCTGATATAACTAAAATGTCTCTGTCTAGTTTATACTCCTTGTCGTCTAGAGTAGTTATCCTTTCTCCTCTCTTGGCCCTTCTTACAATTATCTCTCTGTTCCTTATCTTGTTAATATCAAAGGCATGAAGAGGCTGTCCCATCTCAAGCATCACATAGTTTGTGATGTCCACTATATTATTAATGGACTGGACACCGCAGGAATTTATTTTATCTTTCAGCCACTTAGGAGAAGGCCCCACCTTTACGCCTTCTATTAGTTTGGCTGTATAGCGAAGACAGTCCTCATTGTTTTCAACTTTAAGATTTATTGGTTTCTTCCCTCCCTTTTTTTTCTTTATCTTATCAGGATATTTCAATTTTTGGTTAGTGATGGCTGCTATCTCCCGGGCTACTCCGAGATGAGAAAAGCAATCAGAGCTCCGGTCAGGCAAAACATCTATGTCTAAAAGATAGTCTTTGTTCTTCTTCTCTGCTCCCTCTACTTCAAAACTATGCATAGTTAAAAGTTCTGCCAGTTTCTCTGGCTTGGGAAGTCTTTTCTGAAAAAATGTCTGGAGCCAGTTATAGGAAAATGTCATAGTTAAAATTGCTCCAAAAACCTTATATCCCCGGACCTAAACAGTCTCACGTCGTCAATCTTATACTTCATCATAGCCAGCCTGTCCATGCCTATGCCGAAAGCAAATCCTTGCCAATTTTTAGGATTAAGCCTGCCAGCCTTTAACACGTTGGGATGGACCATGCCAGCTCCCATTAGTTCTACCCAACCGGTACCAGAGCAGACGCTACATCCTTTCCCCCCGCAAACAAGACATTTAATGTCTACCTCAAAAGAGGGCTCTGTAAAAGGAAAATAACTGGGCCTTAATCTGATTTCGGCAGTAGTCCCAAAAAAGCAAGACAAAAACTCCTGGATAATAGCCCTAAAATTGGCGGCGGAAATATTATCTCCGACCATTAGGCCCTCCACCTGATAAAACTGGAAATCGTGAGAGGCATCTGTGGCTTCGTTTCTATAAATCCTGCCTGGCGCTATAATCTTAAAGGGAGGATTGTTTTTTTCCATGTATCTTATCTGTACAGGAGAAGTATGAGTCCTTAAAACCATGTCATTTTCTAAGTAAAAAGTGTCCCATAAATCGCGGGCAGGGTGGTCTTTAGGAATATTCAAAGCGTCGAAGTTATAGAACTCAGTTTCCGCCTCAGGGCCCTCAACAACAGAAAAACCCATACCTTGAAAAATATCTTCTATTTTTCTTCTTACTAAAGTCAAGGGGTGAAGATGACCTATTTTCGCCTTTCGGGCAGGAATAGTTATATCCAATCCTTTTTTACTGCCTTTCTTAAAAGAATCAACAAACTTTTCTCTTTGTTTAATTGCTTTTTCTACTTCTTTCTTGATTTCATTGGCCACCTTCCCTGTTTTTGATTTCTCCTCTCCGGACAAATCTTTTAAAGAAGAAAAGGTCTTGGCCAACTCTCCTTTTTTGCTCAAATATTTCTTATAACAAACCTTCAGAGCCTCTGCGCTCTCTGCTTTTTTCACATCCTCTAGGGCTTTTCTTTTTATCTCTCTTAGGTCCATATTATACTTATTTTACCTTAAAAATCCCTTCAAATCAAGGCAGAAATTGGGGAAAAATAAATAAAAAACCACCGGTTTTAACCAGTGGCTTATGTGTGTTTATGGTTTGGTCAGTTTCTTCCAGTCAACTTTGGGCTCCAGTCTCTCAGAGCCTTGACGGCAAAGAGGACAGTTCCCGGGATCTGCGGCCCAGACTTCCTTTTCGACCACGGCGACAACCCTTCTGCCGTCATATTCAGCCGGCAAGCGAGAGGGCCGGTGAATAAGAGTACCCACAACAGGAAGGAACTCAACCGACTCCTGATTTCCTTCTTCTATGGCCTTCCTTACCTTTTGAAAGGTCTTGCTTGTTGTAATCAGTTCTTCAACCTGAAGAACACGAGCGCCAGAAGGAATAGCCATACTGCTTCTGGGCCAGACCATCTTCCTCCCCCCAGAAGAAAGCTGTTTCTCCGCAAAGCCATGAACAGCGCAGAGATCTTTGGCTACCTCGTAGGAAAAGGTTATGCCGGCATAAGGAGATCCGACGACCCAATCAACATCCCTTTCAGAAATCCCTTGATCTTTTAATTTGGCTGCGAGCTGCTTAGCCAAAATTTCGTTAAGGTTAGGATGACGAAGGACCCGGAGGCAGTCGAAGAATCCATTGCTACACTTGCCGGATGTCAACTTGGCGTGAGGATGCTTGGGATTATTGTCGTGGATCCAGCCGGCATCCAAAATGCTGAACCATTGAAGAACCATCGCCGAAGAAAGATCCATGTCTTCAAATTCAATCGGATCAGCGTTAAGTAACGCCTCTTTGTCTGCCGGTACCATTTGTTATCCTTTCCTTATTGTTAAAGAGCCTGCCCCTTCTTTGTACCCTCAAATCATTTATCTGTCAACAACTTCGGTATTGACAAAAATGAATACATATGATAATATATTCTCAGTACCTTGCGTTAGTTCCACGAGAACCCTTTTTAAGGAGAATCCTATGATTGTGCGTCAGTGCCAGCTCAGTCACCGCAAGATCTTGTGACCGCCGGCGACCTCGACACCTCCACTTCTCTGTGAGAGCGTCCAACTCAAGAAAGGACAATCATGCATCCTCCGTGACCAACGCTAAATCCCTCGGGCAAACAACACCGAGGGATTTTTTTATACCAAAAATTTCCGCGGAGGACGAACCTCCACAAATAAATGTGGGAGGACGGGCCTCCCACATTTTTTTGGATAATGCCATATGAACCGGCACAATGGAATCTGGATTCTAATATTAAAACTCTGCGCGTCTTTACGGCCAAGTTAGAACCTTTTTTATAGAAAACCCCAACATAAAATTTTAGGTGTCCCGCCCCGCCGCTAAAAAATTTTATTTTCGAAACATTTGATTTTCTTTTTTATTCGGCTTTATTATTAGAGTCGTTTATTGGTTTATCAGCCCTAGGATTGGTTTTCCGTTGATCAAGTTAACTACTGCTTCTACCTTAATATCTTGGCCAATATTTATGGAGTTTTCTACTGGGTTTAGATTTTTCGGTTCGGATAAAATATTAACCCCCCCGATGGCTGACATAAACAAACAATCGGTGCCATCATAAATTAGCGTATCGCTTTTTGTTAGAATTGCTATATTCGCCTCATTGCAGGGAATATCGGCTGTGGGTTTCCAGCCCCCGTATTTTCCTTCAACGATTACAGTTTTATTACTATATTGGGACGGGTTTGAAACTATATCCCCCAACTTAACGATGCCAGAAGAAGATACAACGCACTTATGATTTACACATTCTATATCCTCTTGCTGCGGGGTTAGCATACACTCAGCGCACATAAGTATCGGGCAATTTAATTTATTATATTTCTCATTTCCCTCTTTTATTTTTGACAAATCGGCATTTTTGTTAATTAAACTCCAACAACCGCAGAATTTTGTAGTTTCGGTTGATATCGTACAATCGGAATCCGCATTACAATAATTTGCTTCTTCAACTAAATTGCTTACTTGTCTTATTAATTCATTACAATCGTTTGAAAAAGATATTGGTTGCGGTTCTGTTTTGGGCCAATAATACTGGTAAATAAATGTCCCTCCTCCAACTAAAATTATTAAAATAACAATAATTCCTATTGCTATTGGCATGGATATGCTACGATTTAGATATTTAAACATAGGCTCGTGATATTAACTTCTATTTTCTTATAATAGGACATAAAAACAAAAAAACAAGGCTTCCAAAATAAATGTGGGAGGACGGGCCTCCTACATTAATGAAGGAGATTTGAAGGAAGGATCTTCGCCCGCGAGCAGCCTTTTAGATAAAAAGGCTACTGCCAAGAAAATTTTCGGGTTGAACCTCATTTTGGCAAACCGCAAGGCACGCCGAACGAGACGAATTTCTCCCTCAAAACACATTGGGCGGCGCTTTGCCCCGCCGCCGAAAATTTAGAAAAACTTCCAGAAAGTCAGATTATTGCGCGGACGATGGGATTTGAACCCACGATCTCCGCCGTGACAGGGCGGCGCTTTAAGCCAGCTAAGCTACGTCCGCATTATATGCCGGGGGCGGGAATCGAACCCACGTTAACCGCTTATGAGACGGCCTTAGATGCCATTCTACTCCCCGGCCGGGACCTCCCTGCTCTCCCCGATTGCCCAATCAGCCCTTTGGTTTCATAATAAAAATGCTGACTTCCTAATTTTTGTAATAAGTGTTTTCCTATGTGATAAACCGAGAAATGGTTACGGTTCTTTTTATTTTTAATTTTACCAAAATGTTTTGGTGAATTGTTATTTCGAATTCCTTGTAGTCGCAGATAAAAATGTTGCGGGGGCGGGAATTGCACCCGCGTCTCGAGGTTCTTAAATACCATCTGTTTCCAAATGGAATGGACTATCCCATCTCCCCAAAGGGGAGCTCCTATTATAGTCTCTGAACCTTCCTCCGATCAGGAGGCTTGGCTGCTGGTTGCCAAATTTCCTCTTTTTTTAAACATTCACGCCTATCTTTACAGATTGCGTTGTAGCAAGAGAAACTCTTATGGTTTTCCAGCAATTTCAGGAGTTTTTCCAAAGGCGTTTCCGTCTTTGGCCACACTAATGCATGGGCCTCGTGAGATACTACTTCTCCACCCCGCGATGTCAATTGGAATTATATACTAAATTGGAAAGGAAATCAAGAATTTATATCGCTCCCAACTCTTGTAACGCCCTTTCGAAAACCGCCACTGCCTTATTTGCTTCTTCTAACTCCAGTCTGTAGTCGGGGTCATGCACTATATTGTTGCGCAATTCGTGCACCCGGCTTACCTCCTCAACATTGGGGACAATAGTCTCTGGAACCTGTTCTAAAAGATCCTGCATCTTTCCCCCTTTGTACCCCATGCTTCTCAATCTTTCTTCTAATAAATCATCCGCTTCGATAACGGCCAACTTGTAACCCGCCCCTTCTCCGCTATCTAGTCTTGCAGATATCCTTTTCCATTCTTTCTCGAACTTTTTGGCGCCATAGGGCTTGTAGGCGGTCGCCTCATATAAATCCTCTGTGTACCGTTTCCTCAACCAGCCAGAAGCACCCAGAAGAAACAAGGAAAGCAAAATAAGTATTCCTGAAACAAAGAGAAAAGCATTCCTAATAACCAAGAGCCATCCCCCAAACTCGGGATTCAGCACAAAGCTAAGCGTTCTCTGAGAAAATATATTGAAAAAAAAGGATGCGATTATATCAATAAAATCCATCATTGATTCTCGGCCTGTTTGGCAATATTAAAAATTGTTGTCTCTTCAAAGGGTTTGCCAATAATCTGGAGGCCCACGGGCAGTTTCCCGGAAAATCCAGCAGGAAGGGAAAGAGCGGGCAGACCCGCCAAATTAACGGGTGCAGTAAAGACATCACAAAGATACATCGCCAGAGGATCTGCTATTTTCTCTCCCAATTTAAAAGGAGGGGTCGGGGCTACCGGAGTCATTATAACGTCTACTTTATCAAACGCTTTGTAAAAATCCTGAGCGATAAGAGTTCTTGTCTTTTGAGCCTTCAGGTAGTAGGCCTCGTAATACCCGGCAGAGAGAGCGTAAGTTCCCAGCATAATCCTTCTTTTGACTTCATTTCCAAACCCTTCTCCCCTAGTTTCGGAATAAACCTCTTTTAGCGTATCCCCTTTCTTATTGGAAAGTCCGTATTTTATCCCATCGTACCTGGCCAGGTTGGTAGAAGCCTCAGAATCTACAATCAGATAATAAGCAGGTACTGCGTACTTAGTATGAGGCAGATTAATTTTTTCTACCTCAGCGCCCAGATCTTCAAACTCTTTTATTTTATTCTCCACTATCTGCTTGACTTCAGGCCCAAGCCCTTCCTGAAAGTATTCGTTAGGCACGCCAATACGAATTTTATTAATAGCCTTTAGGGGCCCGGCTGGAGGCCTAACAACGCTAGTAGAGTCCCTGTCGTCTTTTCCCGAAATCTCTTCAAAGATTATTTCCGCGTCTTCAGCGTTCTTGGCAATAGGCCCTATCTGATCAAAAGAAGAGCCGTAAGCAATCAATCCGTACCTGGAGACTGATCCGTAGGTGGGCTTTAAGCCCACTACCCCGCAGAAAGAAGCAGGCTGCCTGATGGAGCCTCCTGTGTCAGAGCCTAAGGCGCAGGGACAGAACCCAGCGGCTACTGCAGCGGCGGATCCCCCAGAAGTGCCTCCGGGCACCCTTTCTAAGTCGTAAGGATTTTTGGTAGAGAAAAAAGCGGAATTTTCAGTAGACCCCCCCATTGCAAACTCGTCCAGGTTAGTTTTACCCAAAAAAACAGCGCCACTTTTTCTTAATTTATCAATACAGGTAGCATTATATGGAGGATTATACTTTTCCAACATCTTGGAAGCACAGGTTGTTCTGGCCCCCTTTACTAAAATATTGTCCTTTACGGCCAAGGGAACCCCTGCTAGAGAAGGAATGTCTTTGCCAAAAGATATTCTTTCGTCTATTTTTTTGGCCTGTTCTTCGGCGAGGTCTTCAGTGAGAGTCAGAAAAGATGATATCTGATTGTCTTCTTTTTTTATCTTAGAAAAATATTCTTTAGTCAAGTCAACAGCAGAAAAATTCTTATTCTTCAAGCCACGGCTTATCTCTCTTATGGTCAGTTGCTCAACTTTCATCATCAAAAACTGTTTTAACTTTTGTATATTTCCCTTTCTTTTCGGGAAACGCCTCCCTAAGTGATTCTTTGACCCCCTCCTCTGCCGACGCCTCTCTATCTTCTCTCGCCTCTCCTATTTTCTCTTTGAAAAAGAGCTCTGCTGGATGAAAAGTAGGATCCACTTTTGATACATCCAGTTCTTTTAACAACTCAAAATAGTCCAAGATAGAGGTAAATTCCTCTTGGTATTCTCCTGCCTCTTCTTCTGTAATCTTTAGCCTGGCTAGTTTTGCTATGTGATTAACGTCTTTTTTATCAACCATATTTCAAGACTATGTGCTTTACCTTAGCGAATCAAGGTTCTGAGCGAAGCTCAGGTTCTTACTTCAAGACTATATAATTATTCCTTGGCGAAACAAGGTTCTGAGCGAAGCTCAGGTTCTTATCAACGAGGGGGTTCTAATTGTTCTGTTTCCGATAAAACGTCTTTTAGATTATCAAGGCCCTCTAAGACCATGCCTGATCCCCTAACTACCGCTGTCATGGGATCTTCAATGAGTTTGACAGGCATTTTGGTTTCTTCCTGGATTAAAATGTCCAATCCCCTTAACAGGCTTCCTCCTCCTGCCAAATAAATGCCCCGGGACATAATATCGGCCAGAAGTTCCGGAGGCGTTTCTTCAACCGTATCTTTTATGGCAGAAACAATCTGTTTGATTGACTTCTCAAGTGATTTTCTAACATCTGTGCTAGAAATCCAGACCTCCTCCGGCAGACCGGTAATAATATTCCTTCCTCTCATAGGAAGTTCTTTTTTTTCCTTCTGAGGATAGGCAGATCCTATGCCAATTTTTATCTTTTCTGCCACCCTTAACCCAATAAGAAGTTTATACTCTTCCTGGGCAAAGGTGACAATATCCTCGTTAAGACGGTCTCCCGCCACCCTCAAACTTTTTGCTATAACAACGCCACCCAGAGAAATAACCGCCACCTCTGTAGTGCCTCCTCCAATATCCACGATAAAATTCCCGCTGGCTTCCTGCACCGGCATTCTTGCTCCTATGGCTGCTGCCATTGGCTCCTCTATTAAGAAGACTTCTCTGGCTCCCGCATTTTTGGTAGCATCGCGTACCGCTTTTTTTTCAACTTCGGTAACCCCGTAAGGAATACCTACAATAACCCGAGGCCCTGGGCCGAACAGAAACTTTCTTCTGTGAACCTTATCAATAAAGTACTTGAGCATCTGTTCTGTTACTTCAAAATTAGAAACTACGCCGTCCACCAAGGGCCTAGTGGCTGTGATATGGGCGGGAGTTCTGCCCACCATTCTTCTTGCCTCCTCTCCAATTGCCAAAACCTGCCCCGTTTTCTGGTTAATAGCGACCACCGAGGGCTCGTTAATAACAATCCCCTTTCCTTCGATATAAACCAAGGAAGTGGCAGTCCCCAAGTCAATGGCTATATCGTATGAAAGATGGGATAAAAGTTTGTTTAACACTTTTCTATATAACTTAAGATTTTATTAAATTTAACCAGTTCCGTGCTTCCTCCTCTCCTCGTAACCTCAAAAGATCCTTTTTTAACGCTTTTTTCGCTTGCTATTACTCTCAAAGGAATGCCGATTAGATCTGACTCTACTAATTTCTCCCCTGCCGCTATCTCTTCTCTGTCATCGTATAATACTTCTACTTTCTTTCTTTGTAAATCTTTATAAAAGGCTTCTGCCCTATTTTTGACTGAAGTTCCGCCGATCTTGACCAAGTGGATATCAAAGGGAGCTACTTCTTTGGGCCAGATAATCCCGTTTTTGTCATGGTTAAGCTCTACAATGGTGGCCACCAGTCTTCCTACCCCTATGCCATAGCAGCCCATTAATACTGCCTTCTTTTCTGCCTGCCTGTTTGTAAAATAAACGCCCAAAGGCTTTGAATACTTATCTCCCAGTTTAAAGGTGTGAGCCACCTCAATTGACTTGGCATCTGTCAGTTTACCGGAGCAATAAGGACACTTATGACCCTTTTTCACCTTAGCCACCTCCAAGTTTGCAGCCCATTTGCATTCGGGGCAGTAAATAATTTTGTCCTCGCCGGACCCCGAAACCACCTGAAACTCATAATTATTTTCTTTAGTAAAAACACCGCCCGAGGCCTCGCTTTTTAGGGCAGGGACGCCGCATCTCTCAAAAATACTGTTATAAGCAGAAAGAACCCTCTGAAAAAAACTGTCCAAACTCTTTCTGTCTTTATGAAAACTGTAAAGATCGTTCATGATAAATTCCCGGGCCCTAAGGAGGCCGCCCGCAAAACGCATCTCGTTGCGAAACTTTGTCTGAATCTGATAAAGGGCGAGGGGGAGGTTTTTATAGGACTGGACCCTGTTTTTAGCCAAATCAGCAATTACTTCTTCATGGGTAGAACCCAAGGCAAACTCCTTTTTGTGTCTGTCCTTCAATCTGAATAAAGGAGGATCCATACTGTCCCACCTTCCACTCTTAAGCCAGATTTTTTTAGGCTGAAGAGCGGGTAAGAAAATTTCCTGAGACCCTATTTTATTCAATTCATCCCTAATTATATTTTCCACTCTCCTGTGAACCTTTAGTCCCAGTGGCAAAAGACTATAAACACCGGCAGAAAGTTGGGAGATAAAATCTCCCCTTAAAAGGAACTTGTGGGAAGGAACCATCTCTTTGCCGGAAATCTTTTTTGAAGTTTTAAAGAAAAGTTTTGACTGCCTCATTTTTCTAGAAAAGCCTGGCTACATCATTAATAGTAATCCAAACCATTAGAATTATTAACAAAATAAAGAAAACGCCGCTTACCCCTTGAACTATTTTCTGATTCAGGGGCTTTCCTGTTATCTTTTCTATGACGAGAAAAGCAAGCCATCCTCCGTCCAGAGCAGGAATGGGCAGAGCATTAATTAAAGCAAGATGCACCGCGATTATGGCGATTAATTGCAAGAAGTAAGCAATCCCCAGAGCCCCGGCTTGTATAAATAATTCGAAAATGCCTACTACCCCCCTTACTTCTACTCCAGCAGGAAGGCCCTCCCCTCCGAACAGACTGGAAAAAGTCATGCCCCAAGCCTGAATTATAGTTAAGGTCAACCCACCCGTAGCCTTTATTCCCTCAACAGGGGCTAAATACCAAGGATAAGACTTGAGAGCGGTTCTAAGAAGGGCTACCCCTATGGCTCCCTCTCCTTCAGGAGGATCCACTCTAGGAATTAGAACAACATTAATTTCTTCCGCTCCTCTGGCTATTTTTAAAGAAATTTCTTCTCCTTTGTGTTCTTGTACTATCTTCTGCACCTCCCCTACCTTATTTGTTTTGTAGAAAGTTCCCGAAACGGAGATACCCTTAACTACATCCCCTATCTCCAGACCCACCTGCTCTGCAAGAGAATCAGAAGCAACACCCACCACTTGAACTTTTGGTTCTATCACCCCTCCCTCGACGGCATCTTCCACTACCGTGGGCACTCCCATATACATCACGACAGACAGCAAGATAGCAGCGATTAACCAGAAACTCATCACTCCGCCCAAGATAATAAGGGATTTTTGCCAAAGAGGCTTGGAGGAGAAACTTTCGGGGCTGTCAATCTTTTTTTCTTGCCCGTGTATTTTCACAAAGGCGCCAAAGGGAATAAGGTTTAGAGAATATAGGGTCTCCCCTATTTTCTTGCCTACAATACGAGGAGGATAACCCAAACCAAACTCCGGCACCCTTACGCCAAATAGTTTGGCCAAAAGGAAATGTCCCAATTCGTGAAAAATTAACAGCAGAACTAGAGAAATAATTGCGATTAAAATAATAGTTGTCATATTTTACTCTGATATCTCCTTTTCTTTCCTTTCTACGATCTCTTCCGCCTTCTGGTTGTAATCATCAACCACCCTTTGAAGTTCCTCTTTAGCCTTGAACTTATCATCCTCCCTTATTTCCCCCGAGTCTGTCTTCTCCTGGATTTCTTTCCAAACCTCTTCTCTCCATCTCCTAATAGTTTGACGGACCTCTTCTTTCTTTTCCGAAAGCAGTTTAAGAAGTTCTTTTCTATATTCCTCTGTTGCTTCTGGCAAAAATATGCGGATAATATTCTTATCTACCACTGGAGAGGTCCCCAGCTCGGATTTAGAAATTGCCTCTTCTATCGACTGGATATAAGAGTCATCCCAAGGCTGTATCACTATTTGCCTAGGACCGGAAACAGATATGGCGGCCAGTTGTTTAAGAGGCATCTTGTTTCCGAAACAGTTGACTTCGATATCTTCAACAAGAGAAGGGGTTGCGCGGCCTGTTCTTAATTTTTTAACTTCTCCCTCCAAGTAATCTACTGCCTTGTTTAATTCCGGTTTAATTTTTTCTATTATATCTTTATACATATTTTATTTTTATATCTCCATTAACAAAATTTCAAAGGCCAGTCTAGGATTAACATTTGTAGTCGAGACCAGAAATTTTGTTTCTTGGATTAATGATATTATCTTTCTTGATTCTGACAGAGAATAATCAAAAGGGTTACTCTCTTTATCTTCTGTAGCCTGAACCAGAAAAATCTTTCTCAGATAATGCAGCCAGGCATCTAAAACCTCCTGTAGCTCAAACTTTGGTTCTTTAAAAAATTTTTTGGCATAATCGAGCCGTAATACCAAGTCGCCTTTACTCAATGAAATGAAATCTTGCACAGTCCTTTTTCTTTGTTCTAAAATGTCAGGATTCTCTAAAAGATCAAGGGCTACTCCGGGCTTCCCCCCGCAAACCGCAGAAAGAATTTCTGCTTTTTTTTCTTCCGCCCCCTTTCTTTGAAGATATTTTTTAATTTTCCTGCCTGACACAAGATAAAATCCCACTTTCTGAATTCTAGATCTGATGGTAGGAAGGAGAGTTTCCGGATATTCAGTTGCTAAAATTATTAGAGAGTCTCCTTTCGGCTCTTCTAAAAATTTTAGAAAACACCCCTGGGCATCTGCTGTCATTAGATGAGCCCGATCAACCAAAGCGATTCTCAAAGAAGAGGAATAGGGCTTGAGAGACAATCTTTTAACCGCGTTTCTAATTTCTGCTATCTGTATCTTCGATTGTTTTTTTGGAGGGGCTATTAATACAAAGTCCGGAAAAAGGCCTCTCTCTATATCTAAACAATTTCTGCAATTGTCACAGGGCTTGTCCCCTCCTGTGCAGTTAATATATTTTGCCAATTCTATTGCTACCTTTTTCTTCCCTATTTTTTCCTGTCCGCAGAATAAGAGGGCGTGGGGTAGTTTCTTGTTCTCAAAACTATCCTTCAAAAAATGCCATTGTTTTTGATGACCGATAAACATAATTCTATTTTTTCGTCATTATGCTTCTCTTATAGACTTCCAAGTTGTCAAGAACGGCACCGGTCCCCTTAGCCACGCACAACAAGGGATCTTCCGCAACAAAACAGGGTACTCCGGTATTCTGAGTGATCAATTGGTCCAGATTATCAAGCATCCCTCCTCCCCCGGAAAGAACCATCCCTTTGTCCATAATGTCTGCTGAAAGCTCAGGCGGAGTTTCTCTCAACACCTTTTTAACTACCTGAATAATCTCAGAGAGCCTCTCTTCTATGGCCTTACAGATCTCATTAGAAGAAATCTTAATATTTTTGGGCAATCCCGATGCCAAATCCCTGCCCCTGATCTCTAACTCTTTGGGTTTCTTCTCTAGAAGAGCCGTGCCTATTTTAATTTTCAGCTCCTCCGCTGTCTGTTCTCCGATGGCCAGATTGTGTTTTTCTTTGATATAGTCTGAGATAGCATAATCCATCTTGTCGCCCGCCACCCTTAAAGAATTCCAAGTAACAATGCCTCCTAGGGAAATGACTGCGATTTCAGTAGTGCCCCCTCCAATATCAATTAGCATGTGCCCAGAGCAAGAGTTTATAGGAATTCCTGCTCCGATAGCAGCCAACACGGGCTCTTTGGCAACATAAACCGCCTTGGCTCCAGCCGCCATGCCCGCTTCAACAACAGCCCTTCTCTCTGTAGAAGTAATGCCAGCAGGAATTCCAACCAGTAGTTCGGGTTTAAAAATTCTCACTCTTCCGCAAGTTCTTTCAATGAAATAGCGCAGCATTGCTTCGGTGATCCTATAATCCGCTATCACTCCATCTTTAAGGGGCCTGTAAACCTTTATGGTATCGGGGGTTCTTCCCGTCATTTCTTTTGCTTCTTGTCCCACTGCCAGAATTTTGTTCTCTTCAAAAGCCACGGCCACTACGGAGGGCTCGTCAAGCACTACCCCCTTGTTGGCAGTAAATACAATAGAGTTGCATGTTCCTAGGTCAATACCAATTTTTTTAACAAACATATCTCTATACTTCTTTAATATCTGCTCCCAGAGACCGGAGACGATCTGCTATTTTCTCATATCCCCGGCTAATTTGATAAATATTGTTTATTACTGTTTCTCCTTCTGCAATCAGCCCCGCGACAATAAGAGCAGCACCCGCCCTCAGGTCAAGGCTGGGAATTTCTATGCCCCTCAAGGACGTAGGTCCGCTTATAATAGCCCGATGGGGGTCGCAGAAAATAATATCAGCCCCCATTTTATTCAATTCTTCCAAATATTTCAATCTGCCTTCGTATAAAGGATCGTGTATTAAAGTGGCCCCTTCGGTTTGAGTGGCCAAAACCCCCAATTCGGGTTGCAAGTCGCTATGTACCCCGGGATAGGGCAAACTTTGTATCTTGTCTATTTTAAGGTCCGGGGAAGGAAAAACCCTTAACTCGTCCTCTTTGACAATCTCGAACTTGGCCCCTGAGTCATATAATCTCTTCAGAAAAAGATCCAGAAAACCAAGACCCGCTTTTTTTATAACAATCTCCCCTTGTGTAGCCAGAGAGGCAACTATGAAAGTGCCTGTTTCAATTGGGTCTGGATCAATTGTGTGCTCAAATCCTTTTAAATTATCCTTTCCCCGCATCTCAAGAGCGTGACATTCTTTGGTTTCAATATCAGCCCCCATGCTCCTGAGAACCTCTATTAATTCCTGAACCTGATAATCCTGATCTGTAACCTTCATTAAAATCCTATTCTTGCTTAAAGAAGAAAACAGCAGAGCATTTTCTGTGGCAGTAACGCTGAATTCTTTGAGAACTAACTCTTTTAAATCTTTTTCCTTCTGTTTCCTCTTAAAGAATTCCAAAGTTTCAAAAGACCCCCCTGCAATTTCATCCTTTTTAAAAGAAAAAAGGTTGTCTTTTTCTTGAGATTCGACTCCCAGTTGAGCAAGGGCGTCCAAATGGGTATCCAGGGGCCGGGCGCCGATAAGACATCCGCCCGGAGGAGGAATTTCTACCTTGTCAAACCGTGCCAAAAGAGCGCCAAGGATAAGAATAGACCCACGGAACCTGGCAACTGTTTCAAAGGGAATATTGTCAACTTTAATATTAGCACACCTTATTTTCACCTTTTTTTCTTCCAACCAAGTGACATCAGCACCCAAACTTTCTATAACCTCGAGCATTCTGAAAACATCCTGTATCAGAGGAAGATTGCCAATAACGCAAGGCTTGTCGGTTAATATAGTGGCAGCAAGAATAGGAAGGGTTGAGTTCTTAGCCCCATTTACTTCTATCTCCCCCTTGAGTCGCTTACCCCCTTTTATTACAAATTTTTCAGTCATCTTTATATACTATCTTAATTCAAAATAGGACAAATGACAAGCAGCCACGCAAAGACGGACTATCAATTCGCTTTTGTGTTCGTTGTTTAAATAAGCGTTCTTTCTGGATCCGAAAGGGCAAACAACAAACGGCTCTATCCACAGCAAGGACCTCTTGGAGCGGCAAATCGTTCTTTGAGCCCCCGCCACGGTGTTAAAAAATAACAGACCTTTTTATATTAATTTTTTTCTGATAAAATTCAATTACATGAGAAGAAAAACCCGCAGAATCATTTTTGTCTTCTTTGCCGCACTTTTTTTAGTCGCGTCGCCCCTTATTGTTTTTTACTCTATGGGGTGGCGTTTTAGTTGGAAAGAAAAAGGGGTTATCAAGCCCGGTATGTTCTTCTGCAAGACTGTTCCAAAGGCAACTAATGTCTTTTTAGACAACAAGAAAAAGGAAAGGACAGACGGCTTTTTCGGATCCCTTCTTATTGAAAACATCTTGCCGGGCAAACACAGCTTTAGCATAGAAAAAGAAAATTATTGCCCCTGGAAGAAGACCTTGGAAATAGAAAAAGGGGGGGTGACAGAAGCGAAAAACGTAGTCTTGATTCCCAGAGAACCGGTGTTTCAACTAATCTCCAAAGACATCGAGAATTCTTTCTTTTCCACCCGAGGACAAAAGACCATAATGCTGGAGTCGAGGGAAGAGATGTGGTCTCTAAAGCTGGTCGAAGTGGATAAAAACCTTAAAAGCCACCTCATAAAGAAAGAGGATATCTCAAAAGAAAATGTAGATTTAATCTCCTTGGAAATCACCCCTGACGGAGAATATGCTTTTTTAAAAGTAGCTGTTTCAGGAGAAATTAGCTATTTCCTTTTAGATATTTTCCCTCTGCCCGCTTCTTTGGAAAAACTGGGTCTCTCGGGCCCTCTCCGGGTATATTTCCACCCAGGGAACCCTTCCCGAATATTCTACCTGAAAGAAAATAAATTATCAGAACTGGGGAAAGAAAAATCTTTAAAAAAAGTGGTAACCGCCTCTCTGGAAAAAGACGGCATCTATTTCTTAGACCAGGAAGGGTTTATTGTTAAGACTGACTACGATCTTCTGTTCCGGGAAAGAATAACCAACTCCCCCATCTCCGTTAAAAAAGAAACCAAATACAAAGTGGATAAAATAGGGTTCCACATTGCTCTTTTAGAGGGGAAGACCTTTTACTTAACAAATCCAGAAAAAGAATTCCAAAAAATATCAGATAAGATTGAGGGGCTAAAGGTTTCCCCCAACAATAAAAAAATAGCCTATTTCAATGATTCTGAAATATGGATAGTTTTTCTCGAAGATATTACAGACCAGCCCCAAAGAAAAAAAGGCGAGACCCTTTTTCTCAGCCGCTTCTCAGAGCCATTAAAGAATGTCTTCTGGTATACTTCCCACTACTTAATATTCAATACCGGCGATAAAATAAAAGTCTCTGAAATTGATAACAGAGGCAAAATAAATTCCTGTGATCTAGCGGAATTTCCCGATCCCGAGATACTTTGGTACCAAGGGATAAATAAATTGTGTTTGCTTTCTGAAGGAAGCTTCTTTTGCTCTGAACCCTTAATCCCCTAAATTGTCGGTTTTCTTTTCAAACTTCTTCCACCTCATTCCTCCCGGGCCTGTCGCAGAACAGATTTCCTTAAACTGACATTAACGGCATTCTTGGTTTCTGGGATAATCAGCTAAACGAGCGGAGATTAATCCTGCTTTTATTTTTTTGAAAAATTTTCAAATTGGCAATAAGGGTCCCCGCCATATTGGAATCATAGTCAATAACAAACTCTTAGTCTTAGAACGCAAGATTCTGACTGCTCGTCTAGGGGTCCGACCTGCCAATATATTCTAACCGCGTTGCTTTTCATTTTTGGAAATATCAAAGCGCGGCGAGTAAATATGCTATTCTCTAACTTCCCGAAGAACATTAAGATCCTAATTATTCTTGTTTGTATAAAGCAGAATGCCTTTGGAAGGCTTGAAATGGGGACATGCGGCTGAATCTGGCAAACATTTTCAGGCTTGAATTCTTTAAGCCCCTTGAAAGAAAATCTGTTGCTGCTTTTTGTATCAAGAACATGGTACCTCTTGCGATCGCTGACAATAGCATCTGCCCTGCCCTATATTATCCCCTGAGAAGAAATCGATCTCAGAACAGACCACTTTTATGCCCTTGGTCCCAAAGAGCACGTATAATTAATTGATGAATATAGTCCCCGTGATCGAAAATCCTTAAGATGTTGGGGGATAAAGCTTTTTTTGACGCATTTTTAAATTAAAAAAAACCGACCAGGGTCATTTCCCTGCATCGGTGATATAGGAATGGGTCCGCTCTTTGTCTTATTCCTCTTCTAAATAATACTTTTTTAACATCTTTAACATCTTATCTCTTGCGCCATTGCCTTGCCCTTCTAGCCCTCTTAAGACCGAATTTCTTCCTCTCTCTCTGTCTGGGGTCTCTGGTCAAAAATCCTGCTTTTCTTAGCTTCTTCCTAAAATCCTCGTTGAACTCCACTAGGGCGCGGGCTGTTCCATGCCTTACTGCCTCAGCCTGAGAATGCACACCCGAGCCCGCTACCTTTACTGACAAATCAAACTTATTCAGGCACTCCATTTCCTCCATGGCTGCGGTCACTATCTTCTGCAGCTCTGGGGTGGGAAAATAATCCTTATAATCCTTGCTGTTTACTATAATTTCACCTTTGCCTCCCTCAAAAAGACGAACCCGGGCTGCAGCCGTTTTCCTTTTCCCCACAGCTTCAAGGTATTTTTTGTTTTTTTCTTTAGAAGTTTTCCTTTTGGTAGTTTTAGTAGGCATAACTATTGCTGGAATTTAAGTCTTTTAATCTGGATGTCCCTCAACTTGTTCTTGGGAAGCATGCCATAAACTGCTTTCCTGAAAACCTTTTCTGGGCTTCTTTCGAACATTTTCCCCAAGGGTTCTTTCTTTAGGTGCCCCAGATATCCACTGTGGCTGTAATAGATCTTATTGCTCTCTTTATTGCCGCTGAATTTCAACTTGTCTATATCATTTACAACTACGAAGTCTCCCAAATCAGCGTCAGGCCTAAAATCAGGCTTGTTTTTTCCTCTCAGCAAATTAGCCACTCTGGTAGCAAAGCGTCCCAAAATTTTGTTCTCGGCATTAATGTTATGTGTTTTTCTCTCCATAATAATCACTTGGTTTTCTCTACCAACTCAATAATAGCCATTCTGGCCCCGTCTGACTTTCGAGGCTCCGTTTTGATAATTCTGGTGTACCCTCCTTTCCTTGTATTAAAAAGCGGGGCTATCTCTTGAATCAGTTTTTGAACTACTTTTTTGCTAAAGTCTTTATTCAGTATCCTAATGGCCTGGACTCCTCCTTTATTGGCCCTGCTGATAGCCTTTTCCGCAAAAGGTGCCGCTTCTTTGGCTTTGGCCTCTGTGGTTTTTATTTTCTCCTTTAAGAAAAGGGAAGATATCAATGATTTAATCATTGCTTTTCTTTGTTGATTTTTCCTTGAAAATTTTCTTCCTCTTTTCTGCTTGTTCATCTCTAGCCTGATTTAAGTTCTAATCCGTATTTCTTCAAGGCCTTTTTTATCTCTTTAAGGCCCTGATCTCCCATACCGGGAAGACTTAAAAGATCGTCTTCTTTCTTCTTTAAAATGCCGCCCACTGTCTTAATATTATTACCCTGAAGTGCGGTTTTCACCCTGAGAGAGAGCTCCAAGTCGTCAACTTTCATTTTTCTGAAGTCTTCTTTCTTGGGAGATTCTTTTTTTTCAGTCTTTTTCTCCTTGCCGGCGATCAAGGCGATCAAAGAGAAGTGTTCAACCAGAATATTGGAGGCTTGAGATATGGTCTCTTCCGGAGACAAAGAGCCGTCTGTTTCTATCTCCACGGCTAGTCTGTCAAAATCCGTTCTTTCCCCTACCCTCATATTCTCTATGCTATAGCTTACTTTCCTCACCGGGGTAAAAACAGCGTCCACCGGGATAACGCCTATTTCCAGTTTTCCTTCCCTCTTTCTTCTTTCTACGGGTTCATACCCCACCCCCTTTTCGATAGTGGCCTCTATTTCCAATTCTGCGTTCTTGCTGGTCAAAGTAGCCACATGACAGTCTTTATTTATCAAATCCACCTGACTGGGAAATTTAAAATCCTTCCCAGAAACCTTCTTTTCCCCCTTCGCATTAAGAGTGGCTTTCTGGGGCTCGCCTGTGTGCATTCTAAACCTAGCTTTTTTTAAATTCATCATTATGGTAATTACATCCTCTAAGACGCCCGAAATAGTGGAAAATTCATGCTGTACGCCTTTGATCTTAATCTGGGTAATGGCCGCTCCCTCCAAAGAAGAAAGCAAAACCCTTCTTAAGCTGTTTCCGATTGTCAATCCGTAGCCGGGATAAAGACCCTCGATTTCAATACGAGCCCGATTATCTTTTTTATCAACAACTTTAGGTGGTTTGGGTAGAACAATCATATAGTTTATTTAAGTTTTATTATCTTGAGTAAAACTCAAAAATGGCAGAGACCTCAGCAGGAGGAACAACATCCTCAATAGAAGGTTCTCCGACAATTTTTGCCTCTACTTTTGTTTTATTTAAATTAATCCAAGGGGCAGCCTCATATTTTTTAAGCAGAGAGGGCGTATCCTTCAGTCCTTCCTTTTCCAAACTTTCGGGATTAAGGGAGACAACATCTCCTTTCTTAACCTCGTAAGATGGGGTGTCTATTTTTCTTCCATTTACTAAAACGTGGCCATGTCCTACTATCTGTTTAGCCCTTTGGCGGGAAGAAGTTATTCCCATCCTGAAAAGCACGTTGTCAAGTCTTTTCTCTAACTTTTGGATTAAAAATGTCCCGGCGTCTTCCGCCCCTCCTCTTTTGGCTAAGGCGCCCAGAACATAACTTCTAAACTGACTCTCTTTGAGATGATACCATCTCTTCAGTTTTTGCTTTTCCTGAAGTTCTTTGCCATATTCTGAAACATTTCTTCTCCTTTTTTTGCTTTTTTGGCCAGGGGGATAGGGCTTTCTGAGAACCGCGCATTTTTGGGAAAAACACCTCTCTCCCTTAAGAAAAAGTTTCGTTCCCAGCCTTCTACAGATTTTACACTTATTCTCTTTCATAATTATACTCTTCTTGCTTTAGGCGGCCTGCAACCATTGTGAGGAATGGGAGTGCATTCCTTAATAGAAACAATCTCAAGGCCGCGGGCAGCCAGAGACCTTAAAGCAGAATCCCGTCCTCCTCCAATACCCTTAATAAAAACTGAAAATTTCTTCATCTTTATTTTATTGGCAGCAAGAGCAATAGCCTCTGCCGTCTTGGAAGCGGCGAATGGAGTCGCTTTTTTGGTTCCTTTAAACCCTATAGAGCCTGCGCTTGCCCAAGTCAAAACATTGCCCTTGGCATCGGTAAGGGTTATAGCCGTGTTATTGTAAGAGGAGGCGATATAAATCCTGCCCTCTTTTCTCTGAGGGGCTGCTGAAGATTTAATCTCTTTCTTTACTCCCGCTTCTACTTTCTCCCCCTCTTTAATTAACTCCTCTTCGCTTTTTTTAACAACTCTTTTTTTTCCCATAATTATTAGGTGGCTTCAGGAGCAGGTCTTTTTCCAGAACCGACAGTCTTTCTAACATTTCCCCTTACAGTCCTGCTGTTTGTTTTGGTGCGCTGGCCCCTTACGGGAAGGGCCTTACGATGCCTCATCCCCCGCCAGCATCCAATTTCCTTCAACCTTTTAACGTCAGTTATAGTTCTTCTTCTTAGATCGCCCTCTGTAGTATAGTTCTTCTCAATTATATCCCTTAACCTATTGATCTCCTCTGCCTTTAAGCCAGAGACCTTTTCTTGGGGCTTAATGCCCGCCTCTTTAAGAATCTTTCTACTCAAACTCCTCCCTATTCCATAGATATGCGTTAGGGCTATTTCAATCTGTTTTTGATCTGGTATATTGGTGCCTGCTATTCTCGGCATAATTTATCCTTGTCTCTGTTTGTGTCTAGGGTTAGAACAGATAACATAAACACGCCCCTTTCTGCGGACGATCTTACAATGATTACAAATTTTCTTGACTGAGGGCCTGACCTTCATAATTTTTCATCTGCCCAACCATTCATTTGTTTCGATAAACTATTCTGCCTCTGCTTTCGTCATAGGGACTCATTTCAACTGTAACGTTGTCTCCCGGTAAAATTTTAATTCTATGAATCCTCAATTTCCCGGCTAAATGAGCAATTATTTCTCTTCCGTCCTCTAGCTTAACCTTAAAATTGGTGCTGGGCAAATTTTCTAAAACAACGCCTTGCGTGCGATGCGTATTTTTATCTGTTTTTGACATTTGTAATTATATAACCTATCAAATTTTCTCAATTAAGTCAAGACTCAAAGGCAAATCTCCACTGTTATTTCCTCGGGTTTTTTGGGAAACCGCCTGTTCCAGAAAGCGCCTAAATCCAGCTCTGTTTTTTCAATGCCGGGCTGGCTCTCAAGCATAATCCTTACCTCTTGTTCGGTCTGTCCGACCGAAAACTCCCTTATGGCTGTCAGATCTAAATCGTAATAGGCCTTTGCCTCAACTAAAACCTTAAGATTTGCCGTTTCCATCCCCGCTTCCAAAAAAGAATAATCAAATTCCCGACTGCCCTCTTTTATTTTCCTTTTCTCGGGCAGACTTAGGTTGATAAGGTTATTGGCAAACTCTTCTAAATGACTTTTCTTGAAAGACAGCCCCGTGGTCTTTATTTCAACCTGATAATCAAAAGTTTCTGTTGCTTCCTCGGCTTCTGCTGAAGCGTTTTCAGAAAGAACTTCTTGGGTAATTGTTTCTGCTACAATTTCATAGTCCTCAGATACCCTCCTTTCAAGAGAATCTCTGCTTTCCGACTTTGCCTGATTTAAAACCTCCTCTCTTGCTCTGCCAAGGTCTTCCTGAGTCACTTGGCCCATCTCTCCTACATGTCCCCCTTCCATGGGTTGGAAAGATCTTCCGTAAAAAGCAGTATAGCGTTCAGTGCCTGCAAAGCCCGGGATGGAAAAAGTGGTCGGCTTTATGTTATACTCCTCTCCGGGCTCTGTTGCTTTTACTTCAATATCAACATAGCCGGGGACAAACTCCCCGCCCTCATAATGGCCTCCGGGAACAGTTTCCCGGTGAACAGAACGGAAAAGTTTGCCGTCTGCAGAAACAAACCTCGTAGAAGCCACTAGAATCTGGGGACTGGTAGAGTAAGCATTGTAAACCCGAAGGACACCCGTAGCTCTTTTTTCTTCTGAGGTAGTTCCTGTAACCGAAAACTCTTTAGCGGCAGACTGCTGAACTTCTACGATTTCTCCGGGAATAACTTTAGCCACAAAATCGGCCTTTTCTGTTGAGGAATCAATAATAGCCTCCTCTTCCAATTTTAAGTCTGTTATCCGGGGATAGATCTTCACTTCCGGTGACTGGAAAAAAAACATACTCGCCCCCAGCAATAATAAAAGGAGGGCGACAACAATAACAATTCCCTTAACTTTATTTCCAAAAGGTTTTTTTAATTTTTTCTTAGGTTTTTCCTCTTGGGAGATTTCTTTCTCTTCCTTTTTTATGCCTCTCTCGGGAGGAATGACATCAAAAAATTTATTACTCATTTTTGAAGTTGGAACAGATGTATAAAAGCGGGGTGGCTTGAATGCTGTTCAAATTTTTTGTTAAAATTTCCAGACCGTTTTTAAGATCAGCGGGGTGAATCATTTTCGTTTTCAGAGAATAAGAAAAACTTGATTTTTGAAATTCCGCTGCCAGATTCTCTTTTAAAACATTTCCAATGTCAGGAAGCAATGCCCCTCCCCCTACAAAATTTATCCCGGAAGGAACAAGGTCTACTAGATTAACTTTGTCCCTAAGACTATTGTACCAGTCCCTTCTGAGTTGAGCAAAAATACTTTTCACTTTCTTCTCCGCGCCCTTCCCCAAATCTCCCAAAGAGTATCTTTCTTTAAAGTTCCGGGCTGTGGTTTCATCAATGCCCAGGTCTTGAGAAAGAGTTTCTGTAAAATCACGCCCTCCTTTGTAGAATTCAAAGACTTCTTTAACCGCCCCTCCCTTAAAGCAAATTCCCTGGCTAACCGTACCTCCCATATCTAAAAATAATCCGGCCTCTTCCGGAACAATAATCTCTGCAAGATGAACGATCCCAATAATATTAAAGTTTAATTCTTCGAGAATATTCCTTATTCTCCTGAGGTAATGTTGCGGAGAGAATACAACCATGATTTTAAAACCAAGCCTCTCGCCCTTATGATCCTTAAGGTCGGCTACCCTATATCCATCAACCTTGTTTTCAAGGACCTTGAAGGAAAGCCACTCTATTTCTGCGGGCAGAATACCGGCTTCTCTGGCAAACTGGTCTGAAATTCTCTTTCTGGCCTGAAAAAGAATGTTTTCTTTAATGTTCGTTTTTTCTTTTTTTGATATAGATACATTTCTGTTTTTCCTCTTAAAACAAACCTCGACAATCCTGGCTTTCAGATATTCCGGAGAAAAGGTTAAAACTACTTCCCAATTTGTTTTGCTAACCCTTTTTTTCAGATCAAGAGGCACCTCAGAAAGGGCGACATTCTCTTGGGCTCCCCTAACTGCTTTGGAAACAGTATTTTTGAAAAGATCTTTAAAAAATTCCCGGGTATTAAATACTCCGTATTTTTCATAATAACAAGAAGAGTATCCTAAAATCTTGCAGCCCCCTGCCCCTTTGTCAAGAAATAAGGCGGCTTTTACTGCCTCCGTTCCCGTATCAAGTCCTAACAAAAGCTTTTCTTTTTTGTTTTTCAGCAATCCCAGTTTCATTGTTTAATTATACTTGTAAAAATGCGGCTATTCCAATACCGCCTTAATTCTTCTCACCCCCGCCCCGGAAGACTTCTCGTTCACAATTTTAAATCTGCCCAACTCAGAAGTATTTTTTATATGGGGCCCGGCACATATCTCTTTAGAGAAGTCGCCCATAGAGTAAACATTGACTTTATCGGGATATTTCTCTCGGAAGAAATCTAGGGCGCCAGTGTTTAAGGCTTCCTTCAGGGCCATCTGTTCTTTTCTGACTTCCAGCCCTTCTTGGATTTTTTGATTTACAATTTGTTCCACCTTCTCTTTTTCATCTTCCGTCATTTTTCTGGGATAAGAAAAGTCAAATCTTAATCTCTCTGAATTAATGTCAGATCCCATTTGCTTTACCTCTTCTCCCAAAACCTCCCTCAAGGCCTGGTGCAAAAGATGAGTGGTTGTATGAAGTTTTGTTTCCTCGTATCCTGCGCCCTTGCCCACTCCTCCGAACTTCTTCTCTGCTCCAGCCCGGGAAACCTCCTGGTGCTCTTTTAGTCTTTTTTTAAAATCCTCTTCTAAATTATCTGAAATTATTGCTCCCTTTTCTGAAGCTATTTTTTTGCTAACCTTCAGGGGAACCCCCTTGCTCTCGTACTGCCTAAAAGCCAATTCTCCTGTAAGTTCTCCGGCTTCATCTATCACAGCAGCAGTAACTCTAATCCCCGTCTCCAGAGTCTGCCTAAATTTTTTTTCTTCTTCTTTAATAACTTTTAAAGCTTTTTCTTTGTTTTTTTTGAGTTCTGGATAAGCCTCTCCGTATTTAAAGACTATTTCTTCTGCTAAATCATTCAAAAATCCTTCTTTCATATCAAGAATTCGCCCCTGCTGAATGGCTCTTCTTAAAACTCTTCTTAAAATATATCCTTCCTCTATGTTGCTTGGCGCTACCCCGTCTGAAGCCAGAAAGACAGCTCCTCGTATATGATCTGCAACAATTCTAAAGTTTCTTTTTTCTTCTTCATGCTTTTTCCCTGAAATCTCCTCTATTTTTTCAATCACAGAAGAGAATAGATCTGTTCCGTAAGCAGATTCTTCCCCCTGCAAAAGAGCGACCAATCTCTCAAATCCAATACCCGTATCTACATTTCTCTGCGACATCTGCTCAAAAGAGCCGTCCTCTTTTTTGTTATACTCCATAAAAACAAGGTTCCATAATTCTACATATCTGTCGCATTTTTCGCAATTGGGGCCACAGTCTTTGCACCCAAATTCCGGGCCTCTGTCGTAGTGAATCTCAGAACAGGGGCCACAGGGGCCGGTTTTTGCTACAGGCCCCCAAAAATTGTCTTCTAAGCCGAATTCTTTTATTCTCTTTCTGGGGATTCCTTTTCTCTCCCAAATCTCAGCAGATTCTTTGTCTCTTGGCATATTGTTTCCGCCCCTAAAAACAGTTGTCCACATTCTTTCTTTCTCTAAGCCCAAACCCTTTATTAAAAAATCAAGGGCCAATTCAATAGCCCCTTCTTTAAAATAGCCATGTTTATCTTCGCCAATAGACCAGTTCCCCATCATTTCAAAAAAAGTATGGTGGGTATCATCTCCCACTTCTTCAATATCGGGGGTTCTAAAGCATTTTTGGACAGAGGCTAGGTGGCGACTTCCAAGGTCTCCGATAACATCCTTTTCTCCTGAAAGGTATGGTATAAACTGTTGCATGCCGGCTGAAGTCAGAAGAACCGTCTTGCTCTCCGGAACCAAAGAGCTGGAGGGCATTATCTTGTGGCCCTTTTCCTCAAAATAACCTAAGAACTTTTTTCTTAATTCCGCGGATTTCACAATTTAGGAAAATTTATCAGCAACACTGGTGGCAATATGCGCCTCCGGCTTGATTTTGGGCTCAAAGCCGTTACCGCGAATAAGGTTTGTTAGTTCTTTCACCATTTCCCCTGTTCCCCCGTTTTTGCTGATATCAGCATGAATATAGCGAAACTGGAACCTAAGGCTCTTTTCTGCCATCTCTTCCATTTTTTTCTCAAATTTTCCTCTCATATTAATAGCCAATTCGCAAGACAGCAAAACTTCCTGAATTATTCTGTTTTTCCAGTTACTAAACTTTTTGTTAAAAGAGTCTTTGTATCTTATCTTTTTCAAAAAAAACCGTCCTCCTTCTCCCACTCTTAAGATAGCGACTGCTACAGGAAAATGAGGAATCTTTTCGGAGGAAGAATCGCACCCCACGATTATATCATAAAACCTGTCAGGGGCCTCCTGCATATATTTTACCATCTCCTTTATTACCTCCTCTTCTGTTATCTTTCCTCTTGTCGGGTTATAAAAAAATCTTCCCTGCATAATGGAATAATTTTAGCAAAATGAGATCTTTAGATCAAATTGCCTCTTCGACTATTTTATTAAACTCTTCGAGTTTTAAAGAGGCCCCGCCCACCAATAGACCGTTAAAGCCTGCTTCTTTGACATATTCTCCGGCATTGTGACTTTTCACGCTTCCTCCATAAAGAACAGAAGTCTCAGAAAACTTCTCTCCGAAATTTTCTTTTAAGATATTGACTATAGCTTCTCTCATTTTCAAAGCATCCTCTTTGCCGCAGGCATTTCCCGTACCGATAGCCCAGATGGGTTCGTAAGCCAAAACAACATTAGAATCCAAATCTTCCAGCCCTCTTTTTATCTCCCTTGCCAATATTTCTTCTGCTCTGCTTCTCTCCTCTTCTCTTTCTCCGATACAAATAATAGGAGTTAGGTCATTGTCTTGGGCGGCTCGCGCCTTTTTGTTAACTATATCGTCGCTCTCTGAAAAATACTTTCTTCTTTCTGAATGCCCGACAATAACATAATCGCACCCTAAGTCCTTCAGCATCAAAGGAGAAACCTCTCCCGTAAAAGCGCCCTCTTTCTCCCAGAAAACATCCTGAGCTCCTTTTTTGACTCCTTCAAAAGAAGAAAGGAAACAAAAAGGGGGACAGATTACAACCTCTGCTTTTTCGCTGCTCTTTATCCCTCCTGCCAAGCCAGCCGCTTCCTCAGCGCCGGCAGGATTCATTTTCCAATTTGCTACTACCAAAGGCTTCATGGCGACTATTTTATTGCTAATCCTTTTTCTTTTGCTCCTTTAACATAATGCTCTCTAATTTGAGCCGAGGAAATCGGAAGACTGTAAAGACGAACCTCGTCTAAGACGCCTTCGAAGTTACCGTATGGCCACTCTCCTATCTTAACGTTCCCAGACAAATCTATGTCGCCAGAGAGCGATGCGCTATCTACCTCTTTGCCGTCAACATACATTGTACAGTTAGCCCCCGAAACATGACCATCACAGGAAACAGCAGCATGGTGCCACCTCTCCTTTTCTAATATCTCACCAGAATCCAGAATATCCCACCCGGCACCATATAGATAAAACACCAAACTATTGCTGGAAAAATAAAGAAGAATATTGTAGTCATGTTTTGATATTATATTCGGCGTGCCACTGCTAAGGTCTCTTGCGGAATTAAACCAACTCTCTATGGTAAACCCCTCTTCCATTTCGCTTGCAATACCTCCATCAGTATCATCAATCTCAATATCAGAATTAGTACCGTTAAAAGAAGCTCCTCCTCTTATCTTTCCCTCTGCCTCAGAAACATACTGGAGACTTCCGTCATTTCCGTTTCCGCTGCTGTCTTTCCCTAAATCGCTTGAGTCGTCAAAATTCCAAATCCCTATAGCGTCGGCTCCAAGGGCGTGATAAACAGAAGAACTGAAATGTTCGCCGCTGGCCTCGGTTGCCCTTTGCCTAGCCCCTTTCAGGGAAACCAAAACAATGCTGGCTAAAAGCCCTATTATGGCTATAACAACTAACAATTCAACTAATGTAAACGCTTTTTGTTTCATATTTTTTAATGCTATTAATTATTATAATTTTAGCACTATTTTTTCTTTTTATTAAATCCTCCTCATAGACTTTGCCAAGGATAGCCCCCCCTCCTTCGTTCCCCAATTAATCTTCTTTTTACTGTTTCCTCAAATAGTCTGCCGCTTTTTCGGGTTCAATGGTAGAAATTACGTTCATACGGTTTCCCCCGCCCCCCCTTTTTAGAAACCCTCGGTTTCTAACGTCCCGCTAAAAGCGGGGCTGTTTTCCGACACGGGGGAAACCGAAATTTCTACCGATCCTGATAATATGATATATTTTAAGGTCTACTGTTTCCTCAAATAGTCTGCCGCTTTTTCGGGTTCAATGGTAGAAATTTCCATTTGAGTGCCTAACTCAAATCCCGCCCAAATTGAGGTCTTGGGCAGAATGGTCCAGTGCCAATGATAATAATCGTGTTTATTGCCGTCGCAAGGGGCAGTATGCAGATAAAAGTTGTAGGCAGGATCATCAAGGCCTTTGTAAATCTTTCTTATTGTTTCTCCAAATGCTTCTGCCAAACTCTCTTTTTCTTTTTCTGTTACCTCTTCGAAATAAGATTGGTGCTTCTTCGGGGAAACTATGGTCTGGAAGGCAGTTTTGGAGGCAAAGGGACAAACCGCCAGAAAGTTTTTATTCTCGAAGACAATCCTTTCTTTTTTCCTCATTTCCCACTCGTTCATTTTGCAGTAAATACAGTCTTTCTTCCTTTTTTTAAACTTTCTTGAATTAGAAAGAGCCTCCTGTAAATCAACATCAATAAGGGGGGTGGTAATAATTTGGGAGTGAGGATGGCCGATAGAGGCGCCGGCTTCTTGCCCGTGATTATGGAAAATAGAAATATGATTGACAAATTTTTTATCCTTTAATCCTAGATATCTTTTCTGGTAAACATCCATGAGTTCTTTCACTTTATCTTTGGAAAACTGGGCTACTTGTTTTTTATGGTCTCTTGTCACCACCACTTCATGAAATCCCACTGCATTCATTTTGGTATAAAGGCCGTTCTCGGTTTTAGTATTTAGTTTAGGATACGGCCTGAAAGCAGGATATTTATTGGGAACAACCACCACGCTCCAATCTTTGGGCAGGTCCCTCCACTGCTTAAAAGGGACCTCTCTGCCCCTAGAAAAAACGAGAGTGGCCTTCTCTTGTGTTTTAATATCACAAAAAGGGCAATCCTTTTTGGGAGTAGCCTGGGCCGCCCTTTTCTCTTTCTTAAATGTCTCGGGTCTCCTTGCCCTTCCTGTGGCAATTATCACCCAGTCTCTTGAAGCCAAATCAGACCTTAGCTCTGAAGGAAATTTATTTTTCTTTTTGGGCATATTTTCCAGTAATTAAATTCCACCTTATCTTAAGGAGATCCACCCCCATCCTCATCATTCCTTTTAGATTCACTTTGCTGTCGGGATCGTTAACCCACCTCACGGGAACCTCTTTTATCTTATACCCTTTTTTCTTTGCTATCTTTAGCACTTCAGGATCAAAGGCCCATCTGTCTATCTCGCACAAAGACAGGACATCCTGAACAACTCTTGAAGAAAAAGCCTTAAATCCGCACTGAGTATCCCAAACACCCCAAAGCCCCACAACAACCTGAACCATTAAATTGAAGACGTCCCCTATTATTCTTCTGCGCCAAGGCTGAGGGGGATCCAAAACTGCGCCCTTTATGTCCCTAGATCCTATTACGATATCAAAGCCCTTTTTGAAAAAGGGGAACATCTTTTCTACCTGGTCTACGGAGGTAGAGTCGTCAGCGTCTGTAAATAGCCTTATTTCTCCCTTGGCCTCCGTTAAGCCCTGCCTTACAACAAAACCCTTGCCATGGTTTTTTTTATTGTCTATTACTCTCAATCCGCCGATCTCACCCATAAGATCGCGGGCAACCTCTGCTGTTTTGTCTTTAGACCCGTCAGAAACCACCAGAATCTCATAATCGTAGTTTTGATTTTCTAAATAGCCATTAATAGATCTTAAGGTTTTGGGCAGCCTCCTCTCCTCATTATAGGCCGGAACAATAACAGATAAGTACATAAAGTATTTTTTATATTATTCTTATCTTATTCTAACAGAAAAACATAAATTAAATAAGTGGAAAATTATTCCAAGAAAGTAAGCACCCTTGCCCCCTTTCTTGTTATGACCAAAGTATGCTCAAAATGGGCAGATAAAGAATTGTCGCATGTCTTGTAGCCATGATTGTCTTCTGTCTTCTCTATTCTATAGCCTCCCATTGCGACCATGGGCTCTATGCAAATAACCATGCCTTCTTTTAATTCCATCCCCTTGTGACGCTTGCCAAAATTAAGAACTTGGGGGTCTTCGTGGAGATTCCGGCCTATGCCGTGTCCGCAAAGATCTCTGACTACGCCGAATCCCTGTCCCTCAACAAAGCGCTGCATAGTATTCCCTATGTCTCCCAAGGCGTTGCCGGGCTTGGCTTTTTTAATCCCTCTCTTAAGGGCTTTTTTGGTAGTCTTAATCAATCTGCCGGCCTCAGAGCCGATCTCTCCCACAGGCAAAGTCACAGCCATGTCAGAATGGAACCCCTTATAGCAAACCCCCATATCCAGAGACAATATATCTCCTTCCTGAAGCTTTCTCTCCGAGGGCACAGCATGAACGATCTCCTCATTCACAGAAGTGCATAAAACAGCAGGAAATCCGTCGTATCCCTCAAAAGAAGGCTTTACTTTATACTTAAAAACAAGGTCTTCTGCGACCTTGTTTAAATAATTGGTAGTAATTCCCGGCCTAACGTTGGTGGCGACCTCTTTTAAGATCTTGGCTAAAATCTTCCCAGATTCTGCCATAACCTGAATTTCTCGTTTGTTTTTAATTATCACCCCCATAATTATTCCAGCGCCTTCTGGACATCTCTAAAGACATCGGACACTGACTGCTCTCCATTAATTTTTCTAACTCCCACCCCCTCTTTTTTAAAGAAATCGAGCAAGGGAAGAGTTCTTTCTTCGTACTCCTTTAATCTCACTTTTATGGTCTCAGGATCGTCTAACCCTTTCCTCTCAACCAGATCAGACCCGTCCAGGGGGCAGATAGTAAGGTCTTTGGTCTGTTCTGTATACAAAATGGGGTGCCTCATTAGTTCGCAAATTCTGCGATGCGAATTCCTGAAAAGCGTTTCTCCGGGAGATATCTCGATGAATAAAACCTTAATATTGGCTTCTCCGTAAAGGTCTTTCAAGACGGGGGTTATTTTCTCTCCCTCATAAAGGGTGCGGGGAGATCCTGCTAAAACCAAGCTCTCTCCTTTTTCTGCCAGCTCTCTTATCTCTTTTTTAACAAGATTGGCTACAAAGGGAGGGCTGCACAGCTTCCCTCCCTGCCACAATTTCTTTTCGTCAAGGATATCGTATTTCTTTCCGTCTTCCTCAATATACCTTTTGTCTGAATCCTCGGCTTTAACAAATTCTCTCTCTAAAATCTTGCTTGTTTCAAAATAATACAAACTTAATTTGTCAGACAGCAATTCTGCCTGAGTCCCTTTGCCGGCTCCCGGAGGACCGAATAATATAATAACTTGTTTTTTCATTAAAATGTCTCGTACTCTCTCATTTGAAGTTGAGCGTTGATCTGTTTCATTGTCTCCAAAACAACAGAAACCACAATCAGAATAGAGGTTCCTCCTATTAAGAAGCCAAAAGTAGTAACGCCGGTAACCCCTCCGACAATAGAGGGCATAACCGCAATAGTCCCCAAAAAGAGAGCGCCGATTAATAATACTCTTTTTAATATATATTTCAGAAAATCTGCTGTAGGTTTGCCAGGCCTTGTGCCGGGTATAAATCCTCCCATTTTTTGAAGATTAGAAGCAATGGACTTAGGGTCAAAGGTAACAGCAGTATAAAAAAAGGTGAATAAAACAACCAGACCAAAGTAGAATATGCCATGAATCCAAGGATTGGAAAAGAAACCACTTACCGCCTGAGCAGCGTTCCCTATAAATCCTTCAGACCCCGCGAAAAAGTTGGCTATCATGCTTGGGAAAAGAAGAACGGCCAAAGCAAAGATGATAGGAATTACTCCTGCCGGATTTACATTAAGAGGCAAATAGGTGGAAACTCCTCCGTAAACCTTTCTCCCCCTTACTCTCTTGGCGTAAGATATAGGTATATTTCGCCTCCCCTGAGTAATCCACACTACTCCTGCTATAATTAAAAGGGCTGTGGCGAAGAATAGGAGGTAGGAGGGGGCCTTGGAAACGTCCCATGTGATTATCATCTGGCGAATATTGCTGGGAAAACCAGCAATAATTCCTGCAAAGATCAAAAGAGAAACTCCGTTTCCGATTCCTTTTTCTGTAATAAGCTCTCCTAGCCACATCAAAAGAACAGTGCCCGCTGTGATAGTAACCAAAGAACTTACCATCACTCCGGGAGTCGTATTGGTGATCGCCCCCTGTCTCTGCAGAAGAGTAAGCATTCCATATCCTTGGAGTAAAGCCAGAGGGATGGTGGCCAGCCTGCCGTATTGGTTAAACTTCTTCTTGCCCGCCTCTCCTTCCTCGTGATATATCTTTTCCAGTTGAGGAAAGATCATGGTTAGTAGCTGGAGAATAATGACGGCCGTAATGTAAGGGCCCAGTCCCAACATAACAACAGAAAGCTTGTCTAAAGCGCCTCCGGTGAACACGTTTAAAAGACCGAACATCTGAAATTGATTGAAGAAATTCTGCAGATTCTCGGCGTTAATGCCGGGAATAGGAATATTAGCCATTACCCGAAAAATAGCAAAAACACCGAGAACAAAAAGCGCCTTGTTTCTCAATTCTTTTATTTTAAAAATTTGGACTACTTTTTGATACCACATTATAAAATCCTGCCTCCTGATTTTTCTATTTTCTCTTTGGCTTTAGCAGAAACTTGGCATTTTTTTACTTCCAATTTCTTTTTAATCTCTCCATCTGCCAGTATCTTGATCTTAGGCAATCTGCCTTTAATTTTAGAAACTACTCCTTTCTCCACCAAAGAAGAGGGACTCACTTTTTCTAAACCCTTAAAGCTCTTTTCCAGTTGGTCCAGGTCAACCACTCTCACTAAATTATTCCTGGCTTTATTTTGATACCCCCTTAATTTATGAAATCTCTTAATAAAGCCCCTGATGATCGGTTTGGTTGTACGGCCGGCTCTAGCTTTCTGGCCCTTTATTCCTCTGCCAGAGTAAGTACCTCCCGTTCCCCCTCTGCCTATTCTCTTTCTTTCTTTTATTTTATGTTTTGGTTTTAAGTCTTGCAACTGCATAATTACTTTTTCCTGGCAAAGGTTTCTAATTTCTTAAAACCCTTAATAGTGGCCTTGGTGTTATTGACCTTATTGACTGTCTTTCCTATGATCTTAGAGGATATATTCTTAATACCCGCGAGCAGACACAAAGTCCTTACTGTCCCTCCTGCGACGAGACCTCTTCCTTTGCTCTGAGGTTTCAATAAAATATGGGCTGCTCCGCATTTGGCTTCCACTTGGCAAGGAATAGTGTCTTCCACAATGGGCACCTCCACCAGATCCTTTTTTGCTTTTTTGGTCGCTTTTTCCACGGCTTGAGAAACATCCTCCCCTTTTGCTATGCCAAAACCAACTTTGCCCTTCATGTTTCCTACTATAACAAGGGCCCTGAACCTAAAACGTCTTCCGCCTGCTGTCATCCTGGCGATTCTGGCTAAGTCTAAAAGCTTGGACTCAAACTCGTCCTTTTTTTCAAACCTTCTTTTAGGCATTTTTTTAGTATTTTGCATATTTAGAACCTTAGACCTTCTTTTCTGGCTCCTTCTGCCAAGGCCTTGACTCTACCACAGTATTTGTACCCTCCTCTGTCAAAAACCGCTTCCTTTATTTCCTTATCCTGAGATTTCTGGGCTATTATTTGTCCGACAACGTATGCTTTCCCCTTTTTCCCGGAATAATCCTTAGGGGATCTCTTCTTCCCGATCTCCTTGTCCGAAGCAGAAAGAAGAGTCTTCCTTTTCTGGTCGTCAACTAATTGAGCATATATATGCTTTGAAGACCTAAAAACGCAAAGGCGCGGCCGGCCGGCTACCCCCTTTATTTTTTGCCTCAACGCCCTGTGTCTTCTTTTTCTTTTGGTCTTTGTATTAACTGTCATAATTATTCTCCTTCAGACGCTGCTGCTTTTTTGCCGGCCTTTCTTCTAATTTTCTCGCCTTGATATCTAATGCCCTTGCCTTTATAAGGCTCTGGCGGCTTAACTCTTCTTATTTTGGCTGCCAACTGTCCCACCTTGTCTTTCTCTATGCCAAAAACGGTTATAATATTTTTTACTACGGAAAAATTAATTCCTTCAGGGGCAGCAATTTTTACGGGATGGGAAAATCCAACCTCGATTATCAAATCATTGCCCTCCATCCTTGCCTTATAACCCACTCCTTCTATTTCCAGTTTCTTTTCAAAACCATTGGTGACTCCTTGGACCATATTGGCAATAAGGGCCCTGTTTAAACCCCAGAGGGCTTTTGTTTTTTTGGTTTCTCCCTGAGGAATAACCGATATCCGGTTTTCTTTTATTTCAACCCTGATTTCAGGGTTAACAGCCCTCTCTAATTCTCCTTTAGAGCCTTTTACTTTTATTTTTTCTCCTTCTTTCTGAACTTCCACCCCTTCGGGAATTGATATTGGTTTTTTTCCTATTCTAGACATAATTACCAGATCTCAAAAATTATTTCTCCTCCAACATTTTTCTTTTTAGCCTCTCTTGCTGTCATTGCTCCCTCGGAGGTAGTCACAATCAATTGAGAAAGTTTACCCTTAGTGGTTCTCATATCCTTGCTGGAGGCATAGATTCTCTGTCCCGGCTTTGAGGTTTTTTTTAGACCATTGATAAACGGAGCAGGCATTATTGAAGAAGGGTCTTTTATGTATTTCAAATCAATCTTGATCGTTTTATCGGGCTTTTTTCCTTTTCTCTCTACTTTCTTGACGTACCCCTCTTTTTCTAAAACCTTTGCTATTTGATATTTAAAATTAGAAAAGGGAACCGGCACTGACGGCGCACAAACTGCCTGGGCATTCCTTATTCTGTTTAGCATATCTGATACTGGATCTGTCATAAATAATTTACCAAGATGATTTTTTAATCCCGGGGATTTCTCCTTTATTTGCCATTTCCCTAAAGCATATCCTGCACAAACCGAATTTCCTCATATAGCCCCTCTTTCTTCCACACCTAAAGCAACGCCTTACTACCCTGGTGCTATATTTCGGTTTTTTATTTGATTTTGCTATTTGCGACTCTTTAGCCATATTTATAATTCTTCTTTTCTAAGAGGAAAGCCCAATAATCTCAGCAATTTTACGCCCCCTTCTTTTTTATTAGCAGTAGTAACTACTGTTATTTCCAAGCCGAAAGAAACCTTAGAGTCTTCAGGTAAAATTTCGGGGAAAACAGTATGTTCTTTTACTGGTATAGTAAGGTTACCCTCCCTATCAAAAGATTTCAAGGGGATCCCGCTAAAATCTCGGGATCTGGGGAGAGCTATGTTAATAACCCTCTCCAGAAAATCGTACATTTTTTCTCCCCTTAAAACAACCGAAGCGCCCACTGGCATTCCTTTTCTTAATTTAAAACTGGAAATGGCCCTCCTCGCATTATTCAACACGGGGTACTGGCCTGTAATCAAGGAAAGGTCTTTGGCAATAGAAGAAGAAGTCTTCTTCTGCGCGTCTGAGCCCAGGCCGGCAACTTTTTTGCCAAAACCAGTGCTCACTACCACTTTTTCAATAGCGGGGACTGCCATGGGACTTTTTACTTTCTCCTCTTTCATTATTTGAGGAACTGCCTCTTTTTGGTATTTTTCCTTTATGTTACCCATAATTTTTTAATTATGGCGATTACCCTGTGTCGGAAAAAAGTAAAAAACCGAGAGGTTTCTTAAACCGGGTGTCAGGGTAATTGCCTTTTTCATAATTAACTGTCTATTGCCTCCTTGCATTTCTTGCAAACCCTGTATTTATTATCTCCTTCTTTTTTGTAACCCACTCGAGTGGGCTTGCCGCACTTGCTACAGACAACCTTCACGTTTGAAGAAATAACCGGAGCAGGAGCCTGGACTATCTGTCCCTTCTCCCCAGACTTTTTCGGCTTAATGCTTTTCTTCTTTAAATTAAGACCTTCGACAGAAATCTTGCCTTGTTTCGGAAAAACATCTATCACCTTGCCCTTTCTTCCTTTGTCTTTCCCCGCGACCACTAAAACTTTGTCGCCTTTGCGAATATGCATTTTAAACAATGTCTTTTGCTAAATTAGTTATTTTCTCGAATCCCTTTTCTCTTAATTCCTTGGCAATGGGACCGAAAATTCTCCCCCCTTTGGGTTCTTTGTTGTTCCCTAAAACCACGGCCGCGTTCTCGTCAAAAGATATGTAAAAGCCATTCTTTCTCCTAAAAGGCTTTTTTTGTCTGGCTATTACTGCCTTAACTACCTGATGTTTCTCGACCGGCCTCCTGGGATCTGCCTCTTTGACAGCGGCTACGATAATGTCCCCTAACTGAGCATACCTTTTTCTGCTTGACCCCAACACCTTAATGCATTCTATAATCTTTGCCCCTGAATTATCTGCCACTTTCAATTTTGTCTGAGTCTGAATCATAATTAATTATCTGGGTTACCGGACTGCTCTTCCAAGGAAGGATCACCCTGAACCACTCTCCATTTTTTATCTTTGCTCTTGGGAGGACACTCCTCTATCACAACCCTGCTTCCAACTTTAAACTCTCCATTTTCATAGTGGGCCTTGTATCTTTTTCCAACCCGGTACTTTCTCTTATACTTTGGGTGTTCTTTTTTTCGTTCAACCTCCACAACCAGGGTTTTGTTCATTTTATTGGAAACGACTGTTCCTGTTAATCTTTTTTTAGGCATAATTATTCTTTTTCATTTAAAACAGTAAGGGTTTTGGCAATATCTTTCTTAATCTCCCTCAATTCTTTAACATTCTTTACTTTCCCAGCAGAAAGATCAAACCTTAGCTGCCTTAATTTTTCTCTTAAATTGCGAAGTGTCTGCCGCATCTCCTTTTTATTTTTTTGTCTTAATTCTTTGGTTTTCATTTATCTTTTGACAAACTTTGTTTTTAGCGGCAGTTTGTTTCCTGCTTTTCTCAACGCCTCGCTGGCTTCTGCTTCCGGGATACCGCTTACTTCGAAAAGAATTCTCCCTTTTCTCACAGGATAAACATAGTGGTCGACAGCTCCCTTGCCCCCTCCCATGGGCACCTCTGTTCCTTTCTTGCTCACTGCTTTATTGGGAAATACTCTTATCCAAACCTTCCCTCCCTTTTTCAGATATCTGATAATGCTTCTTCTGGCAGCCTCGATCTGGCTGGAAGTAATCCATCTTTCAGTCATTGCCTTAAGCCCCCAATTTCCAAAGTGGAGTTCCGTGGCTTTTTTGTCCTTTCCCTTATGCGCTCTCTGTCTTTGTTTCCTATGTTTTACTTTTTTAGGCATTAAAAGGGCCATAGTCTTAGAATAATTCTCCTTTATAAATCCAAACTTTTATTCCAATCACCCCGTAAGAACATCTTGCTATGTGCTTGGCATAGTCAATGTCGGCCCTTAGGGTCTGCAAGGGAAGGTTGCCCGAAGCGACCCATTGCCTTCTTGCAATTTCGGCACCATTAAGGCGTCCCGACAACTCTATCCTTGCTCCCTTAACCTCTTTGTTGGCCACCATCTTGCTCAGGGCCTGCTTTAAAACCCTTCTATAAGCCATTCTCTTCTCCAATTGGGAAGCGGCCCACTGGGCTGTCAAGCTGGCAGAGACCCAGGGATTTTTAATCTCTTTGATCTCTATCTTCATTTCTCTTTTATCTCCTTCTCTTTTTTTTCTTCCCTTGTCTTTCTGCCAAGGATGTTTGGAAATCTTATTCAGTTTTTCTTCCAGTCCTTTTTTTATGATCTCTACGCCCTCTCCCCCTCTGCCGATTATCAGACCGGGGCGAGAACTGGTGATTATAATACTAAGCTTGGCTGCGGATCTTTCAATCTCTATCTCCTCCAATCCAAACTTTTCCAGTTTTTCTTTTAAAAATTCTCTTATTACAAAATCTTCTTCAAGGTATCTGGCAGGATTCTCATAAAAAGCACGGGTCTTCCAATCAGAAATCCTTCTCGTCCTAAATGTTTTTGGATCAACTTTGTGTGCCATAAATATTAATTATATAGATTTTCTCCTAAAAATTCTAGGGCCTGCTCCTGAAGCCTGTTTGGGTTTCTTAAAACCTTTATCCTGCTTTTTGAACTCCTTTTTTTTCTTCTCTTTCGGAGGCTCCTTTATAGCATCTTTAATATCTGTCCCCGGCCTCTTTACTACTTCTGGCTTTTCCTTGCTTTTTTTCTTTTCGGACTTAGCCCTGACTTCATCTAAAACCAAAGTTATATGCGATGTTTTTTTCTGGATTGCTCCCGCCTGTCCCCTCGCCCGGGGTTTCCATCTTTTCAGTTTAGGCCCCTCGCCAACCATTATCTTGGAAATGTATAAATTTTTAGAGTCAAGTTGAAAATTGTTCTGAGCGTTAGCCAGGGCAGAATTAACCAAATCAAGCATGGGTTTTGCTGCTTTCCTGACCGTAAAACTCAAAATGTTCTGGGCTTCTTCTGCCTTTTTGTTCCTGATCACATCGGCAACAAGCCTTACTTTCCTGGGCGCCACCCTAAGATGTTTTAAGCGGGCATTAACTTGCATAAATCAAATTATTTAGATTTTTCTGGCGGACCGCCGGAGGCGGGCTTTTTCTCTATTTCTCTCTGTATTCTGCCTCCGTGCCTGGAGAATTTGGTAGCGGGAGAAAACTCCCCAAGTTTGTGGCCGACCATATCTTCTGTTACGCTCACATCTACAAATTCTTTGCCGTTATAAACGCCAAAATTAAAACCCACCATTTCCGGCACTATGGTACATTGTCTGGACCAAGTCTTTATCTTATCGCCCAACTTGGAATTCTTCACCTTATTTATCAGATTCTCATCAATATACGGGCCTTTTTTAAGCGATCTAGCCATATTTATCTATTTTTCTTCTTTTTTCTTCTTTTTATTATTAATTTATCTGTCCATTTCTTCTTCCTTGTCTGCACTCCGCGAGCAGGCTTGCCCCAGGGAGTTTTTGGATATTTCAAGCCAATCGGGGCCTTTCCCTCTCCGCCGCCATGGGGATGGGCCACAGGGCTCATAGCAGACCCCCTAACCGTCGGTCTCTTGCCTTTCAATCTTACTCTTCCCGCCTTTCCTATCTTTTGGTATCTTTTTTCAGGGTTGGAAACTGTCCCTATTGTAGCATAGCATTCGGATAAGATCTTTCTCGCTTCTGTAGAAGGCATAACTAAATCGGTATATTTCCCTTCGTGGGCCAATACTTTGGCCGATCCTCCTGCAGAGCGTATTATTTTTCCCTTGCCCTCGGGCCTCAAAGAAATGTTAAACACTAAAGTCCCTACAGGTGCATTTTTTAATTTCATTCTGTTGCCCGGTTTAATCTCCGTCTTTTCCTGACAAATCACCTCCTCTCCCTTGCTAATCTCTCTGGGCGCTATTCTATACCTTTTACTCCCGTCTTCGTACTGCAGCAAAATAAGAAAAGAGGTTCTGTTGGGATCATATTCCAAGGCTATAACTTTTGCTTTTTGCCCTTGTTTTTCTTGGCCAAAATCAACCCTACGGTAAAGGCGCTTGGCGCCCCCTCCTCTGTGTCTGACAGTAACTCTTCCTGCATTATTCCTTCCTGCGTTCTTTTTTTGAGAAACCAGCAAACTCTTTTCTGGCTGTTTTTTGTCTAATTTCTGCTTTGCCATCGTTAATGAGGCATTATTTCTATTTTCTGGCCTTTCTTAACTTGAACAACCGCCTTTTTAAATCCCTTTTTCCAGCCCGTATACCTCCCCAATCTTCGTTCTTTGGGAGGGATATTAATCACGGCCACGCCGATAATGCCCACTCCGTAAATTCTTTCTATCGCCTTCTTTATCTCGCTTTTATTGGCCCAGTCTTCCACCCGGAAAACGTACTTGTTCTCTTCTGCCAATTCACTGCTTTTTTCTGTTATGTGGGGAAACTTAATCATCCGGACCTGTCTGGCAGACAGAGACCTCTTGGCTCTTGCAGGCTCTATTTTGGCTTTCTCTTTCTTTTTCTGATAAGACTTTTCAACAGGCTTTTTCTCTTTCTCTTTCTTTTTTTTAAAAACGTCTAGAAAAGCCATGGTTATTTAACAAAATTATCCTTAATGGCTTTTAATGACTGTTTGGGCATCATTATATTCTTAAAACTTAAAACGTCCAAGGCATTCAGGTCTTCTGCTCTAACGGTCTTCTTGCCCGGGATATTGCGAGAAGCCTTAATTAGTTTTTCTTCTTTTTCCGGAGTAACCAGCAACAAACTATTATCGGCTATTTTCAGATTATTCAAAATCCCGACAAAGTCTTTGGTTTTCCCTCTCTCCATTCCTATTTTGTCTAAAACTATTATTTCCTTGTCTTTTGCCTTAGAGGACAGGGCTATAAAAAGAGCCTTTCTTCTCATCTTCTTGGGAATTGTTCTCTTAATTTTTCTCTCTTCCGTAGGCCCGAAAGTTACGCCTCCTCCTTTCCAAAGAGGAGAACGAATAGATCCGTGTCTTGCTCTCCCCGTCCCTTTTTGACGCCAGGGTTTTCTTCCTCCTCCCCTCACTTCCGCCCTGCCTTTTGCTCTGGCCGATTTCTGCCTTCTGTTTGCTCTTTGAAAAACAACCACCTGGTGAAGAAGGTCCGAATTTAAGGACACCTCAAAAATTTCCTTAGCCAAATTTGCTTTTCCCATTTCTTTTCCTTCTTGGTTGTAAACTTTAACTTCCATACTAACTATCCTTTTATCTCTAATAATGTTCCTTTTCTTCCGGGAACTGCTCCCTTAATAACAATTAGGCTGTTGTCTTGATCTACCTCTATTATTTCTAAATTCTTTATTGTTTTTTTCTCAGAACCGTGCCTTCCTGCCATTCTTCTTCCCTTTATTACTCTCTGAGGAAAAGCAGACCCTATGGAGCCGGGGGCCCGATAGGTGTCTTTGGTTCCGTGAGTGGCAGGCTGCAGGGAAAAACCCCATCTTTTTATTACTCCTGCGTATCCTTTTCCTTTGGAAATTCCTGTTACCTTCACCTTGTCGCCCTTGACAAACTCTGAAATATTCACCTCGTCTCCCGGTTTCATCTCCTTGGCCTGGTCTTCCGAAACCCTGGATTCTTTTACAAATCTGGGGCTTTTGCCTGACTTTTGAAAATGATTTCTCATGGGCTTGTTGCTCTTTTTTTCCTTAAACCCCATTTGAACTGCAAAATAGCCGTCCCTTTCTTTCGTCTTTATCTGAGTAACATAACAGGGCCCAGCCTCTACTAGGGTAACAGGAACAATATTTCCCTTGTCATCTGTCATTTGAGATATGCCTAATTTTAAACCTAGAATCGATTTCATAATACTGATAACTGAAAACCGGGCATAGCCCGGCCTTTTTCCATGGCTATTTTGGATAATGAAAAGAGTGCAGGATTTGAACTACCATCCTCTGAGCGCTAAGATTTTGCTTCAGATTTGCGAGTTCTTTTGAGGAGGCGATGCCTTGGTGCCTCGTCCCGAGGAAAACTCGCGCAGATGAGGTAAAATGTTAACGCCTTTGGGAAAGCCAGAGAGATGATCAGTTCGAACCCTGCGCTCTAAATAAAAATAATATTTTCATTATTGCTAAGTCTTGATCTCTATGTCTACACCCGAAGGAAGGGTTAGATTTATCAATGCATCTATAATATTGTTGTCTGGGTTCAGAATATCAATTAATCTTTTATGGATTCTCATTTCAAACTGCTCCTTGCTTTTTTTATGCACAAAAGAAGATCTGTTAACGGTGTACTTGTGGGTTTCTGTAGGAAGAGGAACAGGCCCCACCACTTCTACGCCGTGTCTTTGGGCAGTATCTACAATCTGCCGCGCGCTGTTATCAATGACCTTATAGTCGTAAGATCTCAACTTAATTCTAAGTCGAGACTTCACTTTTTCTTCTGTTGCTTTCTTCTGTTTTGTCGGCATTTCAGAAAACGGACTATTAAACAAGGCGCCAAGCAGAATCCTGTTTGGCGCCTCGCATTTTTTACTTCATTATCTTAGTAACTACGCCGGAGGCAACCGTCTTTCCTCCCTCCCTAATAGCAAATCTCTGCTGCTCTTCAAGGGCTACCGGAACAATTAATTTGGCCGTAAATTTGACTGTATCTCCCGGCATAACCATTTCAGTTCCCTCTGGAAGCGTCACGCTGCCTGTCACGTCAGTAGTTCTGATGTAAAACTGGGGCTTGTACCCGTTAAAGAAAGGTGTATGGCGGCCCCCTTCTTCTTTAGTGAGAACATACACTTCGGCCTCAAATTCAGTATGAGGAGTCACAGAACCCGGGGCTGCTAAAACCTGTCCCCTCTCAACGTCTTCTTTTTTTAGCCCGCGAAGCAGGATGCCTACGTTGTCCCCTGCCACGCCCTCATCAAGCATTTTGTTAAACATTTCCACGCTCACCACTACTACTTTCTGGGTGTCTTTCATTCCAACTAATTCTGCCTCGTCATTGGGATGAGTCTTTCCTCTTTCAATTCTGCCCGTGGCCACTGTACCCCGACCCTCAATGGAAAAGACATCTTCAATAGCCATTAAGAAAGGCTTATCTACGTCTCTCTTAGGCTCTGGGATATATTCATCCAAGGCTTTCAGCAATTCAATAATGGGCTGGGCAGCCTCGTCTTCTGCAGACCCGACATCCAAGGCTTTCAAAGCAGAACCTTTTATTATAGGAACATCATTCCCGGGAAATTCGTATTTAGTCAGAAGCTCCCTCACCTCAGATTCAACCAAGTCAATCATTTCTTTGTCGTCAACCTGGTCTGTTTTATTCAGAAAAACAACAATTGAAGGAATTCCTACCTGACGAGCCAAGAGAATATGCTCTCTGGTTTGGGGCATAGGCCCGTCGGCTGCTGATACCACTAAAACGGCACCATCCATCTGAGCGGCCCCTGTAATCATGTTTTTAATGTAGTCTGCATGCCCCGGGCAATCAATATGGGCGTAATGTCTATTCTCTGTCTGATACTCAAGATGAGAAACAGCAATAGTAAGCCCTCTTGTCTTCTCTTCCGGAGCAGCATCAATCTGATCAACGGGTTTTTCAACAGAAACAAGTCCTTTCAAATGCAAAACATGAAGGATGGCTGCTGTTAATGTTGTTTTCCCGTGGTCTACGTGACCAATGGTTCCAATGTTGATATGGGGTTTCCCCCTTTCAAATTTCTCTTTTTCTGCCATATTTATTTATTCAGCAGACAGCAAGCGACCGTCTGCTTAGTTAACGACTTATACTTGTTTATTTATGTTATTACCTTAATGGATTTTTGAAACGAAGTCAACCCTTTTTTGGGACGTACAACCTTTATATAACTTAAAGACAAACTAGTCAAGCGCTTAGCGCCTTTTGCCTTCGATTATTTCCTGGGTGATATTACCCGGCACTTCCTGATATTTGTCGAATTGCATGGTAAAGTTGCCTCTGCCCTCAGTCAAAGACCTTAATACCGTAGCATAACCAAACATTTCAGACAAGGGGACTCTGGCGTCAATCACTTTCATGGTCAATCTGTCTGAAGTCTCTTCTATTCTCCCTCTTCTGGAAGAAAGATCTCCTACAATATCTCCAAAAAACTCAGCAGGGGCTATTGCCTCCAACTGCATAACGGGCTCCAATAGCACAGGATTTGCCTTTTTGGCCGCTGCTTGAAAAGCCATAGATCCAGCAATCTTAAAAGCGTTTTCTGAAGAGTCAACCTCGTGAAAAGACCCGTCAAGAAGAACGCTTTGAAAGTCAATTATGGGGTATCCTGCAACCACTCCGTTGTTCATGGCCTCTTTTATCCCTTTCTCCACTGCGGGAATAAACTCTTGGGGGATAGATCCTCCTTTAATCTGATTCTCAAACTCAAATCCCTCCCCTCTCTCTTTGGGAATAATCTTCAATACTACATGGCCGTATTGACCTCTTCCGCCTGACTGTTTGATATATTTTCCTTCTGCTTCGGCTTCTTGTTTAATAGTTTCTCTGTAGGCAACCTGGGGTCTGCCAACGTTGGCTTCCACCCTAAACTCTCTTTTCATTCTGTCGATAATAACGTCGAGATGAAGCTCCCCCATGCCGGAAATTATTGTTTCTCCGGTTTCAATATCTCCCCTAACCCTGAAAGTAGGGTCTTCCTCGGCCAACCTCTGAAGAGCAACAGCCATTTTTTCCTGGTCTTCTTTGGATTTAGGCTCTACCCTGATGGAGATAACGGGCTCTGGAAACTCTATTTTCTCTAAAATAATGGGGTTTTTCTCATCGCAAAGGGTGTCCCCCGTCTTGGTGTTCTTTAAACCCACGGTGGCTGCAATATCTCCTGCGTAAACTTCTTCCACTTCTTCTCTTTCTGCAGAATGCATCCTGATGATTCTTCCTATTCTCTCTTTCTCTCCGGTAATAGGATTGTAGGCGTAAGATCCCTTGGTCAGGGTCCCAGAATATACCCTAAAATAAGCTAGCGTCCCTACGTAGGGATCTGCCGCTATCTTAAACACCAAGGCAGAAAAGGGCTCTGCGTCCTCTGCCTTTCTGACATCTGCTCCTTCTGTCTTGGGTTTTATGCCTTCTACCGGAGGCCTTTCAGGCGGCGAAGGAAGATAATCGACTACAGCATCTAGCAGACGCTGAGTTCCCTTGTTCTTCAGAGCAGACCCGCAAAGCACAGGAACCAGTTTGTAGCTGATGGTTGCCTGTCTCAAGGTTTTCTTTATTTCTTCTTCTGAGATTTCTTCTCCCCCAAGATATCTTTCCAAAAGAGATTCGTCTTCTGCTACAATCTTCTCTATCATTTTATCTCTCCATTGCTGGGCTTTTTCTTTAAGATTGTCCGGGATCTCTTCTTCTTTGATTATCTGGCCAAAGTCTCCTTCAAATTTAACGGCTTTCATTTTAATCAAATCCACTACGCCTTCGTGTTTTGACTCTCCTCCAATGGGAATCTGAAGAGAAACTGCGCTGGGAGTAAGTTTTTCTAAAATAGAATTAAAGCTTTTCTCAAAAGAAGCCCCTGTTCTGTCCAGTTTGTTGATATAGCAAATTCGGGGAACCTGGTACTTGTTTGCCTGATGCCAGACGGTCTCAGACTGAGGTTCAACGCCGGCTACTCCGTCAAAAACCACCACAGCTCCGTCCAAAACCCTTAAAGATCTCTGGACTTCTACCGTAAAGTCGATATGGCCGGGGGTATCTATAATATTTATTCTGTATTCGTTTTCTTTCTTTTTCTCCTGATCGCTGGGAACCCAAAAACAAGTTGTGGCGGCTGAAGTTATGGTAATGCCTCTTTCTTTTTCCTGCTCCATCCAGTCCATAATAGCCGCTCCGTCATGAACCTCTCCTATTTTATGGGAAATCCCAGTATAAAAAAGAACCCGCTCGGTAACAGTTGTCTTCCCGGCATCAATATGGGCGATAATTCCTATATCCCTGACTCTTTCTATTGGATATTGTCTCGGCATAGTGTTTCAATTACCAGGCAAAGTGGGCAAACGCTCTGTTGGCTTCTGCCATACGATGCATGTTTTGTTTTTTTCTTATAGCCCCACCTTCATTTTTGGCAGCATCCATAATCTCCTGGGCCAAACCATCGGCTAAAGACTTTCCTTTTTTAGTCTTAGCCCCCTGGATAACCCACCTGAGAGAAAGCGCCAATCCCCTCTTTCCCGTTACTTCTGTAGGAACCTGATAAGTGGCCCCTCCCACTCTCTTGGGTTTTACCTCCAAAGAAGGAGTAACGTTTTCGATCGCCTTTTTGAACACTTCAACAGGGTCCTGCTTGGTCTTTTTTTTGATAATATCAAAGGATTTATAGACAATCTTTCTGGCGGTTGTCTTCTTTCCTTTTCTCAAAATATAGTTTATAAACTTGGCTACTGTCTCGTCTTCGAAGACAGGATCTGGAATTATGGGATGTTTTTTAATCTCTTTGGAGCTGGGCATAGTTATTTATTCGCTTTTTTGGCTCCGTATTTGCTTCTTGACTGTTTTTTGTCTTCTACTCCTCCCGTATCCAAAACGCCCCTCACCACGTGGTACCTGACGCCGGGAAGATCTTTCACCCTTCCTCCTCTCAACAGAACCACAGAGTGCTCTTGAAGGTTGTGTCCCTCTCCCGGGATATAGGCTGTCGCCTCTGTTCCGTTGCTTAATCTTACTCTGGCCACCTTTCTCAATGCTGAGTTCGGTTTCTTGGGAGTAACAGTGAATACTTTAACACAAACTCCCCTCTTAAAAGGAGAGTTGTACTTGCTGGGCTTATTCTTTAAGGTATTAAAACCGTATTTTAAAGCCGGAGCCGTTGCTTTGGCTTTGGTCTTTTTTCTTTTTTTCCTTAGTAATTGGTTAATGGTTGGCATAACAAAATAGTTCAGCGCTGTCGCCCTTGTATAGTTTTATAGATTATCAGAATCAAAAATGAATGTCAATAACTTGCATGAGACGGGTACATAGGTAACACTTTGTTTGTTTTTTGATAGAACTGCCAG